>CAVOCU010000028.1:0-20085 GCA_963694315.1 Dehalococcoidia bacterium | reverse complement strand
GGCGTAATCGATGCCACCGGGGAATACCTCACATCACTTCAGGTATACGCTCTGCTTGCCTACTATTTTTTAGAAGTCCGTGGCCTTCGGGGGCCAATCATCAAATCGCTGACCCTCAGCAACATGGTCTGGCGCCTAGGTGAGCGATACGACGTTCCCGTCTATGAGACAGGTGTAGGGTTCAAGTTCATTGCCCCTGTCATGGTTGAGAAGAACGCGTTGATGGGAGGCGAGGAGAGCGGCGGATACGCCTTCCAAGGACACATCCCTGAGCGTGACGGAGTCCTCAGTGCGCTTTACTTACTAGACCTTGTGGCGCGCAAAGGGAAGACGCTTTCTGAGATAATGGAGGAGATTTATGCGCTGACGGGGCCACACCACTACGGCCGCTCGGATGTTGTCTTCGATGCTTCACTTAGGCCCGACGTAGAAGCGCGACTGAAGGAACCATACCCAACACAGATTGCAGGTATCGCTATCGTTGGAGTAGATACGATTGACGGCATTCGCTACCGACTAGAAGGCGGGCAGTGGTCAGTAATTCGTTTTTCTGGCACAGAGCCTCTTCTGCGCATCTACGCCGAAGCCCCAACGCCGGAACAGGTACAGGAGTTGCTGGCCGCCACTCGCTTACTAACTGGTGTGTAGCGGGGGGTGACAAGGACTTGGGGAGGCTGGGGCGGTTTTGGTATGATAGCCATGTCAGGTTAGGGCACGGGGAGTATGGGAGGTGGTCGGTGAGTGTCTTAGAATTACCGGTGTTGCTTTTGAACCAGAATTATGAAGCTCTCAACATCTGCAACATCTGCAACATCTGCAACATCCGCCGCGCTGCCGTTCTCCTAGGTGGAGAAAAAGCGGAGATGTTGGAGAATGGCCGAGGGGAACTTCGTACGTCTCAAGCAATCTTTGATATCCCTACGGTCATCCGGCTCATCTACATGGTGAAACGGCCTATCCAGCAACACCGCCTTTCTCGACAAGAAGTGTTCCTCAGAGACGGTTACATTTGCCAGTACTGCGGCAAAAAGACAAAGGATCTCACTATTGACCATGTGATGCCTCACCACAAAGGCGGCCCTCACGTCTGAGAGAACGTCACTAGCGCGTGTGTGCCGTGCAACCATCGTAAAGCGGGAAATACGCCCCAAGAAACTAGGATGCGGTTACTCAGTGAGCCAAAAGCTCCAAGACCTAATCCCTATATCCTTTTCCAGCGGAGAACTATCCTTGACGAGTGGCGGAAGTTTCTTTCTTGGCTGTCCTAGCGTCTTCACCAAGCTGACCGGGCTAAAGGATGCTACCCCAACGTTATCTCGTGCTTTATTCTGTGTAATTTAAGCGAAGAGGAAATGAATGATTCGATCTTGGAACGGTTTCACTCCGGTGATTCACCCTGATGCCTTCATCAGCGAGTTTGCCTACGTTGTGGGCAACGTGGAGATTGGCGCTGGCAGCAGCGTGTGGCCCGGAACCGTCATACGCGGCGATGTTGGCAAGATTATCATTGGTAAGAACACATGTATCCAGGACAACAGCACGGTTCACTCAGACGGGCGAGGCGCTGTCATTGGCGACAACGTGGTCATGGGCCACCGCGTTCTCTGCCACGCAGACAAAGTGGGCGATAGCGTGGTGATTGGCAATGGCGCAGTGTTGAACGGTGGGACCACAGAGGTTGGTGATTTCAGCCTTATTGCTTCTGGAGCAGTGCTTAAGGAGAACGCCAAAGTCCCGCCTTACACATTCATGGTTGGCGTCCCCGCAGAAGTGAAGGGCGTAGTGAGTGAGGAACAGATGGCACGGTTCAAACGCAACGCCGAGCACTACGTTGAGCTGGGGCAGCAGTACAAAGCAGAGGGAACGCTGGAGTAGTTGCTTAACCTTCTATCAGCGGTCGCTCTTTCAGAAGGACTTCCACCTGCACTTCATTCTCTACGAAGATTGTGCCCCTACTATTGGGCTACACACATAGAAACGGCGGATATACGAAATAGTTACCACGTAGCATTGGGCGGGGCTTGTCCTGCTACATTTTTTCAGGCGCAGTCATCCCCATGAGTGCTAAGCATCTCGCAAGACCGATTCGTGCAGACTCAACTAATTTGAGTCGTGCGCTGGTCAACGCTTCGTCATCGGTTATCACCCTGCACCGGTCGTAGAAGGAATGAAACGCCGTAGCCAGTTCCAAAGTGTAGTGGGGTAGATGGTGCGGTTCCATAGTATCCACAATGGAGTCCACTACCTCCGGGAGCATCAATAGTTGGCGGATTAACGTCAATTCCTCTGGCGTGGAGAGCAGATGGACGTCACCCTGTGCAAATTCTTTACCGTTTTCAGTGGCGTTACGCAAGATGCCTGCCAAACGTGCATGAGCATACTGAAGGTAGTACACGGGGTTGTCTTGCGATTCTTTCGTCGCAAGTTCCATGTCAAAGTCCATGTGGGCGTCTGCTGAACGAGCCAGGAAAAAATACCGACAGGCGTCAGTCCCAACTTCTTCTACAAGCTCCTTAAGGGTGATGATATCCCCTGTCCGCTTTGATACCTTCACCGTTTCTCCACCGCGTTTCAGCGCCACCATCTGACCAATGATAATGTTGAGCTTCTCTGGGTCTATGCCCAGTGCGCCAACAACGGCCTTCACCCTGTTTATGTGACCTTGGTGGTCTGCACCCCAGATGTCCGTAACCTTATCGAACCCTCGGACTGCGAACTTGTGGTAGTGGTAGGCGGCGTCAGAGGCGAAGTACGTAGGCAGACCATTGGATTTCACCAGCACGTTGTCTTTGTCCTCACCCAATGCGGTGGAGACAAACCACGTTGCGCCATCACTTTGCGTTACATGCCCGCCGTCCGTGAGCATCTTCATTACCTTGTCGTAGTACTTATCTGTGTAGAGGCTTGTCTCACTGAACCAGACGTCAAACCCTACCCTCAAAGCTTCTAGGTCTTCTTGAATGTTCTGGATCATACGCTCAATGCCGATTGCCCCCAACGCTGTAAGGCCCTCGTCTTCAAACATATCGGCAAACGTTGAACCATGGGTCTGGGCCATCTCCTGCCCAAGCTCAACCATGTACTGGCCCTGGTAGCCGTTCTCTGGAACCTCGGCATCCCTGCCCAGGGCTTGGAGATACCGTGCGTACAACGATTGATGGAAGAGGTCGATTTGATTGCCTGCGTCGTTCAGGTAGTACTCGCGAGATACTTCATATCCCGCTGCCGACAACACTGATGACAACACGCTGCCGAGCACCGCGCCACGGGCATGGCCAACGTGGATTGGGCCGGTTGGGTTAACGCTGACGTACTCTACCTGGACCTTTTGACCCTTCCCTACCTGAGTGGATCCGAACTCGTCGCCTTCTGCGATTATCCCGTTCACCTGTTCTTGGAGCCATTCCGGCGCAAGGGTGAAGTTGATAAACCCAGGGGCAGCGACATCAACTGCGCTAATCTCCTGGTCTGTACCAATGAGCGAAGCTAATTTCTGCGCAATCTCCATGGGGTTCATGTGCATGGTACGCGCCAGTTTCAGTGGGGCGCTGCTCGCAAAATCGCCATGGTCTGCGTTCTGAGGACGTTCAACAAGCCCGTCAGGCACAGGCACGGTAGGCAGTAGATGCTCTACCTGGGCGCGGGTAAGGGCTTCAGCTACACGGATGGATACAATCTCACGAAGATGCATTGTTATTCATACCTCGCAGCGGGTATTCGCCGCCGCTAAAAATACAATGGCCTCATCCCGCAAATCAGGATAAGGTCATTGGGAATCTTGGCCTTTCAAGTATAGCGCAACTAATTCACTATGCGCGAGACTTGCCCTTCGCTGTCGGCGTATCTACTGTTTCTTCCTCAACCCTCGCGGTCAGGCGATACAAGGCCTCGGCCAATAGCGTATGCTCTGGCAACTCTAACCTTGGGTCACGGGTAAGGACAGCGGTGGCTTCTTCCCTTGCCGCTGATAGCAGTTGGGTGTCTTGAAGGCTTGCCAGTTTCATGTCGGGCACGCCGCTCTGTCGTGTCCCAGTCAACTCACCAGGGCCACGCAGTTTCATGTCTTCCTCCGCCACACGGAATCCATCGGACTCCCGTTCCATCACAGACAGCCGCGCTTGGGCATCTTCAGATGGATGTTCAGACATCAAGATGCAATAGCCCTGGGCATCGCTACGCCCGACGCGACCACGCAGCTGATGGAGCGAGGATAGTCCAAAGCGGTCAGCACCTTCAACCATCATGACGGTGGCATTGGGGATGTCTACGCCCACCTCCACAACTGGAGTGGAGACTAGCACCTGAATGTCCCCTGCACGGAACCGCTCCATTACCGCTGTCTTTTCCTTCAGGTTCATTCTGCCGTGCAGGAGTCCGACACTGAGGTCACTGAAGACATCTTCTGAGAGCTTCCTATACTCCTCTACTGCCGCGCTTGTCTGGAGAGAGTCAGATTCATCAATGAGTGGGCAGACCACAAACGCCTGGTGCCCCGCTGCAACTTCTTTCCGGATAAATCTGTTGGCCTGCTCCCGTTGGTCGGGCCGCAACCATTTCGTTTGGCTGGGGCTCCTTCCCGGAGGGAGTTCGTCAATAATGGAGATATCCATATCGCCGTAGAATGTCAGAGCCAGGCTGCGAGGGATGGGTGTAGCTGACATGCTAATCAAGTGCGTCCGTTGCCCCTTCCCTCCTAGTGCTCCACGCTGTGCAACGCCAAATCTGTGTTCCTCGTCCACCACCGCTAGGGCGAGGTCCGGGATGTTCACATCGCCTTGAATAATTGCGTGCGTACCTACCAGGATGTCCACGGCGTGCTCTTCCATTCGCCGCTTCATATCGTCCTTCTGGCGTTTCGTGTGACTGCCTAGCATCAACCCGATAGCCATAGGCTTCGACATGGAGTCCATCTCCACAACCAGATTGTTTGGTTCGTTGATGGGTCTGCTCATGCCTTGTAAGAGCCGTGAGATTGTTTCAAAGTGCTGCTGAGCCAGTATCTCTGTGGGTGCCATGATGGCAGCCTGATGCCCGTGAGCCACGGCGTTGAGCATAGCGGCCAAGGCGACGACAGTCTTTCCGCTGCCAACCTCTCCTTCTACAAGCCGACGCGACGGCACATCAGCGGCAATATCCGCAAGCACTTCTTTCAGTGCTCTTGATTGTGCCTTGGTCAACGTGAAGGGTAGTGCGGCGATAAATTCACTCATTACCGCCTTGACGGTGGTGAGTTTCGCTGCACGTTCGGATTGCCATTCATGTTTCCGGGACAGCATGAATATCTGACGAATGAACATCTCGTCAAAGGCCAGCCGGTATCGTGCTGATGCCTTTGCCTCGGGAGAACCGGGTTGGTGGTAGTCGCGGAGAGCTGTCGTCACACTGAGGAGACTTTGACGCTGAAGCACAGCCTCCGGTAAATGGTCGGCGAGTCTGGGAAGCCAAGCGTCCAACGCGTTGCTGATGATTCGACGTAGGGTGCGTTGTGGCATGCCCTTGGTGGCGGGATAAATAGGTAGCAGGCTGCCGGGGGCAATCCTATCTTCGTTGTCTTGGACAACCTCGTATCCGTTCGCTTCAAAGGTTGGCTGGCCGCGATACCCCCGGAAGTAGCCATTCACTAAAAGGCGATTGCCCGGGCGCACGTACCTTGCCACGTAGGGCTGGTTGAACCAGAGGACTCGGATGTTGCCGGTCTCATCGCCCAGAACCGCTTCCGTGGATTGGAGCGAGCCACCCTTGCCCATCCGCAGTGTTCCTACATCCCACACAGACCCCACAATGGCGGTTTCTTCACCTTGGGGGAGGTTCGCTACCTGAGATACTGACAGGTGCCTGCTAGGGTAATGATAGAGCAGCCCTCTGATGTCCTTAATGGCCAAAACCTCTAGCTTCACTGCAATCCCAGGCCCAACGCCTTTGATTACTATGGGCGCAGAGTCCAAGGAAAGGCCTTCAGGCAGGGACTTGGGAGACACAGGCTTTGCAACGCCAGGTTTCGCCTGCTTGGCCGGTTGAGGTTTAGTCGAATGAGGCTTTTCAGCAGGCACCTGCTCCGCTTTAATTTCCTGAAGCGCCTGCTGATCGCCCAAAGCCGCCAGGGCCTCATGTACCCAGCGCGTGCGCTGATCAACGGACAAACCGTCATACTTACGCTGCGTGAGGGTGGCGGTCAGGCTTGTAGAGAGTTCCTTGATTTCATCATCGGTAAGGTCAGCGCGCCAACGGTCAAGAAACCGATCCAGCCCCCCCACAACGGCCTTGTTCTCATGTCCCCGTTCTGCTTCCATTTGAAGCACGCGACGGAATGCCGCCATACGCATGGATATGGGATCGGCTATCTTCTGAATCGAGGGCTGGGTCAAGGGGCCACCTCATTGAGATATCCAGGTCATTATCGCATATGGGTACCTACCAAGCGCTATAGACATTTGTGTGCATCTTGAGCCGTATGCCCCACAAACCCCAATTTGGGCAGGTCTTGCTTCCGGTTGACGTTATGTAAGTCCCGTGATAAGTTGGCTATACGGCATTGACGGAGACGAGTACCCGGGGAAGCAGCCTTCAGCGAGTCCGGTTTGGTGAGAGCGGACAGGTGAGCGCCCGTAGAAAATCACTCCTGAGCCTTGTGTTGACTCCCGTTTATGCGGACTAGGCGCAACGGAATCCCGCCGTTACCGGGAAGGGACGTGATAGCGTCCTACTAAGAGCTCTCCTGATATTCGGGAGAGAATAAGGGTGGCATCGCGGGTCAGCACGACTCGTCCCTTTGGGGGGCGAGTTTTTTATTTGGAACAATTTCGGTTGCTAGTCATCACAGATATGGGCAGGGGCCAACAACAGGCCTACTGGGGAGAGGGTTAACGATGGCACAGGTTGAACTCTACGACACTACGCTACGGGATGGGACTCAGCAAGAGGGCATATCTCTTTCTGTGGAGGATAAGCTCAAGATTGCCCGCAAGCTGGACGATTTGGGAATTGATTACATCGAAGGCGGTTGGCCCGGCGCAAACCCCAAGGATGCAGAGTTCTTTGAGAAGGCAAAGTCCTTGGGCCTTCGCCACGCTCGGATGGTCGCCTTTGGCAGCACCAGACGTGCCAACGGTTCAGCTGAAAATGACCCTACCTTAAGGCAGGTGCTTGAGGCAGAAACGCCTGTCGTGACCCTGGTGGGGAAGACCTGGGATATGCACGTCACTGAAGTTCTGGGAACTAACCTGGAAGAGAACCTTGCCATGATTGCAGATAGCATAGCCTACCTCAAGAAGCATGGGCGGACGGTCTTCCTGGACGCAGAGCACTTCTTTGATGGGTTTAAGGCAAACCCGGACTATGCCATCCAGTGCGTTAAGGCCGCTGTAGCGGCTGGCGCAGACGGGGTTGTATTGTGCGATACCAATGGAGGCGCACTCCCCCATGAAGTCTCGGCCATCGTAACGAAAGTCCGCGAGGACGTGCCTGAAGCCACGCTGGCCATTCACCCTCACAATGACGGAGACGTAGCCGTTGCCAATGCCCTGGCCGCCGTGATGGCAGGGGCCACCCAGGTACAGGGAACCATCAATGGCGTTGGCGAACGGTGTGGCAACGCAAACTTGCTCTCCGTCATTGCTGATTTGAAGATGAAGATGGGTGTGGACTGCGTCACCGATGAGCAGTTAAGCACTCTGGCAGATGTGTCCCACTACGTCAGTGAGATCATCAACCGGACACCTAATCCCTTTCAGCCCTACGTTGGTTCCAGCGCCTTCAGCCACAAAGCCGGCCTCCATGCTTCAGCAGTGGCCAAGGTTGCGGAGAGCTACCAACACATTCCGCCTGAGCGTGTGGGCAACACAAACCATATCCTGGTGTCAGAACTGGCAGGGCGTAGCAACGTTCTTCAAAAGCTGGCTGAGATGGAGATCACCGCCTCGCCGGAGGTTGTGCAAAACGCCCTGGCTGCCATAAAGAGCCAGGAGAGCCGTGGATTCCAGTTCGAAGGTGCTGAGGCGTCCTTCGAGATGTTGGTGCGCCGTGCCCTGCCGGATTATCGTGCACCATTCGAGTTGGTTGATTTCATGGTCATCGTCGAGAAGCGACGCCGACCAACAGAGGTTAATGACGAAAGCGTGGCCTGTGAAGCAACGGTAAAAATTCAGGTAGATGGACACGTTAAACACACTGCCGCAAGCGGTAACGGCCCCGTCAACGCTATGGACACCGCTGCACGGAAAGCATTGCTGGAGTTCTACCCAGCCATGGAGGCCGTCCGGTTACTCGACTACAAGGTGCGGGTGGTGGACCAGGGTACGGGCACAGAGGCGATGGTTCGGGTGCTTATAGAGTCCACGGACGGAACAGCCACCTGGCATACGGTGGGTTGCTCAGCCAATATCATTGAAGCGTCATGGATGGCGTTGCATGACAGCCTTGAGTGGTGGCTCCTTGGTCATCAGAGGGCCATAACACAGTAAATACTCTCGATTGCAAAGAAAAGAGGCCCTGCTACCTAAGTGGTAGCAGGGCCTCTTTTGTAACTAACGCTTGGTCTATTTGATGGTTATGTCTTCCTGTACCGATGCGTCTTCAGTGAAGTAAACGTCTCTGGGAAGCACCGCTCCGCCAGATCGTACTCTGTACACTTCAGGATGTGATGCGGCATAGGGCTCAGTTCCCTCTTGGAGGGCCTGTGCCGCCTGAATCAGTCGCCTGCGCATACGGATGATTGCCATGTCCGTGGTGCCCAAATGCTCATTGTCACGGTCTGAAATGGCTCCCATGCTGTCCGTCATAGCAGCATCCTGCGCGCGGGCGTTGTTCTGGGGAATCCCTGTGTAGTTCACCGTCCGCTGCATTTCACGGTCAATCATATAATCATTACGCTTGTTAGCCTGCCCAAGGTAGGTGACCGGCGCCAGGCTTGCTTGCATCGTCTTGAAGAATCGAATCTCATCGTCGCTCAACGGTCCGAAGGGGTTCCAGCGCACCCAGAAAAACCAGCAGTTCTCATCATCGATAGGCACGATGAGTCCAGACCGGGCTGAACCCTGGGGTTCCCGTGGAATCATGGTGATGTAGGGGTAGAGCCACCGGGAGATGCGCCAGTAATAGCTGTCATCCTCTGCGTCTCGTCGGGCACCAATCAGAATGCCGCTCTCAGTGTCCTCCACAAAGAACCGTGGAGGGCGATCCTTGTACGAGTATCGTCCACCCACCGTGGTGGCGCTTTCTGATTTGGACAAAGAGTCCAGGCTGCTGTGGAGGAGTGAAGCATGGACAGTGTCTATCTCCCCTTCAATGACCTGCACAAAATTGGACTCATACATGACTTTTGTGGTCACGCGTTGGGCATCCGGCACATCCAGGTATTCCAGTTGGGGCATGCCAGGCTTCAACTCTGCGGGCCCCATGTATGCCCAAATCATGCCTCCCCCTTCGTTGGTGGGGTAAGCAGTAATCTTGACCTTGTCCTTAAAGTTACTCTCGGCAGGTTCTGATGGCATGTCTACACAATCGCCGTTTATATCGAATTTCCAGCCGTGGTAGACGCAACGCAACCCGCACTCTTCGTTTCGCCCGAAGAACAAGCTAGCTCTTCGATGAGGACAGTAGTTATCGACCAACCCCACATCACCGTTGGTGTCACGGAATGCAATCAAGTCTTCGCCAAGGATTCTGGTTCGTTTTGGCGGGCAGTCAGGCTCCGGTAGCTCCTCGGATAGCAGTACCGGGTGCCAGAAGCGTCGCATCAGGTCGCCCATTGGCGTGCCAGGTCCCACCTGGGCCATGAACATATTTTCTTCGCGTGTCAGCATGGTTACCCTCCCCTTCTTTATTATAGATAGGTGTAGCAGGCAGGATACACACCAGTAGACGGTGCTGCAATCCTTTGGACAAACACGGTGGTGATTACAGCTTCTAGGGGGCTTTCCCTTCCTGGGTTTCTTCTATGGTTCGCAAAACCCAGGCGTACACGCGTTCAGCAGAGTCTTTCATGCTCTTAATCAGCCGTCCCGTCTTTGGGCCGCAATCACGATGGTACAACCCGTTCTTCACGCGATGTCGTGCAAGGCGCAAGCCGCATTTCGGGCACTCAAGTCCCCACACAGTCCGCGAGGAATTCGTTGCAGGCGCGTTCGCAGGGCCACGGGCTGAAGCCCTTACTGGAGGAGCACCTAACTCCACTGCCCATAACCTCCACTGTGCGCCGTGGGGACGCTTTGCGCCGTCCTTGGCCGCTGCTATGTGGGCAAGTTCATGACGAAGTGTGGACTGTGCCTGCTCCGGATCCAGCCAGGCGGATAGCCGAATTACGTTTTTGCGGGGGTACGCGAAACCAAGGGTCTTCACCATTCGTCGTGACCACTGCAGTTTGGGCACAGGTGTGAGGCCATGCTGTGCGCACAGTGTAGATAGCAGAGACTCCAACTCTATAGCAGAAGGAGTTTCGTTAAGAGGTTGCAATATTAACCCTCTGGCCGACTTCCAAGGTCTATCTCGCCATGAATCTCGTCCTGGCCACGGTAGTACGTGACGGTCACTCGCTCCCCCGGCTTATGTTTCGCCAGAAAACGAGAGAGCGCTACGGTGTTCAGGATGACATCGTCACCCAATGCCACAATGATGTCCAACTCTTGCAATCCCGCTTCAGCTGCGGGAAAGCCAGCTACAACCGACCTAATTGCTATGCCCTGCGATACCGGGAGTCCCAGATTTTCCGCAATCCCTCTGGTGATGTTTATAGGAACTATGCCTAGGAATGCCCGTTCTACAAATCCGTTCTCAATGAGCTGAACCATGATGGCCTTTGCTTCATTGGAGTTGATGGCAAACCCAATGCCCTGCCCGCTCTCAATGATGGCTGTATTGATGCCAATGACTTGCCCCTCCATATTGGCGAGCGGCCCACCACTGTTACCGGGATTGATGGCAGCATCTGTCTGAATAAGGCCTGCTATTGTTGTTTGGGCATCTGCTTGAAGAACACGGTCAAGGGCGCTAATGACGCCTTTGCTGACCGTGGGCCCGCCTTCTAGGTCAAGGGCATGGCCTATGGCAACCACATCAGCACCTACTTGCAGGTGGGCCGAATCGCCTAGGGTTGCGGGATGCAAGTCAGAAGCGTCAATACGCAACACCGCAAAATCAGTGGTGGCGTCAAGGCCAACTACCTCAGCGGTCAGGGCCCTACCGTCACTCAAGGTAATCGTTATCAGCCGTGCGCCTTCCACCACGTGGTTGTTCGTCAGGATGTGCCCCTCGCTATCCACGATGACTCCGGTGCCTACGCCCCTAGAGGTCCGTTGGGTAAAACGTCCCATCAGGTCAACTTCCGCTGCAATGTGCACAACAGAGGGCGTCAGGACTCGCACCAACTCTGGGGTGCTTAACTCGATACCTAAGGGCGGTTGACCCGCAGCGGTGTTTACCTGCGCCCCATCGTTGGTTGAGCATCCTACAAGGAGGATAAGGGCTATCAGTCCCGCCACCCAGGAATACCTATATCCTCGTATCATGCTTCATGCTCCTCGTTGCCCAGGCGGGTTGATTTAGGCCATACCCGTAGCAGTATACTGGCCTCCCTAGCTAACAACCTCAACATTTCAATGCGAATTAACGGCAATTATCGTCATGCCAATTGGAGCCTGCCCCTGCCTTCTTAAATCCCACACAAAAAGGGGGCGACTATGTCTCTCCCTTTTTAATGCAAATCCAAGGTACCTAGAGGTTCGTACTCCCTGTAGGTGCAGGCTGCACCTGGCTTGGAGCGGGGGTAATGCTCTCACTGAGGTCGCCACGACGAGGGCCATCACTCTGGGATCGTTGTCGCGTCTCACCCTGGATTCTACTAAATCGTTCCTGCAACCCCCTAAACCGCTCTTGCACTTCTCCTAAAGCATCTGGGGCATTTCCGCGGAACTGTGGTCCCTGGAACGAGAACCCACCGCGGTTGTTTCCTTGCCCGTGTTCCTGGCCCCTACCCTGGCTGAGCAGCCGTGGTCGTGACTCATCCTGGTCGTCTGAACTACCCAGCCGCGGGAATTGACCATGCTCCTGACGATCTTGGTGGCCCTGGCGCAAGGGCTTGACCAGTACGGCTACAAGCTCTCCGTCCTTGATGACCACAATGACCCCGTCATCTACTGCAAGGGCGTCAAACGCATCCTTGTCGACATCCTTAACGACAACGGTGTTCTCGCCAATCGCGACTGTCAGGTCGGCGCTTTCCTCAGCTGCGGAGTTGATAACCAAGCTGCCTTCTCCCACTTCGCTGATAGCGCCGCTGATAACCGTCAGTGTCACCTGGTTGTCCTCACGGTCGTTGATGGTGAACTCGCCTTCAAGCAAGTGCCCTGCCATTGGAGCAATCAAGCTCAAGTACGGGATGCCGTGGCCTTCGTCCTGAGGCGTTGGGCTTTCAGCAATCGTGATATCAATAGATACCGGGTCTATTTCACCTTGGCGTGCAATGGTGAATGTTAGGATTGTGCCTGCTTCCGCCTCGCGGACGGTTTGCACAATGTCCGAAATCTGTGTAACTGCAACATCTCCTACAGAGAGGATGATGTCACCCTGCTCTATGCCAGCAGTGGCAGCGGGACTGTCTTCCCTGATCTGCAGCATCACAATGCCTTCTGTCGCATCAAGCTCCAACCGCTCCGCGATGCTCTCGTTAAGCGGCACCAGCACCATTCCAACCCACGGGTTTACCTGCTGGTGGCCCTGATCATGAGATGGTCGCTGGGAGGGTCTTCCTTCGTTTTCGAGTATTGGTCGCTCGCCAATCATGACGTTCAGCGCTAGGTTCTCCGTGCCACGCAGTACGCCGAAGTCCAGCGTATCGCCGATGGTGGCCGCACCAACAACTTCTACAACGACCACTACTTCATTCACGTCAGCAGCGCCAACGGTCAGAACAATGTCGCCTTGCTCAAACCCAGCCTCAGCGGCAGGGCTCTCAGGATGGACTCTAACCACTACGATACCCTCTACGGCATCAAGCCCTAGGTGCTGGGCCAGTTGTTCGTTCAGTGGCACCAGCGAAACGCCAATCCATGGTTGCGCCACCTGCTCAACGACATCGCCTTCAGCGTGCGAGACGTCTGTGATTCCAGAACCGGATGATGAACCGCCCGTGTACGCAAATACCGCCGTTGGCACCAACATTGCCATTGCCAAACCCATTAACCCGAATGCTACTATCCTTGGCATGATTTCCTCCTCGTTTTCTCGTTTTGATGAACGCGTTCAAGAGCTATAACGCTGAGGATACAGAGGGGGGTTAGCAGCCCCCCGAAGAATGGGAGGTTCGGGATGGTACTGGCAGCGTATTGCGATTATATTCAGGAGAACCTATGTTTAATAGGTTAGTCAGATACCAATGAAATGGAGCCCTCTCATGCCTGAATTACCTGAGCCCATTGGAATCCCCCAGGCTATTCTTGAACAAGTGTATGCCCATGCCCGCGAGGCTTTCCCCGCAGAGTCTTGTGGCTGGTTGGCAGGCCACAAGACTAGGGTTGAAGTGACGCAGGTTCACCGCTGCGTGAACGTGCAATCGCAGGGCACTCATCCCACAGTAGCTGAGAGAGGCGAAGAGCGGGCATATATCTTCAGTGCTGCGGACGCAATCGCTTTTGGGTATGGAATGGACGCTGATGAGCCTCCAAGGATCATCTACCATTCCCATCCAAATGGGAGAGCGTATTTCTCCGACACCGATGCTAACATTGCTACTAACCAGTGGGATGGTGGGAAAATGTATGACGTGCAGCAGTTAGTAGTGGGAATAGATGGAACGTGTGTTGTGGAGGCGATCCTTTTCGACTGGTCTGACGAGGAGAAGGCATTTGTGGAGATACAACGGTTTCAGGGTCAGGGCTAAGCTAGTCTGGCCTCTTAAACCACTCGGGCGGAGTGTCGATGGTCGTCTCCTCATCACCATTGGATTGTTCTAAATGGCATCGGTCAGGGTCAATGCCGTATTCGCTCACCATCGCCAACATGTCGTTGACGGTGCCCTCGCCAAGATTTTGCATTAGCTGATCTTTCCCCATCTGACACCAGAAGACCAGAAAGTAGTTGAGTTGCCCTGCTAACTCCACTGGGTATGCTTCAAGCAGCCTTGGAAGCACCTGCTCCTTGAAACCACGCTCAAGTTCTTGGACTACAGTTAGCATGGGAGAAGCACTTCCTTTATGTACGGGTGTGTATCTAATCTAGAGCCATTATCTCTTTAGCGTATGCCGTATACAAGGTTACCGTGTTTGCCCCGTTGACATGGGTATAATGGCAAGCGTAGAGTTCTAGATAGTTAGGAGTGCCCTACGGAATGAGCAGTATCAGCCTACAAATAATCAAGTCAGACGCAAACACGCCTGGCCGCTGCATTTGTTGTTGCTGTTGTTGTGCGCCCACATCCGCCGGGGTGGAGGTTCTTAGCGCGTAAAGCGTAACTCAGGTAAGACTTAGGAACCACCAATCGCCCGGCGGACAGCCAGGGCGATTTTTTTATGCACGCAAAACACGCTTACATCATTCAGGGTAAAGACAAGAAGGGGGACCAGGTGCAGCAGTTAGAGAAGGCAACGCTAAGGGACATATGGAGTCCAGAGGCGTTGGAGGCCATGGACGAGAAACTGGAATCCAGCAATTTAGACCCGGATGCCCTTGGTCCATATAGCATCCCTGAAGTTCCTGAAAGACTAACAACACTCCCTATGGATATCCATGAAATGTCTTTTGATGTTAATGGGAAATCCATTAGCCCGATAACCGACGTTGCATTCTTTAACACCGGTGTTACCTATGAGAATCTTGGGTACAATGATTACGCAGTTACCGCCTATACCGAAGCGATACGTATAAATCCTCAAGACCCCTTAAGCTATCAATATCGAGGTGATGCTTATAAGGCACTTGGTAAGAGCTCTGAGGCTGAGGCTGACTACGAAAAAGCAAAAAATCTAAAGGGTAAGTAGAGCAACCGTTTTTAATTTTCGTGAACCATCTCCGTGCATATAATATCTATCATAGCAACACCAAATGTGCCAAAGTACTCAAGAGCAAACGCTAGGTACGCGTTATAGGTCATGGGGTTTTCGTAAAGGTTGGCAGTTAAAAGAACATTGATACTAAAGGGGGCGTCATGGCGGGCTTTGAAAAGGTGATTAAGGTGGGAGACTTGCAGCCAGGGGAAATGGTAAGGGTAGAGGTGGGGTTAAATCCAGTGCTACTTAGCAACGTAAATGGGGAGTACTTCGCTGTAGGGAACACCTGCCCCCATGCCGAACTTTCCATTTTGGATGACAAAGGGACATTGGATGGAAATGAGGCTCAGTGCCCGTATCATGGCAGTATCTTTGATGTAAAAACTGGAGAGGTGATACAGGGCCCAGCAGCTTTTGGGTTGCAACCATATTCGACACGTGTTGAAGGCGATGATGTATTTGTTGGGCCAGCCTAATCTCAAGGCTAAGTAGCAACTATTGGTTGCGAAACCGATTTCCTTGATTCTCAGTAAAGGGGATTTAGCTTGGCTGCTCAACTAGGGGACCACTACCATGTTGGACTTGAGCGGGCGGGAGTACGCCACAATCGCTCTCGGAACCACCAGATCCGAGGTGGCGAACTCCCGCCCGCCACAGAAAATGAAAATCTTTTGGCGTCCTGATCCGTATGTTCTAAGACCATGACGGTTCAGCCACGTCAATCCCCTTGCCTGGACACATTAGTCCAGTTGCACTATGGCCGATAACCACGCTGTCGTCGTCATCGGCCAAGTCTTATAATCTAGAACCAGGAAAGCCATAGTATCGAGTCGACTAGACTCCTCTAAATGCTCCAGCCTGCACCAGCGGCTCAAGAGGAACCGAAGGGTCTAGGGGGTTGTTCTTCTGTGCCGCAGCATTGAATCGCTCAGCATCCTCTTGGATCATCAGGCCTTCACTCAGACGCGCATCACATACCTGCTGCACTGCTGCAACATATGCCCCGTGGCTTGCATAGCGCTCTTCGATGGACAGTCGTGAATCACCGTTGGCCTCGCGCTCGGTCTTGGTTCGGGCGAAAGGGACAAAACTACCGGTGTTCATCCACTGCTCACCTGCTGCAAAACCCTCCTTACGGAGCGACCAGCCGTTGTACGTGCCAAGAGGTACCGCGATGTCCGGGTAAAACAAACCGGCAAGGGAATTACCGTCAGCATCAATCTGCGGCACCCGCAGCGGGTACTCCTCGCCTGGAATCGGTTCCGGCGGAAACACACTCATGATGCCACGCGTCTCATACTCTGGACCGTAGTTGTATCGAGGTAGTCGACTCGGACCTTTGGGAAGGTTCACACCTGAGAGCTTAGGATAGGTAGCCAGGACTTCTTCGGCCTTGACCAGCGTACCCTCACCCGTCATTGGTAAAAGCGACTTGGGAGGAGCTTCACCGTCTGTTGCCCACTTATCAAGCATCGTTAGCACTGCACGCCGGAAGGGTATCGCTGAGATGGCGTTGGGGGTCAGCTGCCCAATCCAATCAGGGTCATCGATGGCACGAACCATATGCGGTGCACCGGTGAGGTGGTACATGCGTGCATTCTCAGGAATATCGACGTCGCTGGCATCCAGTGGGTTGGTGTGCGATGTCGATACGTGCCGAACCCAGTAGTCGCCTTCTGTGTGGAGATGGATGACCAACGGATCTGTCGCAGGTCGTTGCCATAGCCCTTCGTTACGTTCCGTAAAGGGATCGGGAACAGCATTGAACGTGAACGGATAGTATTCTGACGGCCATGAATGTTCCTCGTGTTGCCGTGGATAGCGGCCGACCTGGGCAAAACGCTGGTTCATCAGTAATCGTCCGCTTCCAGTGTGCGTGTGCACAGCATCAAAGACCTTCCGCCCCTCAACGTCCTCATTCCAGCCCTCGTAAACGTACTCGCGTATGACACGTCCGCTCAAAGAGCCACCGGTGCCGTAGACCATGTCCACATGTCCTGCCAGCGGGTTCAGGTTCCCTGCGTCATCCTGATCCTCGTTCCGAATCATCGAAAGAAGGTCACGAATACCCAAGAACCCAAGATTCATCACGCGAGAGCCTTCTGTGTCGTAGATAAATTCATAGATCCAGCCAGGCTTGAAGCCTCCCTTAATGTAGAGGTCTATGTCAGATGGCGTCAGTTCTACCTTGCCTTCCACCACCTTGGCCTTGGCCAGATCCCAATCTGATTCTGCCACTGGCACACGAGGATCCGTTTCGTTCTGACGCATGGTTAAAGTAGCAGTTTCACGGGTAATAACAGGATACGGCTGCACGTCAGGTCCCCGTTCAGCGCCAGCGCTCACACCGACCGAGAGGATGTTTTCTGCCATGGGGTTGAACTCCTGGCGTACTCGCCCACGTATGTGCTTGCCGTCCTGCATGGCGAAGGGAAGGTTAGCCATCACGTTGGTTCCTCTATCGATAAGGTCACCTTGCCAGCCCGACCACACCAACGTATAGCCCTGCCGCATGAGGAAGCCGTCACCGGCATACTCTGGTGCAGTCATATCAAGGCCAGTTCCATAGTTGAAGCTCGCAAGGCCTCGACCACCACGATTGGAGAACTCGTAGAAGACACGTCGGTTTCCTTTATCTAGGTCGACTGGCTTAACGATGTCCAGCGTTGCCGAGAACTCGACGAGGCCATCCGAATTCCGCGGTGCCAATTCCAAGTCAATGATCGACGGTAACCCCTTCTCGTTCGGATCGATGGCAAAGTACGCCTTACCGAGAAGTCTCTCGTACGCACCTACGTCACCGAACGTACCTCCACCGGCAAAAGGCTCCCGTTTATCAATCTCCAATCTCACTTTGTTTGCAGCCATAATTTCCACCTCCACATACGTCACGGATATTAAGCGCCACCAGTATATTCGTTTGATCGCCCTTCGGGCCCATATACAGAAGGTGCCTCAATTGACCTTAGGTATATCATCTCCGTATGAGACTTAGGTTACCGTTTCTCAAGCCTCAAAATATTCCGGTAATAGCCTGGGTTACCTACGATACAGGCAATACTGTGTTTTTTACCGGCGTAATGGGCCTTCTATTTCCACTCTGGTTAACAAAAGTGATGGGTGGAGACGATGCCACTTTAGGTTTCACTCTAGCAGCAGCGATGGCTATTGTATTCATTATTTCCCCTGTCTTAGGAACGGTTTCAGATCAAACTGGTAATCGCAAGTCGTTCTTAGTAGTTTTTACGCTTCTCTTTATTGTTTCAGGGTTGCTCATAGGCATTTCAAGTTTGGGGATTTCCATTGCATGTTTCGCCCTCGGAGTAGTAGCAATCCATATGGCAGATATGTTTTATAATGCTTTATTAGAAGACGTGAGCAACCCTAATAACATGGGTTTAGTAGCTGGGTTAGGTGTAGGCCTCGGGTACCTTGGTGCTATAGCCGCTGTGCTGATTTCGTTTATGTGGATGGAAACTTTAGGCCATTTAAACGTGATTCGAATACTGAGCATTTTAATGCTCATACTCACTCTACCCTTGATGTTGGTCGGCAAGAATAAACCCGGTGAACACCCAACTGAGAAATTTAGTATAGCCTCGTTCGCTTATCTCTTTATACATAGATTAATAACCGCCATTAGAACGCTCCGAACGGAACCCACATGGGCAAGATTCTTAGTTGCAAGATTCTGGTATATGTGGGCTATCAATGCCGCTGGTTCATTTGTTGTCCTATACGGCATCGAAACATTAAGGCTAACTCAACAGCAAGTACATATTATCTTGCTACTTGGGATCATATCTGGAGTTCCTAGCGGCGTTATATGGGGAAAACTAGTGGATACCATTGGTCCATTGGCCATTCTCAAAACTGGTGTAGTAAGTTTATTTATTTTACTTTGCGTTACTGCTTTGATTCCCCTGTTAAATCTACCCAGTTGGATTTGGGGAATAGTAGGTATTTTAAGTGGCATAGCGGTCGCGGGAGTTTATGTAGCTGAAAGACCATTTGTTCTTTCTATAGCTCAACCCGGTCGAGTTGGGGAATATTTTGGTCTAAATAGTATGTCAGGACGTCTTTCTGCCGTGGCTGGACCATTTTCTTGGGGTATAATTTCCGTCACACTTGGGTTAGGGCAAATTGCGGCAGTGCTCTGGCTTACAGGATGTCTTTGCTTGGCACTTATCACACTAAACGGGATTAAATCCAAACAGCCCGGGCCGTGATTAAGATAGACCGCTAGCTAAATTAAGCTGCGATATATTTCTGATAAGTTGCCCTGATAACATTCAGAACGCGGGAGGCCGAATTAACTGCACTGGTAACTGATATCGGCATAGCACTCTTAGCCCTCTATCTCGATGATGTAGCCGTCAGGGTCTTTGATGTACGCATACAGGACATCCTCGCTGTGCTGTCCTACACCTAGTACCTCACAACCGAATTTTCGGGCCTCCTCCACAGCCGCAGCATGGTCTTCTTTGGGAACCGGAAAACCGAAGTGCTGAAGCCCCCCTGCAGAGCCATCTACGGGCTCACTAGTCTGGTGCAAAGTTAAGACATCGTTTCCTTGAGAACTTTGAAGGAACACCAGAGATCCGTGGCGAGCCGTCTCCCTCATGCCGAGTAATCCCTTGTAGAAGCTCAGTGATTGTTCTAGATTAGAGACGTTTATTTGAATGTGGTTCATGCCCATTGTTTTCATGGTACTCTCCTAGTCTGTTACTTCATCTTCAAGAGCCTAGCCATAAATTACTCCATTAATCGATATTATGGCAAAGATAAACCTTTTATGTGAAGTGCTAAATCCCAGTGGAACAATTGCCCCGGGTTTCAGAAAAGCATTTCGGCGAAAGCGGGATTGTTCTTTGCCAGTTTTGTCTTTCGGAGTCCATATTGTCTCATTTTATTGTCAGAATAATTGTCAAAACAATGAGTGTTCTGGAATTTCGACCAGGGGATTTGGGCGTCGTGACTCATAGCTGAGTCACGATATGGAGTTTGAGTGGAGCGGGCGATGGGAGTCGAACCCACGACAACTTGCTTGGGAAGCAAGCGCTCTACCACTGAGCTACGCCCGCGGACAGTACCATTCTAGGTGCGTCGT
>CAVOCU010000027.1:0-21921 GCA_963694315.1 Dehalococcoidia bacterium | reverse complement strand
CGGGGAATCCTCAGCCTAACGGTGACATTGTTGCCGAGCCTTTCATGAGCGCAGAAGACGTTGGACAGGCCATCTTGTACATGGATCAGATTCCGCTCACGGCCAACGTGCAGTTCATGACAATCATGGCAACCAAGATGCCCTACATAGGACGAGCGTAGGCGCAAAGACTCCTGTGTTCATGCACCAATAAAAGCAAGAAACGGGGCTGCGATGCAGCCCCGTTTCTTATCTCACTTACGTACTAAATTTTGGCTAACCGCTGGTCTCCATAGCCATTGCCTCCACATTGAACGCTTCCCGCAGTTCCTTGGTAGCCTCCCACCAATCCAGGTTTTGTGCCAAAGCAACCTGCCCTGACCGCTGATGGTACACCGTTGGGGTATCCACACCGGGAGGTGGCGTGCCATCCTCAGCCAACGCCCGAGCAGCAGCCATGAAGCGACGCCGCGTTCTGATAATCATCTGGTCAGTGGTGCCCAGATGCTCCTTAGTGCGGTCATAGATACTGCCCATGCTCTCAGTTACCGCCATGTCCTGCTGACGCACACCCTTGATGCCAGTGAAGCTGGTGTTCGCCCGCTGGGCCTCTCGGTCAATAAGGAAATCATTGGCAAAGTTCTGCGTGATCTTGTACCGACCATACCAGTCGGTTCCGTTCGGCAAGTAGTCCCTAAGTTGATCGCTGGGTGTCTCGCCAGGCTTCAATGCACGGACACTCCATTCCAGCGTGTGATGGTCGTCCATGGGCACGTATGCGATAAACCCGGCATTGGCCCCCAGAGGGTTTTCAATGCCTGGTACCATAGCGTAGAAGGGGAACAGAATGTGTCCAACCCGCCAGTAGTTCTGTCCCTCATCAGTAGCTCTAAACATGCCGTAGGAAGTCCCATGAGGCGTTTCGCGGACATCAAACTTGCCTTCCCTATTCTTCGCTTGATGGTAGTTGAAAGTGCCGGGTTTTGTGTTTTCCGTCGTTAAATGCCCAAGGTGTAGGAACGTGACGTGAAGGGTGTCCATTTCCCCCTCCAAGCCCTGCATCCAGTTGATGGGGCGGTGGAGGACGGTGATGTGATACGAATCATGCATGTTGCCTTCCAGTTCAGGCAACGGCGGCGGCACTGGGCGTGAGCCCATATAGGTCCATACAACGCCGTTTCGCTCCTGGCACTGGTACGCCTTGATCTTGACCTTTCCCTTGAAGTTGCTCTCCGCCGGCTCTGATGGCATGTCCACGCAGTCGCCATTTACGTCAAATTTCCAGCCGTGGTACACACAGCGCAACCCACATTCTTCGTTCCGTCCAAAGAACAGGCTGGCCCTTCGATGCGGGCAGTAGTTGTCAACCAAGCCAACGTGGCCATCAGTATCTCGGAAAGCCACCAGTTCCTCACCCAGCAGCTTAATCCGCACGGGTGCGCAATCCGGCTCCGGCAACTCGTCTGACTTCAGTCCGGGAAACCAATACTCTCGCATGAAGTTGCCCATAGATGTGCCAGGGCCTACCCGACATAGGAGTTCATTCTCGTCTGATGTGAGCATGCTTCTCTCCTTCTCTATCTGCCCGATTGGGCTTCTATTGCCTGGTCATTACCCCTGCGGCAGCAGGGTATTCTGTGGTGCGACCGTAGAACCAATCTCCAAGGGCTTCCTGCCAGTCCTGATCCCCTGCAAGCACCACTGAGCACGAGCGAACGTTGTACAACTCCGGGTTCTGCGACCCAGGTGGAGGAGTGCCGTTCTCTGCAAACGCGCGAGCTGCAGCAATAAGCCTCCTCCGTGACTTGATGACCGTGGCATCGGCGGTACCCAGGTGCTCCTTGGTACGATCCATGATTGGGCCCATGCTCCATTCCAGAGCTGCATCCTGCTGTCGGACGCTTGGTATGCCAGTGTAGTTCTTGGTCTTCTTGGCTTCCAAGTCCATATGGAAGTCCGTCTCAGGGCTCATTGCAGGCCACCACTTGGAGTAGAATGTCCCCTTTTGCTCCGGCTTCCAGGGGCCTCCTCCGCCTGTCAGTACCCCCACTTCAGTTGGCAGGTCTCCCTCCGGCCAGCGATTGCCCTGCAACTCCTTAGTGGGGTGCCACTCCAGGCCAAAGTGCATGGTGTAGTAGTCATCAATTGGAACGTAGATGGAAAGTGGTACGCGGGCAGGCGTTGCGGGAAACATGCCGTAGAAGGGGAAGAGAAAGTGGGTGGCACGCCAGTAGGAATTTCCGTCCGCTTGTTTCCGCTCTGCGCCATAGACCAAGCCGTAGTCCGTGTTCTGGACATGGAAATCCGCAAACTTCTCAACGGTGTACCCGCCATACTTGGGGTCATCGTCAGGGTTGAGGCGACTGTGCAGGAAGGGCGCATGGGTGGAGTCAAGCTCCCCTTCTAGCCCCTGCATCCAGTTGCACTCATAGATGAACCGACGATAGTGGCGCCGTTGTGCCTCTGGCACTAGGCCCCACTCAAACTGAGGTACTCCTGGAGGGTTCTCTTGGTTCGGGCCCATGTACACCCAGGTCATGCCACCAAAGTCTGCACCCTTGTAGGACGTAATCTTCAGCTTGCTCTTAAAGTTGCTGGTAGAAGGTTCATTTGGCATGTCCACGCAGTTGCCGTCCACGTCAAACTTCCATCCATGATAGGCACAGCGGAGACCGTCCTCCTCGTTCCGTCCGAAGTAGAGACCAGCGCCACGGTGAGGGCAGAGGTTCTGCGTAAAGGCAGCATTGCCGCTACTATCACGCCAGGCCAGCAAGTCCTCACCAAGCAGTTTCACCCGTTGGGGTTGGCCGTCCGGCTCCAGCTCCCATGTGTAGGCGGCAGGCAACCAGTATTGCCGCATGAGTTCGCCCATTGGCGTACCTGCACTCACCTGACACAGCAGATTCGTTTCCTCTTGAGTCAGCATGAACCCTCCCTCTGGTTTCAGCACCCTCCAGCATTACCGGAAATTGTACCAGAGTTTGGTTTTTGGAGCATTGTGCCAGCCCAGTGGCTACCGAAGGTTCATAATAGCGTCAATGACTGTGGGGATTCCCCGTTCAATACGCACCGTACTTCCTCCCTCCGGTGTGACCTCTAAGGTGAATTTCCCATCTTTCTGTAGCGACGGGTTGAGCCCCTTCAAACTGACGGTCATTATCATCGTCTCGCCCCAGTCCAGTGTGTAGCCGAAACTAGCAACTCTGCCAGATTGGACCCACGTCCACGCCAGGTCAGCCACCTGCTGGTTTTCATCCAAATACGAGACGATAGTACGATGGCTCTTTGGGCTCTCATCCGAGAGTAGCCCGTCAAAATTAGAATCAATGGTGGTTGTCATATCGATAGAACTATCCTTCAAAGGAATATTTACCTTGAACACTAACGAGTTGACGCTCCCCTGGCGGTAATCCATAGTCACGGCAACTCCATTCCCTGGTGCAACAACAAACGTCACCGCACCAGTTAAATCAACAATCGTATAATCCGTGGTTTTCGTCTGAGGAACACCAACCCAATATACCGTCTCTGACCCAGTTACAACAGGTACATTAGCAACAGTGAACAACTTATTAGCGCCATTGCCAGTTCCCAGGCTTTCCCCCATAAACGAGAGGCTCGTAGCAATTACTCCACTCCTAATCTCCATAGCTCCGCCAGTCGTCTTCAGGCCAGAATATATTGCTGATTTCCCCTGGGAAGACGCTAGGATGCCTGCAGAAAGGACGGTGTACGCAAACACGGTAGATACCACGACAAAGGCAAGGAGGATGATTGCCGTTTCAATTCCAGTGATACCACTGGATTCTTTGCGCAGTCGTGATAAACTCGCCAGCATGCGATGAGGCTCCTATCCAGTGGGAACAACTCAAATGAGACACCCATCCCAAAGCATGGGTGTTTGACTAACAGTGATGGGCTTCCCTATCTACTCTAGTAGGAATTACGTAGAAGAGGATTAGGGGGTGCGACCAATAGGTTGGGGGATACCCTGTGTTTGCAGGTGCCTACTGAAGGCTAACCCCAACAAAAAGGCCCCTCCATCGAGGGGCCTTCAACAGCTAGAGGCAACCACGGTCAAGAAGCGTAGCGGCCAACACTCAATGCTATGAGAACCATCAACACAGGAACCATGACCATGACGCTAACAATGGCACCAACAATAAAGGCCAAGAAACTGAACAGGGAGCCGTAAAGGAGAGAGTTACTCAACGAGGCTTTCATCCCCCTGCCAGTGGCCCCGCCTGATAGAACGCCAAACACAAATCCGACTATGCCGATACCCATTAGGGTAAGGAGAAACAACGACCTATCGGCTGTGACAATGCCGATTAGGGCCGCTACGACACCACCATATATACCAATGTATCCGCCACTCGCTCCGCTGGCTCCATTAAGCTCAACCTCATCATCTGTGTGATGGCCGTGCCACTGACCGCGAGTATCTTGAGTCGGTGGATTCATTGGCCGCGCCGCTCGTTCACGAGCGCGAGCGCGATATGCTTTGTCCAAAGCCCCGCTTCTAGGTATAGGTCCTATTTGCATTCAATTACCCCGGCCTATCATCCTCTGTCGTCATGGCTATACGTTTGTGCTACATAGCATAAACCACTCCGATATCGCTGTTTAGATGCGCTTGGTGAAACGCCTTAGTCAACAATCGGTATGGTGGCCGTAATTCGAGGCACGCTTCCCACTGCCTTTGTGGTGTGACCTCTCCCCGTGGTGTCCTCAACCAGGTTCACGTGACCGGGGCCAAAGTGGTGAATGGTGCCATCGCCCAGGCCAATCTCCGCTTCACCTTGCACCGTGATAACGAACTGTTTGCGTGGCCCCGGGTGCCAGTCGATGAAGTGTCCCGACTCATAGCTGCGAAAGGTGATGTCCGTGGCCTTCAGCCCCGCAGCTAACTCTGGATGGTCAGCCAAATCTATTTCCTCAATGTGGGATTCGCCGTCGTCGCCTGTGTACATCCTCGTGATAGTTGGCATGGTCACTCCCCTTTTTTGTTTGCAATGTTTGCGCTCCAGCGCGAATCAGCCACTAACAATAGAAGGTTATGTCTCAATACGCTTAAGGTACTCTTGGAACGTGGGCCCAGCCCGCTCTGCCCGAAGTTTCGCAATATCATCAAGCAAGCCGTCTTGAAGTCGATTCCACTCTTCACGAGTGACTGGTGGGCCGTTGAATTTCGAGCCAGCTATCAACCGATGGAGGTTCTGAGGCAGCACGTTGTCAGGGCCGATGGACGGCATGAACGCATCAACCACCGGAGCTGACCCTATTGCAGCTTTAAGGTTTGTAACATCCATGCCCACTGATGCCTGTTCCGTATAGGTAACAGGGCCGATGTTCACGTAGTCCTGTCGCGTTGTGGTGGAACCACCGGCCCGATTTTGCCTAATCCTGGCTGCGTTTTCATCGTAGTCTGCATAGAATTCATTAAAGACCTTGCGGTCTCTACCAACGATGCCAGCTTGAGTACCAGAACCAATGGTGTCACCCGCCTTGGGCTCACGAACCTCGTACCCGCCAAGCCTGCCGCCGATATAGGTGGTCCAGTTGGTCTTGCCGTACTCACCATCGCTTATGACGTCTATCCCGGCGTTAACCTGCTCTTTTACTACATCGCCAACGGCGCTGCGTAGCCACTCTGCCAACTTAGCTTCATCGCGGGCTTAGTTGTTCGTCTTTGCGGTTACCAATATGCCTAGCTCCTGCGGGCGTGGCAATGCACCTACATAGGTGGTCAGTATCTTGTTCTCGCTTCGTTTCATAGGTCATTCTCCAGAGTTAATTGTAGTTAACGCGCCAACTCAAACATCTTGTTCATTGCTCTATAGTTCCCTGAATCCAGTTCTCTTCCTGCCAGCGCGGGGTCGTCCGGCCCATATCGGTGCGCCCGGAACAGCCACGTTCGCGGCTCCCCCTGGCGAATGGTCACGAAGGGGCTTATCCACTCCCAAACAATCTCTCCTTGTTGCGTGACTTCAAAGAGCCGACCACCAGTACCCTCACAGACAAGCACGTTACCGTTGGGCAAGCGCTCGGCCCCGGAAATATGTCCGCTGAAAAACTGTTGCTGGGGTTTGGCGGCGTACTGCCAGGCGATGCTGCTGTCCTTGGGGCTTACCTCAACCACTCGAGAGTATGGCATCCCGTGGCGGTGCATGCCGTTATCGAAGATCTGCACGTTGCCGTTAGGCAGCCAGGATGCGTGATGCTGGTGGAACACCTCTGGCGCGCCGAACTTCCACTGTAGGCTCCCGTCTGACCAATCGATGATGCCCACGCGGCTGTTGTCGCGGCAGGAGAAGAGCAGGGTGTTGTTCGCCACGTTAAGGTCGAGGCTGTTGGTATGGGTCCATTCGTTCCGGTCTTCCAGCGCGCAGATGGTATCACGTCGCGGGTCAAGCAACTCCCACAGGTGGATGCGTCGCACCTCATTACCGCTGGGGTCTATCTCAATGTAGTCGTCGCTGACAAGTTTTGGCCGTCTACTCCGCGCCTCTCGAAGCCCTCCTTGCACCAGCCTGTCGGCGTCCTCCGGCATCTCCACCCACTCCGGCATGATGGTGTTGCCGTTCGCCAGTCGGACGAAGTCATGGTGGATGCTCTCGTTGTTGTAGCTCCACACCCGCTCGCCTTCCCAGTTGAACTCCACCAACTGAGAACCGTTACCGCCCATGGTGCGCGCCCTCTGGTTTATCGGGAGTACCCTGCCCTCAACTGGCGAAATCGTCGGCATGACATCAGGGTGGTTGCCTAGCGCCAGCAAGTTACCGTTCGGCAGGAGCCGGGCATAGAACACCCTCAGATCAGGGAAGTACCACCTGTGCACGATTTGACCATCCATATCCAACAGGTACGTGGCATCGCCAAAAATCACTGTGACTAGGGTGTACCCTTTCCACGAGCGAGCGGAGTGGTGGTGACTGAGGCCAGGTTTACGAAACGATGACCAACCCATAAGACCTCCTTTTTGCTACGCTTACGCCAGTCGCTCCACGGTGTCGTGTTCCGGCTTCCAATCGGGGAAGTTAGGGCCGTCCGGTGCACGCCATTCCCGCAGGGAGATGATGTAGCCAGAGGGATCTTTAATCATGGCCTGGGTTCCCCAGAAGGTCATGGCAGCCCATGGCTCCCGGGCAATCTCCACACCAGCACTCCGCAACTCTTCAATGGCCGCTGCAATGTCAGACACCTCAATCCCTATGCGTGGCTCTGTGCGTCCATCCTGATCAGGTGTGTTCTCACCCTGTGTCAACTCAAGCAGAACGCCGCCAATCTCCACGTATGCAGACACGCGACCGTTCATGCTGTATTTCCGTTGAAGTTTGAACCCCAGCTTCTTGGTGTAAAACTCTATTGATTCGTCAACGCTCCTCGAGGGTAGATAAATGTGGCTGAATCCTTTGGCTTCCATGGTCTCCCTTTCGTTGGGGCTCCTAGCCCTTTTTTGTTGTTATGTCCAGCATGCAATTTTACTTCTGAACAGTGGCCGCAGCGTACAGCACGTCCCGCGTCTCATGCACACCGTCTACGTACAGATAATCTTCCAGCAGGGCATAGACCGCGCGCCTGAAATCTGCCCCACGAGGGTTCAAATCCTCCAGCGCAACCTGCTCTACGGGCATCCGCTGGGCCCAGTATTCTTGTTTGTTGTCAAAGATAACCTTGACCATCTCTGCGGTCACCTGAACATCAGGACAGCCTGCCTCAAGAAACACTGCCTTCAGGGATTCTTGTGTCCCCAGGTGGTGGCTTTCCAGGTCAGGCTGAATCACATTGAAGTCCTTTGCCAACTGCCCGTAGCGTCCGGCCAATTCGTTGCCTTCACCCCAAGTGCTCACTGCCAACACACCGCCTGGCTTGAGCACTCTTTTCATCTCGGCGAGGGCCTGTTGTTGGCGTGGGAGGAAGTTAATCCCAAACCCGACAAGTACGTAGTCAAACGACGCATCAGGGAAGTCCAACTGCTCTGCATCCATCTGACGAGCATCCGCGTTGGCCAAACCCTTACGGGTAATCCCGTTGGATACCTCCTGAACCATCTCATCCGCAAAATCTATCCCGGTTACGTGCCCAGCATCTCCCACCGCCTGAACGGCGGGAATCAGCACCGCGCCGGTTCCTGTGCACACATCAAGCACTTGCGCGCCCGGACGGACGCCTGCCAGTTCCACCAGCCGATGTCCGGGATAACTGAAGAACGGAGATAAATAGACGGCCGCAGAACGCCCAAACCAATCAGCCACCAACGTCTTTTTTGCAGCTACGTCCTGCTCAATACTCATGCCCCGGCAATCTCCTCATATGGCGGTTCCGGCATTTCCTTCACCCAGGTGGAATCACGCAGTTCAAGCCGGTTCCAGCTAGGGTCAAAGAAGTACAATTCGCGACCAGCGAAGTAGCCCTGGGCACGATATACTAGGCCAGACACATTGACCTTCTGCTGGTAAAACACCTTGCATGCCTGCTCAAAGGTCTCCGGGCTTACGGTGAACGAGTGATGGACTGCGCCCTCACTCACTTACTCAGAGTTCACCGGCTGTTCCCGCTGGCAAAGCAGGATGTTGTTCTCACTCACGCTGACGCAGGTCATCCCAGAATTGCCGAGCCTCCCCCGCAGGTTGCAGCCGAGCAATTCGCCGTAAAACTTCTCGGACTCGTCCAAGTCGTTCACAGGCATGGACCAGTGGGTCACGCCCTCTACTTTCAAATCGCTCATCACAGAACTCCCCTACAAAGGTTGGCTCATCAGCGCCCGTAGGCTAGCACTTGCCCCCAGACCGGTCAACGCAATGGGCCTCAGCGTTTGACCATAGGGGGTAAGGGTGGTAGGTTTCCTCAAACATTGAAGGAGCAGAGCATGTACGTTGTTGACACCCATTGCCACGTCGGAACCAGTTGGTTTGAGCCTGTAGAGATGCTGCTGTACGGCATGAACCAGAGCGATGTGCAACACGCCATACTCACGCAACACAGGGGAATGGTTGATAACTCGTACCTACTCGAGGCAATCGAGCGGTTCCCCGGGCGGTTCAGCGCCATCGTCGGAGTGGACGCGAGTGCTCCAGACGCCCTGACCACCGTAGAGCAGTTAGCAGCTAGCGATGGTGTCTGCGGCATCAGGCTGCAACCCGGAGACCGCTCACCTGGCAGCGACCCACTGGCGATATGGAAGAAAGCCTGCGAGGTAGGGTTGGGCATTAGTGTGTTCCTGGTTGAAACCGTCAATGCCGCAGACCCTGAGTTCCAGAGCGTCATCAATGGGCTTTCGGCCGACTGCACGGTAGTTCTGGAACACCTCTGCGGCATGTATGCACCCAGAGGCGCTGAGTCTGCTGTACCTCCGTACGAAAACTACAAAAAAGGCCTAGAGCTAGCAAAACGCCCCAACACCTACATCAAGTTCGGAGGGCTGGGGGAGTTCAGCCAACGCCCTGCACGTCTGGACAACCAAATGGGGTTTGGAACGATCCCGCCTGCCCTTGAGATGGCCTACGGGGCCTTTGGCCCAAAGCGCATGATGTGGGGGAGTGACTTCCCGCCCTCGGCTGCACGAGAGGGATACCGAAACTCGTTGCAGGGTGTGCTTGAACACCCGGCGTTCAAGAGTCAAGAAGATAAAGATTGGGCCTTTGGGAAGACCGCACAGAAAGCCTGGAAGCTTAGCTAGTAGTAGGGTTCGCCCTGCTTCATACGATCCTTGGGCTTCAACGCTTAGAGAAGAGGGTCAAGCCTCTGGCTTGTTCTCCGGTGGCGACTGCGGCGAGGCGTCGTTTGCCGCCAGCAACTTCATCGGCTTGGCCAGGAACATGGCGATTGCACAGACAACCCAGGAAGCAGCCATGAACGTTAGACCAAACCCATAGCCGCCTGTACGGTCAAAACTCTGGGCCATCAGCAGCGGGCCGGCAGCATTCACCCCCGTAGCGAATGGCCTAACGATGCCAGCAATAGCTCCAAGATGACTCCTACCGAAATAAGCAGGCCAGACCAGTTGCTGAGTGCCAATAAACCCGCCAATGCCAAACCCTGCCATTGCTGAATACATCAGCACATAGTTGCCGTCCAGGATAAGCATCATGGGCATGGCTAAAGCCGTGAAGATTCCTATCGCTATTAGGACAACACGAATGTGGTATCTCTCGGCAAGGAAACCCCAGAAAAACCGGGACAGCATGCTGAACAGCCCATAGATGCTAAACCCCAAGGCAGCCACTTGCGTGGAAAAACCCTTGTCCACGTACATAGGCACTAGGCTGGAAGGCACGCCGTTGGGAGACAAACTTGCCGCAGCAATCGCCAGAATCAGAACCCACATGACCTTGGTCCGAACGGCCTCTGACATCGTGTAGTTTCTAACAGGCTGTGCTGCGGCGGCCCGTTGCACGGACGTTATGACCTCACCATCCGGCACAAGCCCCACATCTTCAGGCTGCCGCCGCACGAACAGGGCGGGGATGGCAGCAAAAACAACCGTCAGCCCTCCCAAGGCAACCCATGTACCACGCCAGCCAATGGAATCCAGCAGAAAGGCCATAACCGGTGGAAGGATGAACGCTGCCGCCCCTGACCCCATCGTCGCAAACGCCATAGCACGTCCCCTGCGACGTAGAAACCAGCGAGGCACTACTGCCGACATGACCAGGAACCCTGTGCCCGCCGTCGTCATTCCCCCCACCACACCATAGAGAAGGAGGTACTGCCAGTGGGACTCCACCAGGGACACAGCCATCAAGGATGCAGCAGAGACCAGGCCGCTGGCTACTGCAAGCGTTCTCGCGCCATGCTTAAGATCAGCAAAACGGCCTAACAAGAACGCGCCAACGGCTCCCACCAGTCCACGGATCGTCAGTCCAATGTAGATGGAAGAGAGGCTCCACCCCAGGTCTTCTCGCATTGGTATGGCAATGACGCTGGTAGACCAGAACACCCCTGCGGTCATGAAGCTCATGAGGAACGCAACGGCCACAATCACCCATCCATAAAAGAAGGGTATTCGCCCGTGCCATGACTGCTCCTCTAGTGATTGCTCATCGTTTCGGCTGCCCTGTGCCATCGTTCCCCTGTATTCCTAGAAGTAAACACATTTATGATGGGCCTGACGCAGGAAGCCCCACGACCCAAATTTAATCCGGCCGTGGGACTCTATTACATCTATTTAAGGACTAGGGCTTTACGTTGATATCAGCCCACACCCCAGCGTCGTCGGTGAAGTAGACATCTCTTGGCAACACGCAGCCGCCGGAGCGCACCGCGAAGGACTCAGGGTGGCTTGCGGCGTAGGGCTCAATGCCCTCCTCAAGCTCACGAGCAGCCTTGATAAGGCGACGGCGCATCCGGATTATCCCCATGTCTGTGGTGGCCAGATGCTCCTTTGAACGGTCAGCAATCGTACCCATGCCGTCAGTCATGGCGGAGTCCTGGGCCCTGATGAATGCAATGCCGGTGTAGCTCTCTGTCTTCTGCTTCTCCCGGTCGATAAGGTAGTCGTTGCGCCGGTTGCCTATGGCAAGCCATGAACCATCATCCATTATGTTCTTATCGAAGTTATTCTCATATCGTTGGCTCTCATCCAAAGGCCCGAATGGGTTCCATCGGACGTGGATGAACCAGCAGTTCTCATCGTCAATCGGCACCATTGCGCCGCCTTGAGTGATGCCCTGAGGCTCACGGGGAATCATGGTGAAGTAGGGGAACAACCACCGAGATATCCGCCAGTAGTAGCTATCCTCTTCCGCCTTACGCCGCGCGCCAATGAGGATGCCTCCGTCCGTGTCCTCAACGTGGAACTTGGGTGCCCTATCCGGGAACTGGTACTTTCCGGCCAGGGTGGTAGCTGTGGCCGAGTCGTCCAGAGAAGAAAGTTGGCTGTGTAAAAGGGAAGCATGGACCGTATCGATGTCACCCTCAACCACTTGTACGTAGTTGGACTCATACCGGAGTTTGGAGACGGAGACCTGATCCATCTCCAGGCCTATGTATTCAAAACCAGGCATCTGCGGCTCAAGCTCTGCCGGCCCCATATAGGCCCAGATCAGTCCGCCGCCTTCCTTCACGGGGTACGATTTAATCTTCACCTTGTCTTTGAAGTTACTCTCGGCAGGTTCTGAGGGCATGTCTATGCAGTTGCCATCTTTGTCGAACTTCCAGCCGTGGTACACGCAGCGCAGCCCGCATTCTTCGTTCCTGCCGAAGAAGAGGCTAGCTCGCCGATGGGGACAGAAGTTGTCCAACAATCCCACGTCGCCGTTGGTGTCCCTATAGGCCACAAGGTCTTCGCCCAGAATCCGGGAACGAAGTGGTGCGCCATCCGCCTCCGGTAGCTCCTTGGAAAGAAGGATTGGCGTCCAGTAGCGCCGCATCAAGTTCCCCATTGGGGTACCAGGGCCTACACGACACAGATAATTCGTTTCTTCTACGGTTAACAAGACGATTACCTCCCTGTCAATTTCCACTAAGACCGAATGAGCGATTCCGCGCACCTAAACCGACGCCAGTTTACATCACTATTTTTTTGAAATCCAGCGTTTCGATTACAATACTGAACATTCGTTTAGGGAATCAACAGCAGCTTTCCAGAGGTCAACCGGCCTTGGAGTTCCCTGTGCGCCTCAGCAGCATCTTTCAAGGCATACCGTCCGTGAATCTTGATGTTCAGCTTGCCGGACGCAACCCAACCCAGCACTTCTCCTGCGCGCTGCTCCAACTCCGCTCTAGTAGCGGTGTAAGAGCCCAAACTCGGTCGAGTCAAGAACAGGGACTTGGGGTTCAGTACAGACAGAGCAACCGGAGGCACAGGACCACTGGCCTGGCCGTACAACACCAAATACCCTCTGGGGGCGAGCGACGCAACGCTCCCCTCAAAAGTGTCTTTGCCCACGGCGTCGTACACCACTTGGACACCCTTGTTATTGGTGATCTTCATAACCTCAGCCGCAAAGTCCTGTTCCGTGTACAGCACCGCGTGGTCTGCGCCCGCGCCCAATGCCATTGCTGCCTTCTCCTTCGTGGAGGCAGTGGTGATGACCTGCGCCCCGGCCATCTTCGCCATTTGGATGAGCAACAACCCCACGCCGCCAGCTCCAGCGTGTATCAGCGCTGTGTCGCCGCTCTTTAAGAGGTATGTGGAATAAGCCAGATAGTGGGCCGTCATGCCTTGCAGCATTGCCGCTGCTCCCACCTCAATGTCCATACCGTCGGGAACCTTCACCAATCGCCATGAAGGGACACAGACTTTCTCTGCATAGGACTTGCCCGCGCCGGTGTACGCCGCCCTGTCGCCAACGGCTACCTCGGTCACGCCGTCGCCAATCTTGACCACAATGCCGGAACCCTCACCACCGAGAATCAAGGGCAATGTTGGATTATTTGAGCCTGTACGAGCGCCAATGTCCATGTAGTTCACACCGACTGCGTTCAACTCAACAATGGCCTCACCTGCACCGGGTTCCGGATCTGGAACGTCCACATACTGAAGAACCTCAGGTCCGCCAACTTCAGATAGTTGTATAGCTTTCATAATTCCTCTTCCTTCTTGACCGTGCCTTCCAATTAGTCTTCTACGACTGCAATGACCTCTATTTGTACCTTCATCCCACCGGGAGGCGGGTCGTACTTGCTTGTGTGTCGCGCAGGTCTATCGTTCTCATCAGGCCACATCTCCAGCCAAGGGCCGTTTATGGCACCTCTATCGTTGAAGTCCTGAAGGTAACACGTCAATCGGACAACATCGTCCGGAGTGGCCCCCGCATGTTCAAGGAACGTCCTCATGTTACGGAAACATTGACGGGCCTGCTCCTCAACGTCCTCGCTCAACTCGCCCGTATCCGCGTTGTCGCCCCGGATGCCTGAGCTATACACAACGTTGCCAACTCTAGCCCCAAAGGGGATTGGTGCCGAATGACTGACCCCAGGGATGTGGATAGTCTGTCGCCTGCCCATAACGTTCCTCGACTTTCAATGGTGGTGATGCGCAATGTTTTAGTCACGCAGCGGAACGGTAGCAAGTCAGAGCGTTTATGGCAAGACGGGGAGTATCGGAGGTTGTAGCGCGAGGGGAAAATTCCAAGACGAATTCGTATAGAGGAAAGGCCACAGGGTTGTATCTTCAAGTGAACGAAGAAAGGAAGTATGTGCCAGAGATGCCTAGGCTACCTGGAAGGCCCAGACTCGGTGAAACACCTCGGGCTCACCCTTTGGCAGCGGCTGGTATGGATCTGTCTTCTTGAGCTGCTTCCACTTCCCAGAATTTTCCAGACTTGTAAATTTGTCCGGGAAGTCACCGCCACCGTCAGTCATGTCAACACGAATGCTGAAGGCAATGCAGCCGCCAGGCTTGGTAACACGGATAAGTTCATCAAGAGAACTTGAGGGAGCGTGGCCAAGGGTGAAGACGCCTACAAGAACCACACCGTCAAAGGAGTCTGTTTCATAGCCTAAGGGGCCGCCCAGGGCCATTTGGTCAAACCCAACGTAGACGTTCTTGGTCTTGGCCTCATCCAACATACCTTGAGAGAGGTCCATTGCCACCATGTTATTGAAGCCCAACTTGGCTAGAGCCTCGCCAGACAGCCCTGTACCCGCACCAGCATCCAGGACTCTGGCAGAGCGTTGTACGTATTCAGCAAAGACTCCCGCAACACTGTCAGGGGAATGCCAGATGAACTCCTTAGCCAGGTCAGCATCGTATTCAGTAGCCCACTGATCGTACCTCTCCTCTAACTCACTGTCAGTAGTGGAGGCGTAGACCCACTGGACTCGCTTATGGCTTTCCTGCATGGCGACATCCCCTTGTTAGATTGCTCGTTATGACTACTTTTGGCACACAAACAGGCCCCAGCCCAATTCTTTGGTATCAACGGCAGCAGCCGTTCGGCGGTAGGACTCTGCCAGTTCCTTGTAGTGCTCTGCATGTTCCTTGCCGTCCGTTGGAACACGGTCTGCCAGCTTAAGATAGCTGGTTTTTAAATGATCAGAGATGTCTCTGGCGTGAAGAACCTTAAAGCCCTTAGACTTCAGCGCATCTTGGTAGGAATCAAAACTGAAATCCGTGTCATACAGAAGCCGTTCATAAACGTGCTTCTGCGTGTCAGGGCTAATGTTTGGCTGCGGCTTAATCAGGTCATCAAAGACCATGATTCCGCCAGCTTCCAGAACCCTATACGCTTCATTCAAAACCGAGTCCTTGTCCGGAACATGGTAGAAGGTAGCCTGACTCCACAGACGAGAGAAGGAGCCATCTGCAAAGGGAAGTTCCACAGCAGAAGCCTTTTCAAAATGCAGCCTTGCCTGAACATCAGCAGCCTGGCGTGCACGATCTTCTACGGCATTATTGGCACGCACGCCACTAAGGTCTATACCCGCGACGTGGCAACCCTGCTCCTTGCACAGCCATATGGCTGTTGTGCCATTGCCACACCCTATATCCAAAACCTTGGCACTTGAATCAATCTTGCCCTCAGCAATCATGACCCTGTTCAGGTTGATGCCAGCCTTTGAGAAATCGTCCCCGGTGCTTTCATCAAAGATGCCCCAGTGAACGCTTCCCTCATCGTCCCAGACTACTCGGTATATCTCATCCTGAGCGTCATAATATTTCTCAGTTTCTTTTTCACTGAACTGACTGGGCATGTTTGACTCCTCCTAGGTACTCCACAAATCTATTGTCTTCGTCAACCAGAATCATTTGAGGGACAATCTGTTTATCGGAGACTTCAAACGACATGATAATGATGCAGTCGCCCGTCTTGACCAAGTGCGCTGCAGCACCCTGGACGGCAACAACACCAGATCCACGCTCACCAGGAATAGCGTAGGTCTCAAAGCGATTACCGTTGGTCACGTCGCAAATCAGAACTTTCTCAAAGTTCCATAGGTCAACGTGCTCCATCAACTCCTCGTCGATGAGAATGCTGCCAACATAGTCAGGGTTGGCATCGGTAACCCAGGCGCGGTGAATTTTTGATCGCAATACTTCTCTCATAACATACCTCCGCTGCGTTTCATTTACGGCGTCAAAGCCAATAGGAAAATCAAGTAGAAAAGGGAAACTAAAATATTGTGTGGTGGGTTGTCATGGGCCCCAGGTATACAACCCAAGGAAACCCCGGTGTGGCAGAAGCCAAGCCTTGGAGAATTCTACATTTGGGGGCATGTTAGCGTAAGTAGTCATGTCTATTATGTCGGGTGCTTTAATCGCCTTCATGAAATAAACAAAAAGGAAAGGCCTTTTAAGTAACGACAGACTGAACCTTAAAGGCCTCACCCTCCCAAAGTCAAATGGGAATTTTAAGTGTTTCACTCCTTTTTACATGGAAAGCGAACTGAATCAGCCATCAATCACTGTTTGAGAGAAACGAAATTAGAAAAATTTGATAATTTTTCATCCTTTTACGTAAATTTCAATATTTCATTTTCCCTCCCTAGGAGACAACATATATTCTAAAAACGAATACAATATATTGTCCCTAAACGATGGCGAATAGCATCACTGCCACCAAACCCTTGGCCTTCCTTTATTAAATTAGGAACATTTGTTCTTGAACATGGGAAGGAAAGTGACATGCTCATTAATCGTAGGCCTGATACCCTTGAGAAGCTCAACATCCTTGACGGCGTGGCCCTGCGCATGTTGAGCCAACACCGCAGGTCCGCCGCTATCCCTGTCCACTAGATGTGCATATTGAGTGCCACCGCAGTGGCGTGGGCATAATACGCAAGCTTCCGCGTTTCACGGCCCACCTCTGCCAAGGACACGCCTCCGCCGCCTAGCTTCTTTGGTACGGCGATGTTCAGGTAACTTGCCGCTTTGAGTTCGTCAAAGTCCTCTTGGAAAAATCGATTTTCCTGGTCATACTTTGGTGCCCGTTCCAAGCACCTTGCTAAAAGATCGTCAGTTAAAACACTTCCTGTCGCACCCGTAGTCATTGATCCACCTCTTTCGTCTCCTCAGGGAAAGTACCTGGCTGTCCGTATCTACCAAGTACCAACAATTCCGCCTTGCTGATTGTATTTCTCTCCCATGTCATGTCAATATCAATAAGCAACACTATCTTCATGCCAGAGGCCTCTACCGGTGGAAAGACCAGCCAGCATCCCCTACGACCAACGCCAGCCCAGATACGGTTGGGTGGTGATGCCACACCTATGGGCTATGGACCTGATTAACAATATGGTGTTCTTTTCCATAGGCGTCCTGGTTCCCATCTGGAAAGAAGACCTGGGCATCACTTCAACCCAAGCAGGGCTCCTGGGTTTCGCCGGGTTCCTGGGATTTGGACTCATGGCCCTTCCCGCCAGCATCTGGCTCACTCGCTTCAGCCCAAAGAAGATCACCCTCATGTGCGCCGTAGGGATGGCAGCCCTCGCCATTGGACAGTCTATGGCAACAGCCACTGCCGTTCTTCTGGTGACACGGCTGTTGTTCGTCATGCTGGCAGCCGCACGCATACAAATACAGGTAATCTTTATCCAACAGTGGTTCCAACCACGCTATTACGCAGGTATTAACAGCTTGGACTTTGGCAGCCGGGCCTTTGGGCAAATGGTGGCCATTGCGGCCACGCCCACGCTAGTCACGCTCTTAAATAGCTGGCAGACCTTCTATTTTGTGCTTGGCATAGCAATGTTGGGCATCTCCGTTTCCTGGGTATTCTTTGGCAAAGACCGTAATCGAACACACCAAGAAGGCGGGTCATCCCCTCAAGTTGGCAGCCCAGCGGGCGTCTTGCTACGCCACAAAGTCCTCTGGATTGTGGCAGGGGCTCAGATGGGAGCTGCGGTGGCCTTTGGTTCCTTCATGACCTTCTATCCCACCTACGCCATAGACCATCTAGGTATTTCCCTGGAGAAAGCAGGGTTGCTAATGGGGGTCTTTCCGGTAGGCGCTACGCTTGGGACATTATCGGCTGGCCCCTTGTCCCAAATGGTTGGGAGAAGGAAGCCGTTCATTTGGGTTCCCGGCATTTTGCTACCAACCAGCTACGTTCTCTTGTTGCACATGAACAACGTGCCTCTCTCCATGGTATTCCTGTTCACGGCCGGATTTTGCGCTATGACGGTTCCACCAATCCTGGCCACAATCCCCATGGACATGCGGTTACCCCACCGTGAGGTTGCCGTAGCCCAAGGACTCATCCGCACCCTCTTCCCATTCAGCGCTATGTGGGGCCCCTTACTTGTAGGGTTCCTTGAGGAACGCACAGGTTCTCTATTTCTGGGGCTGATAATTGTGGCACCTCTAGCCGTCACCCTCCTCATTGCCGGGATGCTCATACCGGAAACTGGGGCAAAAGGACGCAAATTCCCAACGCCCATACCATGACGGCGCCATCACCATGTGATGTTTGAATCCCAAATGGGGTGAGGCATCGCCTCGCAAGGGAGCGTTTCTGTGGTCGTTGAAAATGACCTTTTTCTCGATATCGTCATCGTCTTTGCCGTCGCATTCCTCGGCTCGCTGACGGCCCGCGCCCTGCGGCTGCCGGTCCTCCTAGGCTATCTGGTTGGGGGTATGGTCATAGGCCCCCACGCCCTTGAGGTAGTGGGTAACCAGGAAACCGTGCAGACCCTGGCGGAGTTTGGCGTCATCCTGCTTCTCTTCGCCGTTGGCGTGGAGGTCTCCTTCCGGGACGTTACCAAGCTGCGGAACATAGCGGTGTTCGGCGGGATAGCCCAGATACTGGTCACCATTGGCTTGGGCTACGGCATAGGGACGCTCCTGGGTTGGGAGAAAGAGGAATCTGCTGTCCTTGGCATGGTGATTTCCCTCAGCAGCACGATGGTCGTCCTGAAAACCCTGACTGATAGAGGTGAGCTCCAAAGCCTGCACGGCCGAATCCTCACGGGAATGCTGCTCATCCAAGACCTGGCGTTCATCCCCATGATTGCCATCCTGCCTGCTCTGGCTGGAGACGATAGGTCGTTCGTGACAGAGTTGGGCGTTGGCATCCTCAAAGCCGTTGTTGTATTGGGTGTCATGGGGCTGGTAGGGGGGAAAGCGCTCCCCTGGCTCTTATATCGCATCACGAGGCTGGGTTCCCGAGAGATATTCATCCTCGCCCTTGTCGCCATCACCTTCTCTACAGCAGCCGTCACTGAAGCAGCAGGACTCTCCGCCGCGCTAGGAGCCTTCGTAGCGGGCGTCCTGCTGAGCGAGTCTGATTTCGGGCACCGTGCTCTCGCAGAGATAACTCCGCTGCGGGACATGTTTTCCGCCATGTTCTTCGTATCCTTGGGGATGTTGACTGACCCTGTGTACCTGGTTGACCATCCCGGCATTGTGCTAGCGGTTGTAGCGGCGGTAGTGGTTGGGAAATTTATATTCACCACCGCCGTGACACGAGCATTCAAGTTTCTCCCACACACAGCCCTTATGTCTGGATTTGGCATGGTTCAAATAGGTGAGTTCAGTTTCTTGTTAGCAGCTACAGCCTTCAGTCTGGGCGTGGTAGACGCAGATTTCCTCACGCTAACAGTAGTATCCGCTGTGATAACCATGGCTATGACGCCAGGAATCCTCTCCAGCGGCTCCCACGTCATAGCACGACTGACCGACCGCTTCCGGCTCCTTCGCCCGTACAGATTGGGAGGGCAGGATTCTGAGGCAAGACCTCATGCCCTCAGAGACCACGTCATCATTTGCGGGTTAGGTCGGGTTGGTTCGTTGGTGGCAGAGGCGCTAGATGAGCATCAGATTCCCTTTGTGGTGGTAGACCTGGATCCCAGCGTAGTAGCCCAGTGGAGGCAGCTGGGACACCTAGCCATTCACGGCGGAAGCAACAGTGAAGCGGTTCTACGCGCCGCGGGCATAAAGACTTCTAGGCTTATGGTTATCAGCACCGGAGACCCAGCTTCTACCTGGCTCACCGCCCACCACGCTTTGGCCCTCAAATCGGATTTGGACGTCGTCGCTCGTGTCAGTTGGCGCGAGGAGGGAGAGCGGCTACAACAGCTAGGGGTACAAGAAGTAGTCTGGCCGGAGATGGAGGCAGGGCTTGAAGCCCTACGCCACTCCCTTTATCGGTATCGTACGGACCGTTCAGAGGTGGAGACCTTGGTCAGTCGACTCCGTGCGATGCTACGCTTTGGCAAAGCGCCGGATGTTGACGAAGTACCGTAGTCCCCAATAGCCAGGCTACCGACCTTCTAGAACACACGCCTCGCACATAAACAGAGAAACCGCCCCTCCAATGAAAGGCGGCGTCTCTCTTACTCAGCAATGAAATGATGGTTAGTCGTGTGGGCGAGAACCCAGCGTGACTTCCAATACATCCGTTTCTCCACCCTCTCGGATAATATCCAGGATAACCATGTCACCGGGACTTGTGTTGGCCACTAAGTACGCCACCAAATCGTCCATGCGGCGGATACCCGCTCCGTTGATACCAACGATTACATCGCCGCCTAGAGGGAAGTCCAAACCATCCACTGTTACGTCACGGTCACTGCCTTGCAACCCTGCATCGCTCGCGGGGCTGTTCTCAGCTACGGCAACGACCTCAACTCCTCGTGTGCCGTCAGGAAGGCCCATGCGGCTCACAACCTCAGCAGACGTAGATATGCCGCTGATTCCAAGCCATGAGTACTCATATTTACCATGAGCTATCAGCTCCGGTACTACCCGCTTTGCGATGTTGATGGGAACCGCAAAACCTATCCCTGAACTGCCGATACCACCCTGCGTGATAATTTGTGTATTTATCCCTATCACTTGGCCCTGCCTGTCCAGCAACGGCCCACCGGAGTTCCCGGGGTTGATAGGCGCATCCGTCTGAATGGCTTGAGGAATGGAAAAGAGGCTGTTGCCGCTACTAATTGACCTACCTAGAGCGCTCACAATGCCACTGGTCAAAGTGAAGTTCTGGCCAAAGGGGTTCCCAATGGCCAAGGCAATCTGCCCAACCCGGAGGTTTTTGGTGTCACCCTGAGGAAGCGGCTGTAAATTCCGGCCAGGGACGTCCACCTTGAGGATTGCAAGGTCAGAGTCGGGGTCACCGCCCAATACAATCGCTTCTATCTCTTCCCCATCGTAGAAGACCACCGTAACGGTGTCAGCCTCGTCCACCACGTGGAAATTAGTTAATATGTGTCCATCGATATCCCATACAAAACCAGAACCTTCACCTCTCAAGTAGCGACCCTGGGTTTCGCCAGCCCCCCCACCGAAAAAGTTAAACCCGGAAGAGGCACTAGTGTCCGCCAGTTTCTGAGTAATGCGAATTTGAACCACAGAAGGCAGGGAAACTTCATAGATGTTTCCCATCACCAATTCCTGGGCCGCAACAATGTCGCTGGCATTCAACTCATCAATCGCCATGTTGCCAATGGGAAATGCAGTACCGCCATCAACGGTGGATCCAATGGCCAGCGTGTTGGAGGGAACGTTAGCCGAAGCAGTGGAGTCGGTCGCTGTAGCAAGGCCTGAACCAGTGCAAGCAACTAGCGCAAGCACTAATAACAACCCAAGACCCAGAAATATCCCCCTGCCCACAACATTCCGTTTCTTCATAGAAATAATTTGATTATCATTTGAATTTCGATTGATTATCTTTAGTTTATCTATAAACATTATTCCCTGTCTTCCTTGAGTATTCGAGCGCGTTTCGCGTGGTTTATAAATACAGATTCCACGCATAGCCCCTGTGTCACATATATAGAAACGAAGTTGCGACTAAAAGGTTAGATGCATAAGTATACGGAAAGATAGTTGATTTAGTTTCCTCGGCTAAACGCCAGAATCATCACAGACGGCACTGACCTCTTCTTTCTATCCACCAACACAAAAGGGCGGAAGAGTGAACGCTAATAGACAATGACTACGGTGGTTGGTATCGTAGAATCCGCAGCAATGCTACGTTCTAGCATCGCTAGCATCACCGGAGGTATCCCTATGGCTGAGAATTATGTAAAGGTGGCGCAAGTGTCCAACCT
>CAVOCU010000026.1:0-21930 GCA_963694315.1 Dehalococcoidia bacterium | reverse complement strand
TTGAACAGGCAACCGAGCTCTTCGAAGAAATCAAAATATTAGTCAATGAGTTGGTCCAGGAAATCGGGTAGCGTAGTTACTGGCAACTGCCACGGAGAGTGGGGCCAGCGCCTAGCCCAGTGTTGGACGTTTCGTATGCCAGTCCGTAGCCTGCTGATACGTGTAGGCTATATTCAAGATGGTCTCCTCGCTCAGGGCTTTGCCCATCACCTGCATCCCTATCGGCAGCCCCTCTGAAAAGCCGCACGGCACGGAGATGCACGGGATACCAGCAATGTTCACCGGGATGGTCAGCACATCGCTCTTGTACATAGAAACCGGGTCATTGGTCTTCTCACCAATGCGGAAAGCCGTTGTTGGCGTCGTCGGTGTAATTAACGCATCAAACCGCTGAAAGACCTCCTCAAACTCCTGACGGATGAGGGTGCGCACTTTCAAGGCTTTTAGATAGTAAGCATCGTAATATCCAGCCGAAAGTGCATAGGTGCCCAGCATGATGCGACGTTTTACTTCCGGCCCAAATCCTCGCGCCCGGGTCTTCTCCTGCGTCTCCCACGCTGTAGCTGCGTCACCAGCCGAGAAGCCGTACTTCACCCCGTCAAAGCGAGACAGATTGGTGGAGCACTCTGACGGCGCAATGATGTAGTACACCGCCAACGCGTAGGAAGTCAGCGGCAATGAGCATTCCTCGACTATTGCCCCAGCATCCTCCAAGGTCTTGATGCCCTGGCGCACAGCAGCATCCACCGCAGGATCCAGGCCATCGCCAAAGTACTCCTTGGGGATGCCAAGTCGCATGCCCTTGATGTCGCCGGTCAGCGCCTTGGTGTAGTCAGGCCGCTCTCCCGGTATGGATGTTGAATCACGAGGGTCGTGCCCGGCAATGGCGTTCAGTACTATAGCGCTGTCTTCTACGTCCTTGGTCAACGGGCCTATCTGATCCAGGGAACTTGCGAATGCCACCAACCCGAACCGACTTACTAAACCGTACGTGGGCTTGAGGCCGGTAACACCACATAGCGCTGCCGGTTGTCGTATGCTGCCCCCAGTATCACTACCTAACGCAAAAAGGCACTCTCCCGCAGCCACCGCAGCGGCGCTACCACCGCTGGAACCTCCGGGTACGCGATCCAAGCTCCAGGGGTTATGTGTAGGGTGGAAAGCGGAGTTCTCCGTTGATGACCCCATGGCAAACTCGTCCATATTGCCCTTGCCCATCAACACAGGCCCACGTGCGTACAAGCGCTCTACCACCGTGGCGTCATACAACGGGATAAAGTTCTCAAGCATTCGCGAAGAGCATGTGGTACGAATGCCCTTGGTGGACATGACATCTTTAATCTGCATGGGGACACCGGTCAGAGGCGTGGCATTACCGCTGGAAAAACTCTGGTCTGCCGCCGCCGCTGCTTCCCGGGCCACATCCTCGGTCAAGGTCACGTATGCCTGCACTTGAGGTTCCACGCTGTTTATCCGACCAAGTACAGATTCTGTCAGTTCAGTTGCGGATATCTGACGAGACTCTAGTAGTGCCTGGGCCTCGTGTACAGTAATGTCGTAATGTTCCACCTAGTCCTCCAATACCGTGTGAACCTGAAAGAACTCGCCTTGCTTGTCAGGCGCATTGCTCAGAATAGACTCTTGTGGGTACGAAGGCACAGGCACATCCCTACGCATGATCGTATCCAGAGACACAGCATGGCCGGTGGGCTCAACGCCGTCCGTATCCAACTGGCTTAATGATTGGAACTGCTCAAGGATGCTGGACATCTGAGTCTGCATCTGCGCCACTTCTTCTTCAGACAGCTGGATGTGGTAGATGTCTGCCAGACGTAGCACTTCTTCACGCGTCAGGGGCATGGTAGTCCTTTCGCAGGATTCATCCTGCACCTATAAAACCTGAAAATTTCCAAAGACAATCATTAGCGAAAATGCCCGGTTGCTCCCAGATATATCAGGTCTAGCACTTTTCAATGTCACTATGAATGCAGCCAGTGTAGCAAAGGCAATGGGGGGCTTCAAGCAAAGGGCGTTTCGTCATAAGGCACGGGAGGCCTAGCCTCGTCCAACCACTCCTGCAAGATAATAGCCGCAGCTACGGCATCCACTCTCGCTTTATCCTTGGATGGCTCTCCCCCGGCTTCCCGGATACGCCGTTCCGCTTCTGCGCTGGTGTACTGCTCGTTGCACATATGTATAGGAACGGGGCTTATTTCCCTGAGTAGATCACAGAAATCCAGGGTTTTCTGTCCCTGTGGGCCTATGGTGCCGTTCAACGATACGGGCAACCCCACCACAATTGCCTCCACCTCATTATCCGTCACCATCTCCACGATTTTATCCAAATCCTTACGGAGATTACCACGGATAATCGTCATGACGGGCGAGGCAAGCAGCCCAGTGGGGTCGCTCATCGCCACGCCGATACGCTTGTCGCCAAGGTCCAGTGATAGGGTGCGCGCCATAGACGTTCCTCTATTGCCTATGCCCTATAACGGCAAAGGCTCTGATTCTTCCTCGCAAAAAATAACCGTCAGGTAGCCTAGGTGCGGGATTCATCCTGCTGCCTGGCTAATCTCAAACAGATGTCCGTCCGGATCCCGAAAGAAGGCCCGCGTTTCCCATTGCGATGACAATGGCGGTGTCAGGAATGCAGCTCCGCGCGACTTCCATACCTCGTACGCGCCCTGGCAGTCCGGCACCCTGATGGTAAACGCTGCGCTAACGTCGTCCGGGTTGGTTGGCGGAGCGAATGTCACGGTAGGCTTGTCAGGCGTAGGGCCACCGCCAGTCACTAACAGTAGCCAATTGTCCAGAAACGATAGCACCACTGACGTACCGCCGTACTCCCTGAACACCGTGGCTCCTAGCACATCGCGGTAGAACGGCAGCGAACGTCCCATGTCGCTGACTACTAGGATTCGAGTCAGTTCCATGCCTTCCGTTGGGAAATTGCCCTCAGACATATGCGCCTTCCATAAAATTAATCAATACCGTTATCCCTCTCTGCCTTACAGACCACTCTTAGGTAACCGCAGGCACATGGGTCCAGGGGGAACCCTGGCAGGTACACCGTTCCGGGCTATAATCTGGCAAACATTACTATTTGGATATTGCTTTACTTACCAAACTCGGCACCAGCGCAAGAGCCTCGTCTAACTTGTCTGGCTTGGAGCCGCCCGCCTGCGCCAACATGGGTCTTCCGCCGCCTCCGCCACCGATGACCGCTGCGACTTCCTTCACCAGCGCTACGGCATCCAGCCCCTTGTCCACCAGGTCCGACGTCACCATAGCCACCAATGATGGTCTATCGCCAGTCACGGCCCCCAGCACCACAACACCGCTGCCCATCTTGTCCCGAAGGTGGTCGGCCATCTCTCGCAACATGTCAGCAGAGGCCGCTGACACCTTCGTAGCAAGCACATTGACCCCATTGACCTCCTGTGCCTGCTCCAGCATGGCTCCGGCCTGCGATAGCGCGTTCTGGCGTTCCAGTGATTCTGCCCGACGGCGCTCAGCGTCTAGCTGGCCTTTCAGAGCCTCAATGCGCGATGCAATTTCGGCTGGCGTGGTCTCCAGGCTCTGCGCTAGGCCGTCCAAAGCGGTAATGTTGCCCCGTGCCATTGTGGCGGCAGCACGACCCGTGACTGCTTCCACGCGGCGGATGCCAGAACCTATGGAACTCTCAGCTGTAATCAGGAACAGCCCAACCTCGCCCGGGCTATCCAGGTGGGTGCCCCCGCAGACTTCCTTGCTGAACGGTGCAGGGTTGGCTGCATCGGGATCATCAAGCCCCATTTCCACAACGCGCACAGTCTCGCCGTACTTGTCGCCAAAGAACGCCAGGTACCCCGCGTCCAACGCCTCCGTATAGGTAAGCTCGTTCTTCACCGATGCAACGTTACGGCGTACCTGCTCGTTCACCAGCCGTTCCACCTCGTGGACTTCGTCTGGCGCCATTGCCTGTGTGTGCGTGAAATCGAACCGCAGCCGCTCCGGTGCTACCGATGACCCCGCTTGTCGGACATGGGAGCCAAGCACACGACGCAGCGCTTCGTGGAGCAGATGTGTCGACGAGTGATTCCGGGCGATGTCCAAGCGACGCTCCCGGTCAACCCGGGCTTCCACAGCATCGCCAACAGTCATGACGCCGCTGCGTACTCGCCCCCTCTGGACGATGAGTCCTTCTAGGGGTGTCTGTGTGTCTTCAATATCTATGTGTCCCTTGAGCGACAGGATTACCCCAGCATCGCCCGCCTGGCCGCCGCCCTCAGCGTAGAAGGGCGTCTCCCGCAGCACCACTTCAACATCTTGGCCCGCCTGCGCCTCTGTGATGGCGTCGCCGTCCAGAGTCAGCAGCGCTATCACTTCTGTTTGGGTTGAAAGGTGCTCGTAACCAACAAACTTGACCGGGCCGACGCCAAGGTCGCGATACTTGAATATCTTGGCTTCACCACCGCCACCGAACTTTGCACCAGCCCCGGCACGAGCACGTTCCCGCTGGGCCGTCATCTCTCGCTCAAACCCCTCCATATCAACGCTGAGGCCATGCTCGCACGCAATCTCGGCAGTCTCCTCAACAGGGAAGCCGTAGGTGTCATACAGCGTGAATGCAAGGGTGCCTGCCAATACGCCATCATTACTGCTTCCATTACTATCCGAAAGCGCTTCTTCAATAATCCCAAGCCCCTGCTCCAGAACTCGTCCAAACTGCTGTTCCTCACCGGCAAGCATCTTCAAAATGAACGCTTGATTCTGAACGAGTTCCGGGTACGCGCCCTTCATTCGGTCAATCACTGTTTCAGCTACCTGCACAATGAACGGCTCCGTCAGGCCCAGCTTGCGGCCGTACCTGACCGCCCTCCTGATGAGACGACGCAGCACATAGCCACGGCCCTCATTGCCCGGAATAACGCCATCACTGATGAGGAACGTAGCGCCCCGGGCGTGTTCAGCCACCACTCGCAGGGAGATGTCAGTATCATGATTGGCCCCATACTTCACGCCGGCCAATTCGCCCACCTTGCCGATAATGGGCTGATAGAGGTCGGTGTCGTACACGTTGCTCACGCCCTGCACAATGACGGCAGCCCGCTCCAGCCCCATCCCCGTATCGATGTTCGGCTTGGGCAGCGGCGTCATTTCCCCTGCCTGGTTCTGGAAGAACTGCATGAACACCAGGTTCCACATCTCCACAAACCGCTCACACCGATCACAGTTGGGATGGCAACCCGGTTGCTCTTCCGGCTTCATGCCCGCTTCAATCCAAGCAGCTATCTCAGCTGGGCTTGATATGGGAGCGCACCCCAGGTTTTCACCAAAGTCATAGTGAATCTCTGAGCACGGGCCACAGGGGCCTTCTGCTCCAGGCGGCCCCCACCAGTTATCGCTCTTCCCATAGCGGTATAGTCGCTCGTCAGGAATGCTGGCGGCCGTCTGCCACATGCCTGCTGCCTCGTCATCGTCCGTGTAGACCGTGACGAAGAGCTTCTCTGGGGCCAGCTTCATGTGTTGTGTGATGAACTCCCACGCATAATCAATGGCTTCTTGCTTGAAGTAATCGCCAACGGAGAAGTTGCCCAGCATCTCAAAGAACGTCAGGTGCTTGTGATCCCCTACCACGTCTATATCCGTAGTACGGAAGCACTTCTGCGCGGAGGTCATCCTACTGCGCGGCGCGGCGGCCTCACCTAAAAAGTAGGGCTTGAACTGCACCATGCCAGCAGTGGTCAGTAGCAGCGTGGGATCTCCTGCGGGGATGAGCGAGGAGCTTGGCACCAGCAAATGCCCCCGCTCTTGAAAGTAATCTAAGTAACTTTTGCGTAGTTCATCGACGGTTGGCATTCGTCCCTCATATCCCTGGGTTGCAAACTAACTGAGTAGATTGTAGCAAAAAGCTGACTACCTTGAGTGGTAGTCAGCTTTCAATAGGGTCAGAGAGAACTACATCTTTTAGCTTAGGTACCCGCCAGACACATAGGTGCAGGCGTGCATCCTGCTACACCGCAAACTTTTCCAGCAAGTCTGTCCTAGCTTTCTTGTTGTAGAAAGCCGCATCAAACGGTGTTCCGCCAATATCCTACGTAACAATGACGTGGGTGCAATCCGCGCACCAGAAAAACATTCTTGCTTCACTCACTTTAAGGCCGCGCCTCGCCTCTCGTAGCACCTTGCCGGGGTCAAGCCTAAATCCCGCAGAAATGTTCAGGCCCTTGAAGTTTGGCTCTATTTCCTTGCGCGTTGTGGGGTCAATACCAACACGGTGATGATGCTGGCAGGTGCCTGAAGAGGGCCCAAACTTCTTGAGGAAAGCAGCCGCAAGGTCTTCGTCGTAGAAAGCAGTATCGAAAGGTGCGCCCCCAACATCCCACGTCACAATGATGTGCGTACAGTCCGGGCACCAGCAAAAGGTTTCTGCGTCAGCAAGCGTAAGGTGGGCTGGCCCCCTCTGTAGCAAGCCATTGGATTCAAATTCTCAAATTTCGGTTCCATATCCTCCCGCGTTGCCTGGTCAAGCTGAACGCGATGATAATGCTGGCATGTGGGGTGCTCTGCCAAGGATAGACTCCTATATGAGGCTAGGGTGTGAGACGGACTACAGGCAATCCTAATACCGATGCCTTGGCAGCAAAAACATGAAACCCCGCAATTTGGATAGAGGAAACCATCACTTGTTCTTTTCCCTCTCACAGTCATCGGGAGTTTGTCGCAGGACAAAGCCATCATTGACTACTCGAAGGTAATCGCAGGTACATAGGTGCAGGATGAATCCTGTTGGGGTTATCATAGAAACCAATCTAACCTAGTAGCTGGAGCGTGACATGAGGACCATCGACCTTCGGAGTGATACCGTGACCCACCCTACGCCGGAGATGCGGCAAGCTATGGCTGAAGCGGAAGTAGGCGACGACGTTCTAGGTGATGACCTCACAACACAGCGACTTGAAGCAATGGGAGCGGAGCGTACCGGCAAGGAAGCTGCTCTCTTCGTCTCCAGCGGCACCATGGGTAACCTCCTGGCCATCCTCAGCTGGTGCGACAGGGGCGATGAGGTGGTGCTCGGCTCAGAAGCCCACGTCCTCTGGCACGAGTCTGCTGGAAGCGCGGCCATTGCCGGAGCCCTGCTCCGCACCGTCCCTAACGACGAACGAGGTCGGTTGAACCCCGACGACGTTGAAGCGGCGATACGGGCCTACCGCTCAGGCGTCTCACCTACGGGGTTGGTAGCTATGGAAAACACCCACAACCGTTGCAGTGGCGCGGCCCTTACGGCGGCTGACACCAAAGCCATCGCAGACGTTGCCCATAAGCACGGGCTACCAATGCACTTGGACGGCGCAAGGCTCTTCAACGCTGCCGTAGCCCTTGGCGTCCCTGTCAGCAATCTCACCGCAGACATTGATTCCGTGACTTTCTGCTTCTCCAAAGGGCTCAGCGCTCCCATAGGCTCAATGCTCTGCGGGACTCAGGAGTTCATTGACAAGGCTCGCAAGTGGCGGAAGATGCTTGGTGGCGGTATGCGGCAGGTGGGTGTCATAGCTGCGGCAGCTACGGTGGCCCTTGAGCAGATGGTGCCAAGGCTGGCAGAAGACCATGTAAACGCAAAGCAGCTTGCCCAGGGCCTAGTCGGGATTCCCGGGGTATCCATAGACCCGGCCAAAATCGAGACCAACATCGTCATCTTTGAGTGGCAGGGTGGCAATCACCCGGAGTTCATGGCAAAGCTGGCAGATGCTGGGGTTAAGGCGTCCTCAAGCGGTGAGCCCAAGGCCCGCATGGTGACCCACTGGGGCATCAACGGAGAGGACATCCAAGAGGCCATTGAAGTCATATCAGCCGTAGCCAAAGACGCTTTGGGAGCCAAGGCCTAGCTGACTTCGTCAGTTTTGCTCCATCGGTAGCAAGAACACCTAGGCCAAACCCCTGCATATGCCACAGGCACAGGGGTCAAGGGTTAACCCTTGCGTTTAAACCTATCCACCAACGCCCATGCAGCCGGAAGCGTCAACGATGCCAGGAACAGCTTCATCATGTCCCCAACAATGAATGGGTACAGACCACCAGCCAGCGTCTTGTCCAGTGTGTTTGACCCGGCAATGAGCTCACCTAGGGGAAGACCCGCCGCCGGATGTATCCAATCAGTTGCAATCAAGTAACCAAGCCACAGCAGCCCGGGCACGTATATGGCCAGGTTGCCCAGGAACATTCCCAGGTGCACCCACTGCTTGCGGTCCCAACCTCGCTCTGCCAGGTACCCTACCAGGCCCGCTGCAAAAATGAATCCTACAATATAGCCGCCGCTAGTGATGTCCAAGACGGAAGTGTGCGACCCCTCCCAAGGTAGGATGAAATGGATATCCCATGCCCCCGCCGTAACTCCGGCCCCGGGCGAAAACACAGGGAGAAAGGTGATTCCCATCAGCATATAAATGGCAAGGGAACCTGCTCCACGTCGCATACCCAGCGCGCCGCCTGCTACTAGCACGGCAAACGTCTGGCCAGTGATTGGCACCGTCGTCCATGGGAGTCGAACGGCAATCTGCGCGAACAACGCCACAAACCATGCAAATCCCACCATCAGCACCACGTTCCGGACGATAGCATAGGTGCGATCGTTGGCTTTGAACTGCGGGACAAGAACATCAATGAGCGTCCTGGGATTAGCGACGGCCTGCATGGTTCCTCCGGTCACATTGCTATGGATTTATCTTTAATAACGACTCAACGAGTACCTAAGCGAGTGTAGGTACGGCGGTCAGAGATGTCAACGCGTCAGAAACCGATGAAATTCCCCCTTGAGAGGGGTATGGTCATATGGTACTATTGCACAACGTTATCTAAAAACAGATGTTCTAATCCAGAGAGGTAGAAATGGCGACGACTGACAAGACCGAGAAGGTTGACAAGGAAACTACCGACAAGGAAAAAGCACTTGAGATGGCCATGAGCCATATTGATCGCCAGTTTGGCAAAGGATCCATCATGCGGCTGGGGGAGAAAGCTGCCTCCATGGAGCGGGACGCCATCCCCACCGGCTCCTTGTCCTTGGACTTGGCGTTAGGCGTTGGCGGCGTTCCTAGGGGGCGCGTTGTTGAGGTGTTTGGCGCGGAGGCGTCGGGCAAGACCACGCTCACGCTGCACATGGTCGCGGAGGCGCAGAGGCTGGGAGGCGTGGCCGCCTTCATCGATGTAGAACATGCCCTTGACCCAGGGTATGCCGGGCGCATTGGCGTCAACGTTGAAGACCTGCTTATCTCCCAACCGGACTTTGCTGAGCAGGCATTGGAAATCACTGATTACCTGGTACGGAGCGGAGCCGTAGACATCGTTGTTCTGGATAGCGTTGCGGCCCTTGTACCCAAGGCAGAGATGGAAGGCGATATGGGTGACATCCACATGGGTCTCCAAGCTCGGCTCATGTCCCAGGCGTTACGCAAACTGACCGCATCCATCAACAAATCCCACACAGTGGTCGTCTTCATCAACCAGTTGAGGGAGAAGATTGGCGTTGTGTTCGGCAACCCTGAAACCACTCCAGGGGGAAGAGCGCTCAAGTTCTACTCCTCCGTTCGCATCGATGTCCGTCGTATCGAGGGCATCAAGCACGGCACCGATGTGCTGGGAAACCGCGTCCGCGCCAGAGTAGTGAAGAACAAAGTTGCGCCCCCCTTCCGCGTTGCCGAGTTTGATATCATGTTCAACCACGGCATCTCCAAAGAGGGTGACTTGATTGACCTAGGAGCAGCCCAGGAGATTGTGAAAAAGAGCGGTTCTTTCTATTCCTATGGGGAACTTCGCCTCGGCCAAGGGAGAGAAGCTGCCAAGGAGTTCCTTCGCGACCACCGCGATACTGCCGATTTGATTGAGCAAGAAATCCGAGCAGCGGCCCAGCCCAGGATTGAGTTGGTCACCGCCGAAATAGAAGATAGCGAACCTCCGGAAGAGGAAGACGAGGCCTAAAACCGCCTGCCATCAAGGAGCGCAATGCCCACCCTTTCAGATCAGGATAGGAAAACCCTTGAGACTCGGTTCAAGAAAGACTTGAAGCGAGATGTCATGCTGACGCTTTACACCGTGCGCTCCGTTGGTGGCTTGGTTCTCCCAGGCAGGGAATGTCAGACCTGCGCCCAAACAGAAGAGCTTTTAACTGAGATTACAGATATCTCTTCCCATCTCAACTTGACCCTGAAAGACTTCTACACGGAGTCAGAAGAGACTCAAGAGATGGGCATAGACCGCATCCCCTGCATTACCCTCCAGGCAGATGGGGATGAACCTTCCAATCTTCGGTTTTACGGCATACCCGCTGGATTTGAGATATTGACCCTCATTGAGGACGTCGTTGCCGCATCAAGGGGAGTCAGCCCCCTACAACTCACCACCAGGAAGGCCTTACGCAAGCTGGAAAAAGAAGTCCACATACAAGTGTTCGTGACTCCTGGCTGACCACACTGTCCTACCGTGGCCAGGTTGGCCCACGCAATGGCAATGGAAACCACCTTGGTGCATGCAGAGGTGATTGAAGCTCAGGAATTCCCGCATCTCTCCCAGTTGCATAGGGTTCAGGCCGTGCCCAAGACCATCATTAACGGCGTTGTAGAAGTATTGGGGGCAGTTCCAGAAGCTACCCTCCTGGAGCGGATTCTGAGCGCAGTTGGACAGGAAGATCTTATGGAGGGACATACAGTCTCACGGCCAGAAGAGGTTCCTGTCGGCCCCACAAGCGCCGTTGGCAGCTAGAAAGCTCTCCGCATGAACTATTTACTGCGTTGTTTCCGCCTCTCGTTTCCCATTGCATTGCTGATTGCCCTTCTTTTGCTAGTATCACCAAAGATTGCCCGGGGGCAGGAAGGCGCAGGAATCAGCGATACCCTCGCAACTACCATCGTACGAAGTCGCTTCCCTGACAGCATTCGCTTCGATATCTCCGTAGCAGGCTCCCGCCACATCATTGATGTGCGTCTGCGCTATCGCGTCACTGGTGAACGCGTAACGCGGTACGGTCGCCTTGAGTTTGAACCCACAGCTCAACTGGAAAACCAGTTCTTCGTGCGCACAGATACCCCTGACCGCTACATTCCTCCCGGTGCGGAGATAGAGTACGCCCTGGAAATCACGGACGAGGATGGCGGGCTCACAGAGACCGTGCCACAACGCTTCATCCTCATAGATCCCCGCTTCCAGTGGCATCGTCTGGACGCTCCGGGGGGCTACATCTACTACCATGGCGATGAGCGTGACCGTGCCCAACGGGTGCTGGACGCAGCTCAGACTGCCCTGACGCGCATGGGAGAATTGATGGGCGTCACAGATACCGGCCCACTACGCCTAACCCTGTACAACGGCGTAACCGAAATGCGGGTAGCGCTACCAACAACCAGCGCGGTGCAGGAAGAATCACTTGTAACTGAGGGCGTCTCTTTTGGTGATACCGGCGTCATCTTGGTTTTGGGTAGCACCCCAAGTGTTGAAGGTGTCACCTCCCATGAAACGGTTCACTTCCTGGTTAGACACGCCACGGGAAACCTTTCTCGTATAGTTCCTGCATGGCTCAACGAGGGGCTGGCAGAGTACGGCAACGTTGACCCCAGTGGTAGTTATGACCGTGCGCTGGCCTTACGACTGTCCCAGGGCACGCTGCTACCGCTCACATCGCTGACCACTGTGCCTGGCAAACCCGAGGACGTGATTCTGATGTACGGAGAGGCTCGGAGCGTGGTGGCGTACATGGTCAACACATACGGCGCAAATCCGCTCCAGCAGCTCTTTGCGGGTATGCGAGCAGGCATGCCCATCGACGATGCCCTCACAGCGGCCTACGGCTTCGACCGCACGGGGTTGGAACGCGAGTGGCGGGAAAGTATCAATGCACCAGCGTTAGAGGCCACACCAAGCCGCTCAGCCCTTCCTACTGCAATACCACGGGTGACCCTGGTGCCCTTTAGTGTTGCTACATCTACGTCAGACACCCAGCCACCCCAGTTCCAAGACCCATCCCTCCCAGAAGCGACTGTCACCAGTAGCGGAGGGTGCGGGAGACCCACTGACCATGCTCCCTTTGACCTTGCTGGGCCAGTATCACTGCTGGTCATTGGCCTTCTGGCGTACCGCAGACGACATAGTTAAACCCTGGCGCCAGCCTTGGGTTACCGTCATGCACGTGGGTCCAGGGCCTAGCGCTAGTTGACAGGGCGTAAGGCGGGCCGTATCTTCAACCGAACCGTTTGAAACGTATTAGGAGCGCGCTATGAGGGCAGGGTTCCAAACCATAGACTGTGACCGTCACGTTGTAGAGCCTGTTGATATGTGGGAGAAGTATCTTGACCCTAAATTTCAACATTACAATGTACAGATGGGCGGCAAGTTCACCCTTGCCACTCGCATCGGCGGCGTGCTCCAAAACGACGACTCGTTAGGATCGCCTGGGAGCGGAATGGCCCAGGACCCTATCTGGCGCAAGCAGTTCAAGCACGGCATGACCCACAACTTTGAACCACAAGCGTACGTGGAGGACATGGACAAAGAGGGAGTGGACATTGCCGTCTGCTTCACAGGCATCGGCCTCTACGCCACCTGGGGAAACGACCTTGACCCGGAACTCTCTGCAGCCATGTGTCGGGCGTACAACAACTGGCTATATGACTTCATGTCATACAACCCAGACAGACTCAAAGGCGTCTGCTTGCTGCCGCTACAAAATATAGAGCTGGCGGCCCAGGAGCTGAAACGGTGTGCTACGGAACTGGGGATGGTCGGCATCTTCTGGCGCCCCAACCCCCACATGGGCAGACTGATGTCAGACCGAGCATACGACCCCATCTATGCCATAGCTGAAGAGTACGGGCTGAACATCTCCGTCCATGAAGGCATCCAGAACCGCCTGCCTTGGTTCCCGCAGAACCGCATCAACACGCACTTCGCCCATCATGCGTCCTGCCATCCTATGGAACAGATGGCTGCATCCTTGGCGATGGCCAGTGGCGGTGTCTTTGATAGATTCCCCAAGCTGACCGCCTCCTTTCTGGAGTCCGGCGCAGGGTGGCTTGCCCACTGGCTTGAACGACTCGACCAGCAGGTGGAGAACCCGATGCTGAACGAGGGTTACGGCGGTAAGGAGAAGCCATCTGAGTACTTCCGGCGAGGCCAGGGCTTTGTGTCCTGCGAGGCTGGCGAGGAAGCGTTGCCAGCAATCCAGCGAACCCTGGGCGACAACGTGACGATGTGGGCTTCAGACTACCCCCACCGCGACGCGATGATGAACTTCCCCCGGGGCCTGGATATCCTGACAAGCGTAGAAGGTGTGACGCCCGACTTCATGAAGCAGTTGCTATGGGACAACCCGGCCAAGTGCTTCAACCTCAAGGTATAGGAGCCAATGGAAGTAACTTCTGAACCGAGAACCAGTCAAGACCATCGCTCCAGCCCATTTCGCTTCATCCTCGCGGGAACCATCGTGTGGATCAGCTTTTCCCTTGGACTGAGCATGTTTGCTGTGTCACCGGTCACACCTCTTATCATGGATGACTACGGCATTAACCGGGGCATTGCAAGTCTTTTGGTCAGCCTGATTCCTCTCTCACATCTTCTGTTCGCCATACCTAGCAGTATGTTGGTAAGCAGGATAGGGTCGAGAAACCTCATATTCCTGGGAGCCTTACTGGGGTCTGCCCCAATTCTGAGCTTCCTTGCAGTGAATTTTCCACTGTTGGTTCTGACGAGGGTTCTCTATGGCATAGGGTTGGCTCTGGTGTTTCCTGCAGTAGGGCCTTTAGTGGTGAACTGGTTCCACCCCAAGGAGTTTCCGGTTTTCAACGGGCTGTTCGTTGCTGCCCTCACCCTTGGCATGGCAATCTCGTCGTTTGCCGTGGTACCCATTTCAGAAGCCATGGGGTGGAAGGCCGCACTCAGCATATTTGGGGCCGTACCGTTGGTAGGCGGATTCTGCTGGATTGCCTTAGGACAAAGGACGCAAGCCTCTGTCCAAGTAGTAGATCATCTTACATTCAAAAGCACACTCCGTATCGTCCGATCCAGAAACACCCTGCTCATAGCCGCGGCTGATGCAGGGCCTTACGCCCTTCTGACCGCTACTGCCGCCTGGTTACCCACGTTCTATCATGAAGTGCATGGGATATCCCTTTCTGAAGCGGGGTCACTGATGGGTCTCTTATCGTTAGCAGGAGCCATCTCGTTGGTCACAGCAAGCCTGCTTGTGCTCCGTATACGCCACAGACGCCCGATGCTCATCGTACCCGGCGTCATAGTAGGATTTGCCGGTTTTGGGAGCTTCCTGCTAGCTGATACGCCATTGTTGATGTTGGCAATCCTAGCATTAGGGGCTGCAGGCTGGTTTTATGTCCCCACTCTCCTCACCATTCCCATGGAATTGCCTGGAGCCAATGTAAATAGCGTGGCAGTCACATTCGGGACACTGATGAGCATGGGTAGCATCTTAACCATGGTATCGCCGCTGACTGTCGGAGTTTCCACTGACCTCATGGGGAGCTATATCCCCGGGCTCGCTCTCTTTTCAGTGCTGGCATGGAGCTTGATGGTAGCGGGTGCGATGCTTCCTGAAACCGGAAGAGTTAAAACCCCAACCCACCCTTAGACAACCGTCAGGTAGCGCGAGTGCGGGCTAGCCCTGGCGACGGGGGTTCAACACATCGTTCAGAGCATCGCCAAGAAGGTTCCAGGCGAAAATCAGCAGCCCCACCACGATGATGGGCGGCAGGATTAGGTGCGGAGCGTTCCGAAGAATAGACACATCCTGCCCCTCGCGAATCATAGAACCCAGGCTGGGAACCGGTGGTTGAATACCAATGCCAAGCCAACTCAGCACCACCTCAGCTCCCGCAATAGCCCCCATGCCCATTGTCACCACTACAACCACCGGCGGTAGCGCGTTGGGCAGCAGGTGGTGGAACATTACCCGCCACGTTGAAGCTCCAATGACCCTCGTCGCTTCAATGAAGGGTGTCGACTTCAAGGAAACCACCTGGCCTCGCACCAATCGAGCCACACCAACCCAGCTAAACGCCGCCAGCGCGCCAAAGATTACAAGGTAGTCAGCTACGCCCCACTGAACCAGGCCATCAATTCCGGTAGCGTCCTCAAAACTCCTCACCCAGTCCAAAACGCGAGGCTTCACCGTCGCTGCCAGCAAGATGACCAGGAGCAGGCCAGGGAAAGCCAAGAACACCTCGCCAACCCTCATGATGAGCGTATCCATCTTGCCACCAAGGTACCCTGCCATTAGCCCCAGCGTTACGCCGATAATCAGGCTACCCGTGGCGACTGAAGCAGTGGTGATAATCAGATTGGTGCGTAAGCTAAAAATAGTACGGCTCAGCACGTCCCTGCCCACAAAGTCCGTCCCCAGCAAGTGTTCCGCACTGGGGCCTTGCCGTACTGCAAACAAGTCCTGTTCGTTGTACCCCTGCGGCGCAAGCCAAGGCGCAAGGATGCCTCCGCCGTACAAGATAAGGATGATCGCAATGCCAAAGATGGCCTTGGGGCGATGCAACAGCTGACCGGCAGCCTGAACCCAAAGGCCTCGGGAACGTTCCATAGGCGGGGCTTCGGCCTCAACGCCCTCTATGTCCACATTACTATTCAAATTACCTTCTACCATAGCCGTCCAAGTTCTGCCTAGTGCGTGGATCCAGGAACCCGTACAGCAGATCTACAAGCAGGTTAGCCAGGACAAAGACCGTCGCCACAATCAGCACCAAAGCCATGATGACGGGGTAATCTCGACTGAATATCGAGTCGACAGCCAATCGCCCGATGCCTGGAATCCCGAAGATGGTCTCAGTAATGAATGCCCCTTCTACCAACCCCGCAAGGCTAAGCCCAAGTATGGTGACAATCGGCATTAGGGCGTTACGCAGCACGTGCCTGGCCTGGACAGTCACTTCAGATAGGCCTTTTGCTCTGGCAGTGCGGATATAGTCCTGGCTCAGTACATCTACAGCGCTGGCCCGGGTCAACCGGGTCATACCAGCAATGCCCGGGGTTCCCATGACCAACGCAGGCATGATGAGGCTCGTGCTGAAAAATCCGTCCCAGCCAGACACAGGGAAAATGCCAAGGTTCACCGCAAAAAACAGGATGAGGAAGGGAGCGGATATAAAAACAGGTGTGGAGAGAAACAAGAGAGAAAGGCTCACCAAAGCCGTGTCCAGCCATGTCCCCTGTTTGTAGGCCGTGACCAAACCCAAGGGTATGCCTATGCCGACGCTGATGAGCATGGCCGCAATGCCAAGCTGAGCTGATATCCACACCTTAGGCATTACCAGTTCCCGGACACTCCTGCCCCGGAAGATGTAGCTGTCCCCCAAATCGCCTCGCACAAAATCCCATACATAGGAGCCGTACTGAAGAAAGAAGTTCTGGTCCAGGCCCAACTCCTCTCTCAGTCGTTCCACGGCTTCAGGGGTTGCCCGGGTGCCAAGGCGAACTTCGGCGGGATCGCCAGGGCCGTAAAAACCCAGGACAAAGGTGATAAAGCTCACGATTACCAGAAGGACTGGCAACCACAGGAGCCTTCGCATAATAAATGCGGTCATCACGCCTTTCTACATTCCAAGGAAAACTCGCCCAGACCATCACTGATTCTACTACGTACGCTCGCAATGCAACTGCTCCAGCGTTATATCTGCGGTGTATAATCGACCCGAATTCCAAGTACTCAGGAACACCAGGAGGGGAAAACCATGCCGAATATTCGAATAGACACTGATGTCGTTGCCACATCTGTTGGAGGTCGAGACCTCAAAGTGGACATCTTCCACCCCGGAGAGAACGCCAACGGCCTGGGCATCCTGTTCCTGCCCGGTGGAGGGTTCCGCATTGCAAACAAGGCCGGTCTCCATGAGCGCTACGCCAAACGGATGGCTGAGAAGGGTTACGTGTTCATAGCTACGGAATACCGTGTCATGGACGAAGCACCCTGGCCCGCCCAAATACAAGACGCCAATGCGTTCATCCGATGGATGAGAGTCAACAGCAAGGACTTAGCCATAGACCCTGACCGCATTGTACTGGGTGGAGCATCCGCAGGAGGCAACCTCTCATTGCTGGCAGCAGGGACTCCTGGTCTAGCTGAGTTCGAGGGGGATGGGGGCAACGCCGGAGTGAGCAGCGCAGTAGCAGCCGTGATTGGCGTCTACCCCGTCACAGACGTGACCGGACGTGGTGAGGACGAGGGCAGGGAGAAGCTGTACGGCAAGAACCCCAGCGTGGCAATGCTCAAAGCCGCCAGCCCCGTTTATCAGGTGACCTCCAGCTATCCACCAACCATGCTTGTGCACGGCACAGCAGACACCACGGTGGACTACTCAAACTCCATGCGTATGTTCCAGGCGTTGGAGGATGCTGGCGTACCTGTGGATATCCATCTATACGCGGGCCAGGAACACATCTTCGATAGGGAGCCAATGTTCGCTGACGCCGTGTCCGATGCGATAGCGTTGTTCATCGAGCGCTATGTTCCCTCTGCTAGCTAGCTAGGGCTCGCCCTCGACCCTTCTCACCTCACGGTTACCCAAGGCGGAATTCCCAATCTCGACAACAATCGGGACAAGCACGCCCAGGAGAGCGGGTTATGCAGTCAGTTAGGCGTCTATCGGGACTGAAGCCGGCCGTACGCGATCAAAATGACGTACGCTGGATAGCCGCCACGAATAGGGGTTCTGGATTCAGTCCTGGCTAATCCAGACGTCCTTGAGCTTGGGGACAATAAGCGGAGTGACCTTGTAGCCCTTTACATACGGCTTCAGCAAGAGCACATTCTCTCCGCTAAACCAGAGGGGTATCCACGGCACATCATCAAGGATTAGCTGCTCCGCCTGGTTGTAGAGAGCTTTGCGGGCCTCCCATTCAGAGGCCACCCGGGCTTGTTCCAGCAACTTATCCACTTCCGCATTCGCGTAAGCACTGTGATTTAATCGACTTTTTGAATGGAAGAGGATGTCCAGGAAATCCTGCGGGTCAGGGTAGTCAGCTTGCCAGCCTAAGCCAGCAAACGCCTGCAACCGCTGATCGTTCAAATCCTGGAGGAACGTAGCCCATTCAACCTGCTGAATCTCAATTTCTATACCCAGGGTTCCCCGCCACATTTCTAAGATTACCTCTAAATCCAGCCCCACTGAGCCGCCAGTTCCAGGTACGGTGATGACGATACGAGGGACGTTGTTCGCATATCGAGAAGCGGTCAGGAGCGCGACTGCCCGCTCAGCGTCGAACGAAGGCCCCTGAACGCTAGTGTCATACCCAGGGAAATCCGGCGGCAAAATGCCGGTAGCAGGTATCACCAGGTTGGCAAGGACTTGGTCAGCTATCAACTGCTTGTTGATAGCCAGAGCCAGGGCCTTCCGGAAATTGGCATCATCAAAGGGTGCCTGCTCCACATTGAAGCCAATGTAGTTCAAGCTAAAGCCCGCAGGGGCAACCACTAGCTCCCGGTTCAACGACTCTAACGGGTTGCTCACCCTGTCCAGGTCTGCCAAGCCAACACCGGTGATGTCTATCTCCCCGTTTTCGTACATCGCCATAGCGGAGCCGCCGCTCAGGATAAGCTCCACCCTATCGAGCAACGCCGGGCCCCGATAGAAGTTGGGGTTGCGCTCCAGGATGATTTCTTGACCAATCTTGTACGAGGCCAGCTTGAAGGGGCCTGTACCATTGGGCTTCCTTGTCCAGTTATCGCCCTCTCTCTCAATGTTCTCTCGGTCGACGACAAAGGCTGTGGGGTAGGTGAGCTTGGCCAGGAAATAGGCCTTTGGGGCGTCAATAGTAATTTCGATGGTGTGGTCGTCAATGACCCGCAAGCCCGATACCTCCTGCGCAGTACCGTTAAGCTTCTCCGCGGCTCCCACAATATCGTCAAGGTACGTCTCAACCTGCGGCGAGTACGTTTTCGGGTCTAACGCCCGCTCCAAGGAGAACTTCACATCTTCCGCAGTGACAGATTTCCCATCATGGAATTTAGCGTTACTGCGGATGAAGAACGTGTAGGACAAGCCGTCATCGCTGACTTCCCATCGCTCGGCCAGGTCAGGCTCAACCTGCAAATCCGTGTTCAGTGTCACCAGGCCGCTGAATATCTCAACCAGAACACCAGCGGAGTCGGTGTCACCTACCTGATGGGGATCCAACGTAGGAGGCTCGTTCCAGAGTCGTCGGAACACGCCACCTGTCCCGGAGCCAGTAGGTTCAGACCCAAGGGTGGCAGCAAGCTGAGAGGACGCTGTAGACAGCGGGGCTGGTATTGGGTCTGATTCACCACCACAAGCAAGGACTAGACTCACCAGACCTATCAATGCCAACGCCGGTAACGTTTTCAACCACCGCTTCATACAGGGACTCCTTACCTATTCACCATATTTTGCTTTGATGTAGAGCCATATCGCTAAGGGGCGGCATCTTGGCCCACCATATTCATTAACTCAGCTCTCAACAGCTCATCAATCTCTCCGTCCAGAACCGCTTGTGAGTCACTGGTCTGGTAGCCGCTGCGGTGATCCTTCACCATCTTATAGGGATGGAGCACATAGCTTCGGATTTGATTTCCCCAACCTGCAGAGACGTGCGCCCCCTTGATTTTGGACTTTGCCTCCGCGCGAATCTGCTCCTCACGGTCAATAAGCCTGGCCAAGAGAACCTTCATTGCCACATCCCTGTTCTGGCCCTGGGATCGTTCATTCTGGCATGTCACTACAATGCCAGATGGGATATGGGTGATACGTATGGCGGTCTCCAGCTTTTGTACGTTCTGGCCACCGTGACCGCTGGCACGGTAGGTATCCACCCGTATATCTTCACTGTTGATTTGAACGGCAAGGTCTCCATCCGCTTCTGGAAGCACTTCAACCAGGGCAAACGAGGTATGCCTTGAATGGTCTGCATCATAGGGAGAGAGCCTGACAAGCCTATGGACGCCCCGTTCTACTTTCAACCAACCATAGGCGAATGGCCCGGTAACCTCCACCATGACGCTCTTAATGCCCGTTTCTTCGCCCGGGGATGACTCCAGAATGGTTGCTTTACACTTCCTACGCTCTGCCCATCGCAAGTACATACGCAGGAGCATCTCGGCCCAGTCCTGGGAGTCTGAACCGCCAGCGCCTGCGTGTATTGCAAAGATAGCACTGCGGTCATCGTATGGGCCTGAGAAGACAAGTTGGAACTCCAGATCGCCAACTTTAGCGGTGAGTTCAGCAGTCTCTTGAGCGATATCTTCTGCAACATCACCAGCGCCCTCATCCATACTCATATCCAGAAGCTCAACCAGCGCTGCCGATTGGGTTTCCAGGTCACGCCACGTGGATATCTCCTCGTCCAAGGTTCCCAAACGCCGCATGACCCCTTGGGCGAGCATTGAGTTATCCCAGAACTGCGGGTCTATAGACTGAGCCTGGAGCCTGCCCAGTTCCTGCTCCTTGCCAGCAACGTCAAAGACGCTCCAGGAGATAGGCTATGCGTCCCTGGAGATCTATAATCTGTGACCGTAGCACTAGCATGGTATTCCCCTACTTCTGGCTTTCTTAGCAAGACTTAACAATCAGATTGTAATCCCTCTTGGGTAGAACGATATACATGAGGTCTTAGGTTCCTGTGCGGGTCTCTATGAATCATACCCTCCCCGGGTAGAGACCTTCCGGGTATTTTCCAGCTGCTGCCATATGGGCCACCCTGGTAGTTTCAGGCAGTCTGTACTTCCTAGAGCACACAAGCACTGTGGCAACCGCTGATTCCAAATTCACTTTATGTCCCACGGAAACGTAGACGGGCGAGACGTTGTCTCTAGTGCGTACTGCCGCTCCTACCACTTCGTCTTTATCGATCATCGGCGATGAAGCCCCGCGCTCGGCGTCCACGGCGTCATAGCGACCCAACAAGACGGACTTTGCGAAACCAATGGTAGGCACTTCTGTGACCAAACCCAGGTCGCACGCTAGACCGAATCGTCGAGGGTGTGCCAAACCCTGACCATCTACCAGCCGCCATCACTGCTCTATCTCTAGCTGTTCCAGAGCAGTGATGGCGGCTGAAACCTCTCGAAACGCAAGATAGCCCGGAATGCATGGAATTGGAGGCTGCGCTCTGCCAATCCGAACCTCTGCGATTTCCAGCTCCGGCCACCGGAGTACCACCACCGCCCCCAACACCCAACCATCCGCGTCAGGTGGGGAAATATCCACTCCTGCAACGTACTTTGGCTCCAGTGGGGCTGTATTGACGTGGGAGACTTTGCCTGCAAGCTCAAGCTGGAGAGATTTTGCATCTTCCAGACTTCCGGGCCATGAATATGCAGCGGAGAGCTTCACTTCAGGAGTATATCAGCTTGACATGCTATGTGAGCGACCTCTACCATACATACGTCGCCGAGGTAGCTCAGTGGTAGAGCAATGGACTGAAAATCCATGTGTCGGCAGTTCGACCCTGCCCCTCGGCACGCCCACCCAGCTAACAAAACCAGCAGCCATAGTAGCTGTTGGTTTTTCTTTGCTCCACACTTCGTTAGGTCGTGAATGCCCTCATCACCCTTGATTTGACCGCGGGGTTATGATTTGCATGGTGTGTTTTCAGGTTTTCGCTACCAGCCTTGAATCCTGTACAAGAGATTAATCATGGACAACGATTCCGTTGATACGTTACAAGCAGCCATCCAATCGGCAGAAGTCGTCATGCCCTGCGCTAATCTATCGGCAAACCTGTCCTTCTTCACAAAGAAGCTGGGATTCGCCGTGGCCGCGGTCTTTCCGGCAGACAACCCGTCCGTTGTGGTGTTGGTCGGTCATAGCATCCGCATCAGACTTGAATCAGGAGTAGAACTCCCGGCGCACACACTTCGCCTGAATTGTGACCTTGCACAGGTTTCCTTTGCCGACGGTGAGGAAGTTACAGCGCCCAACGGTACAAAAA
>CAVOCU010000025.1:0-22088 GCA_963694315.1 Dehalococcoidia bacterium | reverse complement strand
TCTGAGGCGGCATCGCTAGCGGGAACGTTAGGTCTCGGCAAGCTGATTTATCTCTATGATGACAATGATATTTCCATTGAAGGCAGTACAGACATTGCCTTCACAGAGGACGTAGCCGCCCGGTTCCGTGCCTATGGCTGGCACGTGGTGGACTCCATTGATGGCATGGACACTGAGGCAGTGGATGCCGCTATCCGCCAAGCTCAAGCGGAGACAGCTAGGCCCAGCATTGTAATCTGCCGCACCATCATCGGGTTCGGTAGTCCCAACAAGGCTGGAACCGCAGGCGTCCACGGGGCGGCATTGGGCGAGGACGAGGTAAAGCTAACCAAAGAGGCCCTTAACTGGTCGTACCCGGAGCCCTTTGCGGAGCCTCAAGAGGCCCTTGATCATTACCGACAGGCAGTACCAAGAGGACAGACGCAGCAAAAGGAATGGGAAACCCGGTTCGGAGCCTACCGCGATGCGTATCCTGACGATGCCCGCCAGCTTGAACTGGCTTGGGAAGGGACGCTAGCTGAGGGGTGGAGCAACGAAGCGGACACCTTGTTTAACCCTGGCGACAAGCCTGTCTCCACGCGAGAGGCGTCAGGGAAAACGCTGAACGCCATCGTGAGCCATGTACATGGGCTTGTTGGCGGTTCTGCCGACTTAGCTCCATCTAACAACACGCGACTCAACGACAGAGGTGATTTCAGCGTGACGGATCGCTCTGGCCAGAACTTACACTTCGGTGTTCGGGAGCATGCAATGGGCTCCATAGCCAACGGCATGGCGCTCCACGGGGGCATCGTGCCCTACACGGCAACATTCCTAATTTTCTCGGATTACATGCGTCCGTCCATACGACTTGCAGCCCTCATGGGCCTGCGAGTGGTCTTCGTCTTCACCCATGACTCGGTCGGAGTGGGCGAGGATGGGCCTACCCACCAGCCTATAGAGCAACTTGCCGGGCTTCGTGCAGTACCAAACCTGGTAGTGCTGAGACCTGCAGACGCTACAGAGACCGTAGAAGCATGGAAGGCGGCCATAGAGCGCACAGACGGCCCCACAACCCTGGCATTTAGTCGTCAGAACCTACCGGTTCTTGACCGATCCACGCTGGCGCCAGCTTCTGGTGTTCGCCAGGGTGGGTACACCCTGTGGGAAAGCTCAAGTTCGCCAGAAGTGATTATCATTGCAACGGGCTCAGAGGTGCATATAGCTCTGGATGCTGGGCAGCAACTCTCAGAGGGTGGCACCGCAGCCAGAGTGGTTTCCATGCCATCGTGGGAATTGTTTGACGGCCAGTCGCAGGATTACAAGAATAGCGTCCTTCCACCCAACATTACCGCTAAGGTTTCCATAGAAGCCGCTTCGCCAATGGGTTGGGAGCGTTATGTGGGGTTAAACGGCCGAATCATTGGGCTTCCGCACTTTGGAGCCTCCGCTCCGGCAGCAACCCTCTACGAGAAGTTCGGGCTGACGGCTCAGAGGGTAATGGAGGAAGCCAAATCAACCCTTCACCGGGTGAAGTCATGATTAAGCGGGTTGGTATTGCAGCGGACCATGGCGGCTACCCACTAAAGGTTGATCTTCTGCCCTGGCTCCAAGCTCAAGGCTATGAGGTAGTAGACTTGGGAGCGCACACGCTAGACCCCCTGGACGATTACCCTGACTTCGCAGATGCAGCGGCCCAGGCTATCGTATCTGGACAGGTTGAACGCGCCATCGTTTTCTGCGGCAGCGGCGTTGGGGCCAGCATCGCAGCCAACAAGGTTCCAGGTGTCCGGGCTGCTGTATGCCATGACGTTTACTCTGCCCACCAAGGGGTGGAGCACGATGACATGAACGTGCTCTGCCTAGGCGCACGGATAATAGAAGTAGATTTTGCCCGTGAACTAGCGTCTGCGTTTCTCTCTGCTGAGCTTCTGGACGGAGAGAAGTACCATCGCCGACTGGCAAAAGTGTCTGCGATTGAACAACGTTCGCTTAAATAAGTCCCCATAAATACGTCCCACAGTAGATTGGGGGAACATCATGGCTAATCCAATACTCGAAACACAAAAGCTGGGCCAGTCCATCTGGTACGACAACGTTCGCAGGGGGTTGTTGACCTCCGGCGAGTTGGCCGAGCTAGTGAAAGCCGGCGTGACCGGGCTCACCTCCAACCCCACCATTTTTGAGAAGGCGATTTCCGGCAGCAGCGACTACGATGAAGCCCTTCTTGCCCTGGCCCTGGAAGGCCGTAGCTCCGAGGAAGCTTTTGAACGCATGGCGCTGGAAGACATCCGGGCCGTTGCTGACTTACTGCGCCCTGTCTACCATGCCACCAACGGCGTTGACGGTTACGCCTCCCTGGAAGTCAGCCCCACGTTGGCCCACGATACCGAAGGCACAGTGATAGAGGCGCTACGGCTGTTTGCGGAGCTGGGCCGCCCCAACGTGATGATAAAGGTGCCAGCAACGGCGGAGGGCATCCCTGCCATTGAGCAACTGATTGGCCAGGCCGTCAACATCAACGTCACGCTGCTGTTCCATCTGGACGCGTACCGTCGCGTTCGAGAGGCATACACCGCAGGACTAGAACACTTGGTAGCGGCTGGTGGTGACCCCAGCAAGGTGGCCTCTGTTGCGTCCTTCTTCGTAAGTCGCGTGGATACTGTGGTAGACGCTCTGCTGGAATCGAAGATACAGAATGGCGAGTCTGGCTTAGAGCACCTGCTTGGCAAAGCAGCCATAGCCAATGCTGCCCTGGCGTATCGGGATTTCAGAGAAACGGTAGCTAGCGATAGATTCTCATCCCTTCAAGCAAAGGGCGCGCAAGCGCAACGGCCCCTCTGGGCCAGCACCGGCACCAAGAACCCTGCCTACAGCGACGTGCTCTATATAGAAACGCTAATAGGCCCGGACACCGTGAATACTATGCCCCCAGCCACGCTTACCAGCTTCTTGGATCACGGTAACGCAAAACCCACGCTTGCAGACTCAATTGAAGAAGCTGAGACAATCATGGCCGATCTGGATGCCTCAGGCGTCAGCATTACTGAAGTTACAAACAAGCTTCTTGTGGATGGCGTCAATGCCTTCGCCGATTCTTTCAACACCCTGATGGCCAACGTGGAGGAAAAGAAGGCGCGACTGCTAGCAAAAGTACGGCCGGAAGTTCTCAAGTGAGCCTGGGCGACCACCAAGCAGCAGTAGAGGCGACGCTGAGCGAATTGGGCGAGGCTGATGTCCCTGAGCGGATTTGGCGGAAGGACCATACGGTGTGGAAGCCAGACCCCACAGAGATTGCCGACCGACTAGGGTGGCTAACCGTCACAGACCTGATGGAAGAACAGGCCGCTAACCTGAGAGCTTTTGCCAAGGACGTAAAAGACAAAGGCGTCCGTCATGTGGTTCTGCTGGGCATGGGCGGCAGCAGCTTGGGGCCAGAAGTGTTGCAGAGCACCTTCGGCAGCGCGCCAGGCTACCCTGAGCTCATTGTTCTGGACTCCACCGTACCGGACTGGATACAAAGCGTGACTGATGTCATTGACCCTGCCCACACGTTGTTTCTTGTCTCTTCCAAGTCCGGCGGGACAGTGGAAACCATGACAGCCTATCGCTACTTCAGAGCGATTGTTGATAAGACGTTGGGCGAAACAGCCGCAGGAAACTGCTTCGTAGCTATCACAGACTCCGAATCACCCTTAGAGCGATTGGCGAAGACGGAGGGTTTCTTGCGAGTCTTTGCCAACCCTTCAACTATCGGCGGTCGGTACTCCGTGCTGTCGTACTTCGGTATGGTTCCAGCATGCTTGGCCGGAATCGACGTATCGTTGCTGCTGGATCGCGCAGACCACCTGCGGGAGAGCAGCGCATCCTGCGTCTCTACGGATGAGAACCCAGGTGTCTGGCTGGGGTCTGTCATGGCAACTATGGCGAAGGCAGGCCATGACAAGCTCACGATGTTGACATCGCCAACGCTCAGCAGCTTCGGCCTCTGGGCAGAACAGCTGATAGCAGAGAGCCTGGGCAAAGAGGGGATTGGCATCATTCCCGTAGCAGGAGAGCCGCTCCTTGCCCCCCAACATTACGGAGATGACCGACTGTTCGTGTACCTACGACTTGATGGCGACAACGCCACCGATACCGATGCAGGGGTTGAGGCGCTACGCGCTGCGGGCCACCCTATCGTACAGCTTGATCTCCGAGACCGCTTCGACATCGGCGCAGAATTCTATCGTTGGGAATTCGCCACCGCGGTAGCCGGGGCGGTCCTGGAAGTGAACCCCTTTAACCAGCCAAATGTGCAATCTACAAAGGACAAGACGGCAGAGGTCTTGAAGGGCTATGCATCATCGGGAAGCCTTCCAGACCACGAGGCATCGACATCGCTAACTGACCTTCTGGCGGGTGCTTCATCGGGCGATTACCTGGCTATCATGGCCTACGTAGAGCAGACGCCTGCGACTGACACGGCGCTGGAATCACTGAGGCGGCAGGTCATGGAGAAACATCGCATTGCTACAACCGTGGGATACGGGCCACGCTTCCTGCACTCCACTGGGCAGTTGCACAAAGGTGGCCCTATAACGGGGTTGTTCCTCCAGATAACAACGGACTATCAGCACGACATTGCCATCCCCGGCGAAGATTACAGCTTTGGAACGCTGGCTGATGCTCAGTCCCTTGGAGACCTCCAGACCCTGGAATCCCTCGGTCGGAGAACAGCAAAGGCTCGTCTGACAGGTGATGTAGCAGCAGGTATCGAACAACTACATCCGTGATATTCAGAAAAAAGGGTGAATTTGGCTCTATGGACATCATCACCCAGACAAAAATCACATGCCCCGTCTGCGGTCACGTCCAGGAAGAAGAGATGCCTCTGGACGGGTGACTCATCTTCTACGATTGCGTGAACTGTACGTCCGCGCTAAACCCGAAATCAGGCGATTGCTGCGTCTTCTGTTCCTACGGTGACACTCTCTGTCCAGCAAAGCAGCAAGAAGGAGCATAACAATGGAAATAGGAATTATTGGACTGGGTCGCATGGGCGGCAACATGGCACAACGGCTACTCAGAGGTGGCCACCGTGTAGTGGTCTATGACCTCCGACCAGAGGCTATTAAGGAGCTTGAGGGCGAAGGAGCCGCAGGCGCAGCCTCTCTGGCAGACCTAGCGGCACAGCTGACCACTCCTCGCGCAGTGTGGGTCATGGCCCCGGCTGGCGAAGCGACTGAACGTACCCTGGTAGCGCTGGCAGGTTCGCTCTCTGAGGGCGATGTCATCATCGACGGGGGAAACGCCAACTACAAGGACAGTATGCGTCGTGCTGCCATGCTTAAGGAGAAAGGTCTGGATTTCCTGGATGCTGGCACCAGTGGTGGTGTTTGGGGCCTCACAGAGGGCTACAGCCTGATGATTGGCGGAGATAAAGCCGCGTTTGAGCGAGTGGAATCCATCTTCCAGACGCTGGCTCCCTCTCCCGAAACCGGCTACGGCCATGTTGGACCCGCAGGGGCCGGTCACTTCACCAAGATGGTTCACAACGGCATAGAGTACGGCATGATGCAGGCCTACGCAGAGGGCCTAGAACTCATGCACGCCAAGGAAGAGCTGAACCTGAACCTAGCGCAGGTGACCCAAATATGGCGTCACGGCAGCGTGGTCCGCTCCTGGTTGTTAGACCTCACGGCGGACGCGCTGAAAGAAGACCCGGAGATGTCCACCCTTGAGCCATACGTGGACGACTCCGGTGAAGGGCGATGGACGGTTGAGGAGTCCATCGATCTAGCGGTGCCCACGCCGGTCATAACCCTTGCGCTTCAGATGCGCTTTCGCTCTCGCCAGAACAACTCCTTCGGGGCGAAGCTGTTGGCAGCCATGCGTAACCAGTTTGGCGGCCATGCTGTCAAGAAAGCCGAGTAATGGCGGTCGACACGACGACTATCGTCATCATGGGCGCTACGGGCGATCTGGGGCAGCGCAAGCTCCTCCCAACGTTGTTTGAGCTACGGTGCAACGGCGTTTGCCCAGCGAATTTGCGCATCGTCGGGTTCGCACGGACAGAACTCACCGATGAGGCCTTTCGAGAGCACATGTGGAAGGGTGTCCAGGAATTCAGGGCTTTAGCCATCCATAAAAGCAAGTGGGACAAGTTTGCACAACACCTTTACTACGTCCCCGGAAATTTGGACGATGAGACACACATTGCAAAGCTAAAAGACAGGCTTAAGGCGTTGGAAGGCGCCGAGGCTGGCTCCACCAACAGGCTCTTCTACCTATCCATTTCCCCAACCCTCTTTGAAGCCACGCTCAAGAACATGAAAGCAACGGGCATCGCCACCGAAGAGGATGGCTGGAGTCGAGTGGTGATAGAGAAGCCCTTTGGCAGGAACTTCGCCTCCGCCTAGGCGCTGAACCGCACCGTCCACAGCGCCTTTCGGGAAGACTAAGTCTATCGCACTGACCATTATCTGGGCAAAGAGACCGTGCAGAACCTCATGGTGTTCCGATTTGGCAACACGATCTTTGAGCCTATCTGGAACCGCCACTATGTGGAGAGCGTGCAGATCACCTTTGCGGAAGAAGTCTCCGTCGGAGAGCGTCCGGGGTACTACGACCAATCCGGAGTCATCCGAGATATGATCCAGAACCTTTTATTACAGATTCTTACAATGATTGCTATGGAGCCACCAAGCGGAGTGGGCGTTGACTCCTTGTGTAACCGCAAAGTGGACGTACTGAATGCCATCCGTCGTTGGACGCCAGAAGAAGCAGTTAAAACTCCGTTTCGGTCCAATACGAAGGCTATCTGAACGAGTCCAATATTACACTCAATGCCACTACTCCATCCTACGCAACACTACGTTTGTATGTAGATACATGGAGGTGGCAGGGTGTTCCTTTCTACCTGAGATCGGGAAAAACCATGGCTGATGAAGTCTCAGAGGTCATTGTGCAGTTCAAACGCCCACCATCTGTGGTGTTCGGGCTGGAAAGCGACCAGAGTCTCAACCCCAACGTCCTCTCCATGTGCTTACAACCTGACGAGGGAGCCCATCTTCGGTTCGAGGTCAAGGTGCCCGGCCAGGGTATGGCCATGCGCTCCGAGGATATGGAGTTTCACTATGACGACGCATTTGGTGAGCAGGCTATCGCTGACGCCTATGAACGCCTCCTGCAAGACGCTCTATAGGGCGATCCCGCGCTGTTCATCAGAAGCGATCACATAAAGAAAGCCTGGCGCATTGTTGATCCACTGCTACAGGCATGGGAGACATCAGGGGCACAAAAGCCAGAGCGATATGCGCCAGGTTCATGGGGGCCTACGGCAGCTGACGCACTGTTAGCGGAGAACGGCCACGCGTGGATTGACGTCTGCGGGCAACACGATGACGACGCAGTATGACCTCCACCTATACGAGACACCGCAGGAGGCCGTTCACGCTGTAGCCTCGCTCGTCACTGCGCTGTCAGCAGCCCGCATACGTGAGCGCGGTCGATTTACGGTCGCACTGGCAGGAGGCTCCACGTCGAAGCCACTCTACGAACTCCTAGCTACGCCACTCTTTGCATCACACATTGATTGGAAGCTGTGGCACGTCTTCTGGGGCGATGAACGCTGCGTTCCTCCCGACCACCAGGGCAGCAACTATCGCATGGCAGCAGAAGCGCTGCTGAACCACAACTAGACCTCGCAATTCTTGGGATAGGCGATGACGGACATACGGCGTCGCTCTTTCCTGGGACTGAAGCCGTGGCAGAACAAACTCGCCTGGTCACAGCAAATTGGGTTCCCCACCTCAACGCACACCGCCTCACCATGACCTTCCCCCTCATCAACTCCGCCAGGAACGTCGCTATTATTGTCACGGATGATGGCAAAGCTGCTGCCGTGAAGCGCGCATTGCAACCTGAACTAACCGATGAAGCACCTGTAATCGCTATGGTGCAGCCAAAGGGTATCAACGTTGGTTGGTACCTAACACGGCCAGCAGCAAGCCATCTCCGTCAAGACGCTGAATAACTCCCATAGCCGTGCAGGTCTTTGATTAGCAGAGTACTCCCAACACCCTGACATCGCCCCGAGTCCCCGCTATACTTGGTGCAGATGGGCATAGTTGAATTTCTTCAGGTTTTTTTCGCCGCCATGACCCCGGTGGGCGAGCTTCGATTGTCCATTCCCCTGGGCATCTACACCCTGGATATTCCGTGGTACCAGGTCCTCCCCATATCCATAGTAGGCAACATCGTGCCCGTGCTCTTCCTGATACCGGGCCTGCACGTTGGCGCGCGACTGCTCCACAAGTACCCCACCTTCCTGACAAGGTTGCTGGACTGGCGCACGGAATCGCTACTGCATGCGTACAACAAGCGGTTTGCCAGGTACGGCGCAGCGTTCCTGGTTGTGCTGATAGCCATTCCGCTGCCTATAACCGGCGCGTGGACGGGTTCGCTGACCTCCTGGGCCTTCGGGATACCCGCTCGGAAGGCGATTCCGCTCATTGCACTGGGTGTGGTGTTCGCAGGAATCATCGTGACGATACTGACGGAGAGCGGCATCAGGCTTGGCGGCATCATCGCAGGCGGCTAAAATCTCGTCGATATTCCGCTTCCAGCGTCATCGTCCACCCTGTTATACTCCGTTGAACCTTCATGCCTCAGAGGAGAAACTATGCCCACTTTCGTTGAGAAGCTCCAAGCGGCGGCAGAACGCAATAACAGCCTGCTATGCGTTGGTCTGGACCCTGACCCCAAGCTGATGCCCGTTTCTGACGTGGCAGAGTTCAACCGAGCCATCATTGCAGCAACGTCTGACCTGGTGTGCGCCTACAAACCCAACCTGGGCTTCTACGAGGCGATGGGCGCGGACGGTCACAAGGCGCTGGAAGAGACGTTGAAGGCGATACCATCCTGGATACCGGTCATTGGCGATTCCAAGCGAGGCGACATTGGCAACACGGCAACCGCCTACGCCCATGCGATGTACGACGTTTGGGGATTTGATTGCGCAACGGTGAACCCCTTTGGCGGGCGTGACTCTGTTGAGCCGTTTCTGGACTACCGCGATAAGGGCGTGCTGGTGTGGTGTCGCTCGTCCAACCCCGGCGCACGGGAGCTGCAAGACTTGGTTGTGACGCCGCCTACGGGGGGCGATGCCCGTCCCTTCTATGAGTGGGTGGCCGCTTCTGCCGCCAAGTGGAACGACAACGGCAATGTGGGCCTGGTGGTGGGCGCAACGTACCCGGACGAGCTTGAGCGAATACGCGATATGTGCCCTGACATGCCCATCCTGATACCCGGCGTGGGTGCGCAGGAGGGGTCTTTGGAGCGATCGACGATGGCTGGGGTAGACGTGAAGGGGCGTAACGCCATTGTGAGCGCGTCTCGGGGCGTGACGTACGCTGGCAGTGACCCTGCTACCTACCCAGACGCTGCTCGGCAGGCTGCATTGCAGCTACGTGACCGTATGAATGCGATGCTGGAAGACCGGGAGTTTGGCTGGCAGGCTTAGCCTGTTTTGTACGGGGCTGTGGTTGGCTGGCCCGCTTAGCGGGGTTTATACGGGGGGGGGGACGGCTTTAGTCCCCTCGCCGTAGCGACATATACCAGAGGTTTTTAGTCCCCGCATATGGAGAAACCATGTCGGAAATTCTGGACCTGCACATGGGCGATGTGCTCACGCTGAAGAAGAAACACCCCTGCGGAGGCTTCCAGTGGGAGGTGGTACGGGTAGGCATGGACATCGGCATTGTATGCGCAACGTGTAGCCGTCGGGTGCTGCTGCCTCGTAGCGAGCTTGAGAAGCGCGTCAAACGCATCGGAGGCTGAGCCTCTTCTTGCTATCCGTGTCAGCCTTTGGGCGATATTTGGTGCGACAGACCGGAGCACTAGCGAGGGCAACGTAGCATAGCTATTCGCTATTGCCCTAGCGAGGGCTGCCGAAGCTACTACTTAGCGGCCTGAAGCCAGTCCTCGTTGAGTGAGTTAGCCAACTCACCGCCATCATCCAAGCGAACCTCATACACAGCACCAAAGTACTGCTCACTGGACGCCTCAATTGTGCCCGTTTTGCCCTGATACATCTTCGAGGCCTCTGTGCCTTCAGGTATCAGCACCTTGTCACCAATATTGTACCTAGCCATGCTTCACCTCACTGTAGTCGATTTATTTGGTTGGCATTATACACAACATCCGGGGTTTGGATTACTTCCTACGCAGAAACGTCTGAATGGCGGTAAGCCCGACGCCAACTGCCAGGAACAGCCATCCAAGCCGGTGATTGTCTATGACAAAGGCAACGAATGCCAGAATGATGGCGATACCTGCCGGGCCTATGCCTTTTATTATCATGTTCAACATGTCGGTATTCTACACCAGCGCCTTAAGTGGGCTTTAAGCCCTCCTGTGGGCCATAGCCTTTTGTTACAGGGGCCGATGGGGGGTTGATGGGCCGTTGGCGTTGGCAATGTGGGTGGGCTTTAATAAGGTGGGTTCAGACCAACACATTTCGGGCGCGTCCCGTACAAGAGAAGGAGTCACACATTGCCTTGGGCGATATCAAGGTTGCTTCCGGTAGCTGGCTAGTTGCGAACTGCGCGGACTTCCCCAGCGAGCAGAACTGTCAGCTGGTCATCATGGGGCCTGCCGACCAGAAAGATGACCTAGTCTCGGCTGCTGTGGCACACGCCATTGCCGAACACGGTCATGCTGACTCGGCTGAACTGCGCGAGGGCCTGTCTGGCATGATCCGTCGAGCCTTAGGCTCTTTTGCTGCGAGGGCTAAGACCCTTCTGTTACGGAAAAACGAAGCGGGGGAAGAATTGAAATCAGCAAAGCTTGCTGTGAAGCTTGTGGCAGTTGCTCCAGAAACGGAGGCAGCATTTTCAACTCATCAGATATTTGCTGAGCCCGTTCTTCGCGACCACGATGATAGAAGGATTTTCTAAGAAAAAGCGTAGCTAGTGCAACCAGCCCACGAATCAAGGGGGACTGCCTGATAAAACGTACGGGAACATTATTAAAGGATGTATGATTGCTCCTAATTCTTGAGTTAGCGATGCGGATACGGAGGATTTGTCATGAAAGCTAGGTGGGTACCTCGACCTGGATTATTGGGGATACTATTGGGGGGCGTTTTACCGGTTATTTCATCCATTCTCTATGTGGTAGAGGTTAGCGTTCGGGACATTTTGCTGTTTGTAATTCTCGTGAGTATACCTGCCTTAGTAGGAAGCTTAGTAGGTCTATTTCAGTACAGAGAACCTCTTGATAGGTCAATGGCTTAATGTTTTTTTGAGGAGCCGTACCGCGACAGTGAGACTCAGCCCAACAAAATGGGGTTCGTCCAGTAGTCGAGATTCCATGCAACACTTCCTAGGATTTCGTTGCATCTTGGACGGCAAAGTACGCAGCAATATTGAAGTTTGGCTGAAAGAGAAAAGGGGGGTGGAGCGGAAGAGGAGATTCGAACTCCCGACCTCCTCCTTGGCAAGGAGGCGTTCTACCGCTGAACTACTTCCGCTCGCATAGCCATTATAGGGAGAGCGCAAGGTGTGGGTCAATGGTGTAGGGGGACTAAAGCCGGGAATACGGCCCCATATGCCAAGACTAAAGCCCCGTAGGCACGTGTCGCTTCGGCGAGGAGACTAAAGCCCTCTGGCCCTCAGGCCAGTCTCAGGCACATGTGGAAGCAAAAGCCCCTAAGGGGCAAGGCCGACAGCATTGGGGGCAAGCCCCCCGCTACACGCCGCAATGGCGTTCTCAACAGCCAACATCGCCATACGCCGACGGGTGGCGTGGGTCGCGCTGCCGATATGGGGCGTGATAACCAGGTTGGACTGCTTAAGCAACGGATGATCGGGCGCAATAGGCTCCGGCGCAGTCACATCAATACCCGCACCAGCTATACCACCACTCTGTAGGGCTGCTAGAAGCTCGTCCGTGTTCACCACATCACCTCTAGACGTGTTTATCAGGTAAGCAGTCGGCTTCATCGCAGCAAACTCGGTTGCACCAATAAGGTCGCGGGTAGCGTCCGTCAACGGCACGTGGAGCGATATAAAGTCAGACTGGCGCAGCAAGTCATGCAGGTTCGGCACGTACTCGGCCCCCACAGCGGCCTCCGTCTCAGGCTGTCGGTTGCGCCCAGTGTACTTGATACGCATATCGAAGCCCCTAGCCCTACGAGCCACAGCACTCCCGATAGTCCCCAGGCCCACAATGCCCAGCGTAGTCCCGTGGACATCGTTCCCCAACCACAGCGTCGGGTGCCACAGCCCCCAGTTGCCAGCACGGGTATCGGCGTCCGATACCACCACACGTCTAGCAACCCCCAGCATCAGCGCAAACGCCATATCGGCAGTCGTCTCTTCAAGCACGTTCGGCGTGTTGGTCACCACAATGCCCCGTGCGGCGGCAGCGGCAATGTCCACGTTGTTGTAGCCCACCGCCAGGTTCGCCACCACCTTCAACGTGGGCGCGGCATCTAGCAACGCTGCGTCAACGCGGTCAGACACCATTGTCACCAGCGCAATACACCCTGCCGCGCGCTGGGCAAGCTCCGCAGGCGTTGGCGGCCCGTACGGCTCCCACACGTCCACCTCGCTGAACTCATCGCGCAATCGCTGGATGGCCTCTGGCGCAAAAGCCCTGGTCAAGAACACCCTACCGTTGATCATGTGCCACCCCCCGGTGATACTTCCGCACCATTCTAACGCCAATTGATGGTCTGGCGAGAAGCCCCGCGCTGGGGTGTATTCTGCGCGACAGCAAGCCATCCCCGCAGAATTGGAGAATCAACACCATGAAACGCAGCAAAGACCGTATCCTGACCACCTTTGCCGGAAACCTTGCTAGTCCAAACGACCTCCTGACGATGATGGCAGCCAAGGAGGCAGGCCAGCTCTACGACAGCACAGCATACGAGGCGAGGGTGAAGAGCGCGGTGGCGGAATCGGTGCGATTGCAGGCTGACTGCAGCGTGGACATCATCTGCGACGGCGAGCAGGGCAAGGCAAGCTTCTTCGGCTACGTTGGTGAGCGACTCACCGGCTTCGAGGTCGGAGACGGCCCACCAATGTCGCAATCCCGCGGCACTCGGGAGAACCGCGATTTCTCGGAGTTCTACGACTGGTACGCCACCAAGCGAGAGCCAGCCATTGCAGCATCCTTTGTGATGACCTGCACCGGCCCCATAGCGTATCAGAACCAGGCGGCGCTTCAGCAGCAGTTGGACACGCTGAAAGCTGCACTGACAGGAGTGAAGGCCGAAGAGGTCTTTGCCCCCTCCATCTCTCCAACCAACATTGAGGGGCCCCGCGCCAACGCGTATTACAAGTCTGACGAGGAGTACGAGGCCATTGTGGACGCAGGCTTCCTACTCCAAGTGGACGACCCACGCATGATTACACACTACATTACAAGGCCAGACGATTCCTTGGCGGACATCCGCAAGTGGGTGGTAGTGCGGATTGCAGCCCTCAACCATGCGCTGCGAGGCATCCCCGCCAACAAAGTGCGCTTCCACACCTGCTACAGCATGAACATGGGTCCGCGCACCCACGATATGGCGTTGAAGGACATCATTGACCTGCTGTTCACCATCAACGCGGAGGGCATCTCCTACGAGGCAGGCAACCCGCGCCACGATCACGAGTGGCAGGTTTTCAAGGACGTGAAGCTCCCCTCCGACAAAGTCCTCATCCCCGGCGTCATATCCCACACCACGACACTGGTGGAGCACCCGGAGCTTATTGCAGACCGCCTGACGCGGTACGCTAGCGTGGTAGGCAGGGAGAACGTCATCGCCGGCAGCAATTGCGGCTTCTCGTCCCAGGCCACCCTTGAGCCGGAAATCCACCCCACGGTGGTGGTTGCCAAACTCAAGGCCATGGCAGAAGGCGCGGCGTTGGCCAGCAAGCAACTCTGGGGGTCATTCCCTTGGAACTGCATTGCCAGGAACCTTGGTTTAGCAAACTAAGCTGTAGTTTGGGTATCTCTACCTATAGAGGTATGATAGGGCGCAACGTTTAGTGTCAACGAAAATAACAGAGAGGCTTCAACCATGGCCGCCAACAACCCCAGCATCGCTTACAGCATCACCATCCGAGCTCAGTACTCCAACGTATCAGGCATGCTTGGAACCATCTCCTCCGCCATTGGCGATGTTGAAGGGGACATCAGATCCATAGAAACCGTTAAAGCCAGTCGCACCACCATGGTTCGCGACATTACCGTGAACGCCCGAGATGTTGCCCACGGAGAGAAGATTGCCAAGAACGTGCGTGCCCTACGTAGCGTGAAGGTGCTCAATGTGTCTGAGCCGGTGTTCCAACGCCACCTGGGCGGCAAGATTGAAGTAGCCAGCAGAACTCCGGTGGAAACGGACTCAGACATGTCCATTGTGTACACACCGGGCGTGGGGCGAGTCAGCATGGCCATCCACCACGATCCAGAAGCGCTCTGGACGTTGACGGGCAAGGGCAACACCGTCGGCAAACAGGTGGTGCTGGGGATTTCGGTGTTTCAAGACGCCGCTATGATGCCGCCAGAGGATGGTCCGACGGTTCTTGGTATTGATATGTCTGGTGGGCGACACAGGACTCGAACCTGTGACCTCTTCCGTGTGAAGGAAGCGCTCTAACCAGCTGAGCTAGCCGCCCCCGGCTTTAATCCCAAGCATGTGAAGGGGTACACTGGTGGCAAGGATAGGGTTCGAACCTATGACCTAGCGCTTATGAAGCGCCCGCTCTGCCGCTGAGCTACCTTGCCGCAAGTAAATCCCAGCCTTTGATAGAGCAGAATGCCCTAATCTCCAGCTACCTCTCAACTATAGCGGCCGTCTCCTTTGAGTGTCAACGCAAAAATCCCCAAACAAGCTGTAATTACACCATGACTGACATCTGTATCCCTTGTCCCGTTTTGTAGCCTTGAGGTAGAATAGACGTAGGAGCCCGCTACAAATTACTCCTATCAGCCCCGTTCCAGCGGCCCTCCACAATCTCATACAGAACAGGTGTAGGGAATGACCACCCACTCCAATCTTGTCCAGGCCTCGCCGGAAATTCAGGACCTGAGGTACCGTACCCGTCACTCTGCCAGCCACATCATGGCAGACGCGGTGTTACAGCTGTTCCCAGAGGCCAAGTTCGCCATTGGCCCGCCAACGGACGATGGTTTTTATTACGATTTTGAGGTTTCACGGCCTTTCACTCCAGAGGATTTGGAGCAGATTGACGCGCTAATGCGTAAGCGGATTGCCGCAGATGTGCCCTTCATCCGGACTGAGCTCAGTCGAGCCGAGGCGCTTGTAGCCTTCAGTGACCAGGGCTTTAAACAAGAGATTATTGAGGGCATCCCAGAAGGAGAGGCCATCTCCACGTACCAGCACGGCCCCTTCACTGATTTGTGCGAGGGCCCTCACGTAGAACGCTCCGGCCAAGTTGTTGCATTCAAGCTCTTGTCCGTGGCAGGGGCCTACTGGCGCGGCGATGAGCACAAGCCAATGCTCCAGCGAATTTACGGCACAGCATGGGAATCGCAAGAAGCGCTGGATCAGTACCTGACAATGCTGGAGGAAGCTGAAAAGCGTGACCACCGTAAGCTTGGTCGGGAACTTGACCTCTTCTCCATATCTGAGCAAGTGGGGCCGGGCCTTGTCATCTGGCACCCAAAGGGCGCTCGAGTCAGGCTGCTCATTGAAGACCTGTGGCGGAAAGAACATCTGGACCGTGGGTATGAGATGGTCTACACCCCACACATCGGCAGGGAAATCCTTTGGCGCACCAGCGGGCACTTGGACTTCTATCAAGAGAGCATGTACGGCGCCATGGACGTTGACGGGCAAGACTACTATCCAAAACCCATGAACTGCCCTTTTCACATCCAGGTCTATCAGTTCGCCAAACGCTCATATCGTGAACTGCCCATGCGGCTAACAGAGTTGGGTGCTGTGTATCGGTACGAGCGCAGCGGCGTACTCCACGGCCTCATGCGCGTCCGCGGCTTCACCCAGGACGATGCCCACATCTTCTGTCTGCCTGACCAAGTGGAGGAAGAGGTCATTGGCGTGCTGGACTTCACCTTTGACCTGTTGGGTGCGTTTGGCTTCACCGATTTCGAAATCTACCTGAGCACTCGACCTGAAAAGGCAGTAGGCGCAGACGCAGACTGGGAGCACGCTACAGAGTCCCTGAGGCGTGCGCTGGACAGCAAGGGTTTAACCTATAAAGTGGATGAAGGTGGAGGTGCGTTCTACGGCCCCAAGGTGGACATCAAGATTAGGGACGCCATTGGCCGTTCCTGGCAGTGCACCACCGTCCAGTTTGATTTCAACCTTCCGGAAAGGTTTGACCTCACGTACGTTGGATCAGACGGCGAAGAACATCGTCCATACATGGTGCATAGGGCCATCCTTGGCTCCATAGAACGGTTCTTCGGCGTGCTGGTAGAGCACTATGGCGGTGCGTTCCCTTTGTGGTTGGCTCCAGTCCAAGCAGTAGTCATCCCAATCTCAGACCGCCACATTGAATATGCAGATAACGTCGCAGCGCGGTTCAAGGCACAAGGCCTCCGCGTTGAGGTGAACAACAAGTCTGACCGGATGAATGCAAAGATTCGCGATGCGCAAATGCAGAAGATTCCGTACATGTTGGTCGTAGGTGACAAAGAGGCCGAAGCCAACGCAGCAGCCGTTCGCCTGAGGGACGGCACAGACCTGGGAGCTATCCCGTTGGAGCAGGTTGAAGAACGAATGCTGTCAGAGACGGCTGCCCGCTCCTGACTCCCTGGATAGACCAAGGATTGCCCTGTACCCAAAGGAGAAACTGAGGCCACAATGATAGACCGACTTTCCATGATAGAGCAGCGATTCCAAGAGCTTGGCGAGGAAATGAGCAAGCCTGAGGTATCTGCTGACTATATCAAGATGAAGGCAATTGGCAGAGAACGCTCAGGACTTGAGCGTGTTGTGAGCCTATCAGGACGGTATCGCGCCGTCCTTACCCAGGTTGCGGACGCCAAGGCCATGTTGGAAGAAGAATCTGATGCTGAGCTTCGCGCTATGGCGCAGGAAGACCTGGATGCCCTTGAAGCTGAGCGTGAAACACTAGAGGCCGAGATTCAGCTTGGCCTAATTCCAGTAGACCCTGACGATGATCGCAATGTCATTGTAGAGATACGCGCAGGCACCGGTGGTGAAGAAGCAGCGCTATTTGCCGCGGAATTGTTGCGGTTATACACCCGCTTTGCCCAACGCACCAACCGGAAAGTGGAAGTCCTAAGCCTCAACGATACGGGCATAGGTGGGGTGAAGGACGCATCGTTGTCCATCAAGGGCAAGGACGCCTTCAGTCGCCTCAAGTTTGAGAGTGGCGTCCACCGTGTCCAACGGGTACCTCTTACCGAGACCAGTGGTCGCATCCACACCTCTACAGCCACAGTGGCAGTCCTGCCGGAAGCCGAAGAGGTGGATATCCAAATTGCCACCGACGACATCCGTATAGACACCTATCGCGCCGGGGGCAACGGCGGGCAGAACGTTCAGAAGATTGAAAGCGCCATCCGCATCACCCACATTCCAACGGGGCTGGTGGTGACCTGTCAGGATGAGCGTTCCCAGGGGCAGAACAAGCTTAAGGCCATGACCGTGCTGCGTTCCCGGCTCTACGAGATGGAACGTCAGCGCAAAGAAGACGCTTATTCTGCAGAGCGCCGCTCACAGATTGGCACCGGAGAGCGTTCCGAGAAGGTTCGCACCTACAACTACCCGCAGAACCGCGTTACCGACCATCGTATCAACTTCAATTCTCACGACCTGGAGGGCGTGCTCGACGGCGATATGGACGACATTCTCGACGCCCTGGTGAAGGACGAGCGTGAACGTAGGTTGGTAGCGGCCCTGGCTACTTCATGACCTCAACCACCCCGCCCACACCTCACCACTCCCCCTCTGGCACAGGAACCAAGCCTCTCTCCCCAGAGATAGTGCGTACTGTTGCCACCACTATCCATTCCACGCGGCTGGCATTAAAGGGTGCTGGGATTGATGAGGCTCCCCTTGAAGCGGAAGTTCTTGTCAGACATGTTGCTGGCATAGACCGCACCGCACTGTATGCCCACCCAGACCGAACATTTACAAATAGAGAAGCGCAACAGCTAGGCACCCTGGTTGCACGCAGATGCCAACGTGAGCCGTTGCCATACATTCTGGGTCACTGGGAGTTCTACGGCTTGGATTTTCTGGTGAAATCCGCTGTGCTGATTCCTAGGCCGGAGACGGAAATTCTGATTGAAGAGGCTCTGAGATGGGTCCAATCAGGGGAGGCTAAAGAACCAGGCGCAGGGTCTACCAAGGAAGCTGACCATCATCTCAGGATTGCAGATGTGGGTACCGGAAGCGGCTGCGTTGCCGTGTCCCTGGCGGAGCACCTCCCCCTGGCCACAATAGTAGCAACTGACATCTCCACAGAAGCCCTTGCTGTGGCCAAGCAGAACGTGGAGCGACACAACCTTCAATCCCGGATACAGGTGATTGAAGGTGACCTCCTCACGGGCGTAGAAGGTGCGTTTGACCTCATCGTATCCAACCCTCCCTACATTCCAGACGAGGAAGTGCCATCACTCCAGCCAGAGGTAGCCCGCTACGAGCCTTCATCGGCGTTACGCGGTGGCCCTGACGGTCTATCCATCATCCGACGACTCCTGGCACAGGCGTCGCACCTGTTATCGCCAAAGGGCGCAATCATAATTGAATTCAACGCACCCCAAAGCATCGTGCTGCTCTCAGAAGCCCGCAGTCTCTGGCCTGATGCAGTTTGCAGGATAGTGCAAGACCTTGCAGGCCTTGACCGTGTGCTGGTGATTGAACGAGAGGGACGGGCCAAAGAGTGATTGTCCTAGATGTCTTCACAACTATCATCCTTCCTGTAATCCTGGTGGTTCTCCTGGGCATGGCCCTGCGTCATTTCAAGAAAACTCCAGTAGGCCCCATCAGTCAGGCCGCGCTCTACCTCTTCAGTCCCGCACTGGTATTCAGAGGCATGGCGACCACAGACCTTCCCCTGGAAAGCATGGGCAAGATTGTGGTGTACACCGTTTTGCTGACCACCATCATGTTCATCATCGCCCACAGCACTGGTCGGGTGATGAGATTGGAACGCAGCGTCCAGAGCGCGTTGTTGATGGCAGTTCTCTTCATGAACGCTGGCAACCTACCGCTCCCCATCATTCAACTAGCCTTTGGTGATTCAGGGTTGGAGCGCGCTCTGGTGTTCTTCACAGCTCAGGCGTTGGTAACGGCGACGCTGGGTGTGTTCATTGCCGCTAGAGGGAGTCAGGGGGGCATGGCGTCCCTAAAAGCAGTAGCAGGCCAGCCGATTGTCTACGCGGCAGTAGCAGGTATTGCAGTGAACCTGCTGAATGTCTCGCTGCCGGTGGTAATCCTGCGGCCAACGGAACTCCTGGCTAACGCTGCCTTCCCGGCAATGCTCCTGGTCCTTGGCGGTAACCTGATTAGTCAGCGCGGGATAGAAGAATGGCGGACAGTAGTCGTAGCCACCGTGCTGCGACTCTGGGTGGGCCTTGCGGTAGCGTTTGGGCTGCTGGAACTGCTTGGGTTTGATGAGTTGACAAGGAACGCTCTCCTGGTGCAGTCAGCTACACCTACTGCGGTCATCGTCATTGTTCTTACTACTGAGTTCAATTCCCGACCAGCCCTGGCAACAGGAGCGGTGGTGGTGTCTACGATTGCCAGCATACCCACGCTGACGTTCCTACTTGCGGTGCTAACACGATGAGGGTGATGATCTTGGGCCTTGACCCTCTCCTGCTGGAACCATAGACTGTATCTGCGCGGGCGGTTAGCTCAGTGGCCTAGAGCACTGCATTGACATTGCAGGGGTCAGAGGTTCAAATCCTCTACCGCCCACCACACACATATCAGGGACTAAAGCCCCCAGGGCTCATCTCGCCCCCCCAATATCAAAACCTCCCCGCTGTATACCTGCCACTAGCGTTCCCACCAGCCAAGCATTATCATTTCGACCTCGTAATACCTATGTACTGCAGGAGGAACGCAATGGCCTCTCAGAACTTTGACTACAGTAAATTCATCGCTGACTGGATTCCCGCTGGCTCACCTCTTGGGCCGGTAACCCAGCCAAAGTACGACTTCGGCACAGGCTACCCTGACCCCGATTCCTTCCCTATGGCTGGCCTGCAAGAAGCACTGGCTAAGGCTATGAGCAAACAGGGCCGGGATCTAGTGTTGTACCCACATCCTCAAGGGCTCCCGGAGCTCCGGGAGTTCGTGGCCGTCAAGCTTGGTCGTGAGAGGGGCATGACGGTGACCCCTGACCAAGTGCTGCTAACCGGAGGGTCGGGGCAGGCCATCGGGTTATTCACCCAACTCTTCACCAACCCCGGCGACACGCTGCTCACGGAGGACTTCACCTACCAGGGCACGCTGACCATCATGCGCAACCTGAGCGCCAACATCGTGGGAGTCGCTACGGACACAGAGGGGATGCTGCCGTCCGCGCTTGATGAGAGCATCCAGGACTTAAAGCGCAACGGGAAATCGTCCAAGCTCATCTACACCATCCCCACGTTCCAGAACCCGCTGGGTACGGACATGAGTGTCCAACGACGTAAGGACATCCTGGCAGTGGCTCAGAAGCACGGAATCCCCATCTACGAGGACGACGCCTACGAAGACCTACGATTTGAAGGAGAGCGCTCCCCCGCCATCCATTCCTACGACGATTCCGGGATGGTGGTGTACTCCGGCACTTTCTCCAAGATTATCGCTCCCGGCATGCGAATAGGATTCTTAGTTGCGCCCCAAGAGCTTATGCCTCGCATCAACGCCATCAACTGGGGCCGGCCCACCAGCCAGTTCGCAGCTCTTGCCACGCTCTACTACCTGCGTGACCACATGGGCGACCACGTGAACGAGCTTAGCAACATCTTCCAATCACGGCGCGATACGATGCTGGGGGCTATCGGTGAGTTCATGGGCTCAGCAGTAACGTCGTCGCAGCCCAAGGGCGGCCTGTATCTGTGGTTAAAGCTACCCGAGGGTGCGGATGCCACCCGCGTTGCACCTATTGCGCGTGAACGAGGTTCGGCGTACCTGACGGGCTCCGCCTTCTCCCCAACTGGCGATGGCAAAAACTACCTGCGCCTGTGCTTTGGTTACGAGAACAACGAGAACATCCGTGAAGGCATCGCCCTGCTGAAGGACGTGTTCGTAGAAGAGGGGCTACTCAGCTAGACCAACCGACACATTACAATCTGACAGGAGGGTACCAATGGCTGAAACGATGGACTTCTTTGAAGCGGTATACACCCAGCGGGCACTGCGATACCTGAAGCCGGACCCGGTGCCTGACGAAATGATCAAAAAGGTCATCGATGCTGGTATCCACGCACCCAACGGCGGCAATGCCCAGGGCTGGGCCTTTGTGGTCATCAAAGACGCAGAGACGAAGAGCAAGATGGCTCCGCTGTATGCCGGAATCGCCAGACCTGGGAACCACCCGCCAACGGAAACGAAATCGCAAGAACTCAGCGAGGCTTCCGGCGATTACCTGACGGCCCACGTGGAAGAGGTACCCGTCTGGATTCTAGCCTGCACCAAGCACGCCGGCGACGACATCACGAACGGTGCTTCCATCTACCCAGCCGTCCAGAACATGCTGCTAACAGCGCGTGTACTGGGATTAGGCAGCGTGATGACCACACGGGTGCGCCGTGGCTACGAGAAGGAAATCAAGGAGTGGCTGGGCATCCCCGACGAGTACGTCACCGCCTGCATGATTCCCTTGGGATTCCCACAGGACGGACATCGCTACGGCCCAACCACGCGACGCCCCGCATGGGAGGTTACGCACTGGGACAAGTGGGGCGACCAGCAGCCGGAGAGCTAACCCGCGGCTTTGGCCGGGTCAAAGGTGGACGTGACTTCCTGGTGCCCGCCAGACGCAGTCAACGCCTCCTCACGCTGGAGGTCAAAGGCCTCCATGATGGGGATATCGTTCATGGAGAAGAGGTAGGCATGGGCATCGCTATCGTTGACGTGTTCATGCCACGCCCATGATGGCACCACGAAGCAATCG
>CAVOCU010000024.1:0-23343 GCA_963694315.1 Dehalococcoidia bacterium | reverse complement strand
CAGTACCGCAATGATGGCGGGAACCGGGGCCTGATTATTGGCATCATCATTGCGGTACTGGTGTTTGGTGGGGGCATCGCATTCTTCGCCCTCCGCTCCAAGAGGCCGCGCGTCTAGATAGACCGTAACTGGGAATAATCAAGAGAGCCGCTACGGAAGCAGCGGCTCTCTTTTTCTGTGTAGAGGTGAACGCCTGGGGGGAATACAGTGCGAAATTCATAGCTGTGGGGTTTGACACTTATTTCACGGGAAGGCTACCATTCTTGTATTCGTGGAACGTACGTCCCAGTAGCTCAGTGGATAGAGCGGCTGCCTTCTAAGCAGATGGTCGCGGGTTCGAATCCCGCCTGGGGCACCATTGCCTAGCTAACTCAGCTAAGAGGAAAAGCAGCACCCATGGGTGCTGCTTTTGTGTTGCGACAACCTGCCTTGATCCATGGGTCCACCCCGACCTCCCCTGGGGGTACTTGCCTCCGGGACACTTGGTTAGAAGGGAGGCATGTATCACCATGGAAGGAAATCGGAACCCCCGGAGGCGCAGGATGCGGACGGCCAGTCCACCCCTCACGCTGCTGGTGCAGCACTACAATGCCCATAACCGGTCCGAAGGAAAGTCGCCCAGGACGGTGGGGTGGTATCAGGAGGTTCTGGGCCTCTTCCTGCGATGGCTCGTCAACAACGGCCACGGTACCACTATTCTTGCTCTCAGTTTAGGCATACCATCCATTAGGTCAACCGGTTCGTTTAAATGTTTTCTCCTGGCCCCGATTCCTATGCTCAAATTTTTTTTTAGGTGATGCCTCTAACCAATGACAAATATCAGAATCTCGGAAATATTTTACTCGTTGCAAGGTGAAGGCATCCTGACCGGGGTTCCTATGACCTTTGTACGCTTTGCCTTTTGCCCTTGGCGATGCCGATGGTGCGATAGCGTGTACACCTGGGCTCTTTCAGATACCCGTATGGGCGGCCTACCACTCGTTGATCAACTTCAACAGGAAGAGGCATTGACATCAGCCAAGGAAGTGGAAATCCTGGGCGTCTCTGAAATAGTCGAGAAGGTAGAACAGAATCCAGCAAAGTGGGTGTGCATCACCGGTGGAGAACCCCTCTCACAACCAGCGGCATTTAGAGAATTGGTCTATGCATTAAACAAGAGGTCTTTTTCGGTAGAGGTTGAAACATCAGGACTTATACCCTTGCCCGGCGATAACCTATTCGACCAAGTGGATTCGTGGGTCGTTGATGTTAAAACGCCGAGTTCTGGAATGGGGCAATTTCTTCGGTTGGATGACCTTGATAGACTGAGAAAGACCGATCAGGTTAAGTTCGTTGTCCAGTCTAAAGATGATTTAGAGTTTGCGGTTGAAATCGTCAACCAGAAGTTACTTAGGACTGACGGACCACAAGTGCTCGTTTCGCCGGTTGGGCCTACCCGATTCGAGAAGGACGGAATGGAATTGGATCAGGCTGCAGAGTTTATAAAATCAAACATCCCGAAAGCTAGGTTGTCTGTTCAAATTCACAAATTTATTTGGGGAAACCAAAGAGGGGTATGAAATGAAGGGGGTCGTGCTACATTCTGGAGGGTTGGATTCAACTACGCTCTTGGCAATTGCGCGAGAAGAGTGCGACCAGGTCGAGAGCATGACATTAGTATATGGGCAACGGCACATGAAAGAGATTGAAGCGGCAGAGTCCATATGCACGCTCTGGGGTATCCCCCACACGGTAAGGGATCTGACGGGGGCTTTTTCGGGATCATCGTCAACGCTAATCGATCCTCTGGCAGTCAATCCACAAATGTCCTATTCAGAACTTAGAGAAGTAGAGGGACCATCGCCCACGTATGTCCCTTTCAGGAACGCTCTTTTTCTGAGCCACGCCACGGCATTCGCTCAGATCAAGGATGCTCAATATGTGTACTTTGCTGCACATGCTGACGATGCCCACAACTGGGCCTACCCCGATACCACGCCGGAATTCATAGGGGCAATGGGGAACGCAATATATATCGGCACGTACCACCAGATCCGGTTGAGGACACCGCTCATGTGGATGACAAAGGCCGAGATTATAACCCAGGGCGCGGACAGAAGTGTGCCATTCGAGTTGACCTACAGTTGCTATGAGGGAAGCGAAAACCACTGCGGGACGTGTCCTACTTGTGTGAATCGCATCGAGGCTTTTCGGAAGGCGGGGGTAACTGATCCCACGAAATATGATTGATGAATTCCGACCTGATGATTTTCGAGGATCCGAAGCAGCAACGCCACGCGATGAACGCATTGAGCCTATTCAACGGAACATGCAGCAAATAACACCAGTGCCAGCGCCAAAACCATAGGTAGTAGAATGGCTTTCACCGTTAACTGAGTGGGCATGTTTTCCTCCCCGTTTTCATTCCGCCAGATGCTTGCGTTCACTTACCCAAGTAAAGAACCCCTGCGATATACACGATGAAGAGAAAAAGCGGTATATCTTAAAATATGCAACCCAATGCCCTAGAGAATATCCCTTTAAAGTCGGAGCATTAACGTTACATTCTTCTATGGCTGCGTAGTATTGGGTGTTGAAAACGCATCCAGGTGAGGAGTTGGTGGGCTTGGAGACCCGGTCAGCGTTAAGTTCTTTGCTAGGATAATATTCCCAACCCTATCTACGCGCCTTCTGTTTGTGTCTTCAGCGCACGGTGCCCAATAGCCACGGGTGAAGGCAAAGTTGAGATACCAGTCCTAAAGGAATATGCTCCAGGGCACTCGGCCGTAAGCGTCAAGGTATAATGATTGATTCTGCGTGACCCTAGGTGTCCATGTTCGTTTTGGCAACGAATTATTTGATTGGGTGTCTGAATGGATTTCCCCTCATACAACGTGTTATTCCTACCAAGTACAAGGCAAACTCCCAAGAACAAATGTTGTCAGTCCCATCTAATTGCTGGTAACTTCGTTAATAGTGAGGACCATCGGTCGGATAAACGAGCTTTAGAGGCTTAAGCGCGACAAAATCGTCACAAGCGGAGGTGTTTGGATGAACTGGTTTGATTGGGTACTTATTGGGATTATTCTGGTCAGCGCGTACATGGGCATGAAGGTTGGGCTTATTCGTGCGGCACTGGCGTTCATTGGCATGATTATTGGCTGGATTTTTGCCGGTCAGATTAGCGACAAGGTTGGTGGGCTCTTTGACGGCTCACTCTCCAACGACACCATTGTCACTGTAGGAACGTACGTAGTGCTTATGGCGATTGCAATTTTCCTCTCTGGCTACGTTGCAAGGATTATCAAGCCGATTCTGACTATCCTCACGTTAGGGCTTTCCAGCATGGCGGATAAGCTGGGTGGCCTTGCTCTAGGCCTCTTGTTTGGGCTTGCTCTGGTAGGGACTGTCGTCCTGGTTGGGGCCAGGCTGACCTACGATTTCGACACCAGTTCTATAGAGGATCAACTCCCTGGGCAGGTGACTGACCGGCTCCCGGACATTCAAGATGCCCTTGGCGGTTTGGAAGATGTCTTGGCGGAATCGAAGATTGTAGCAGGCGTGGTAACCGTTGCTGACAAGCTGCCGGCAGGTGCGCTTGGCTTCGCGCCATCGGACTTTGGCACCGCCCTTAAGCTATTGGACTTCGTAATCGAGAATCGTTAACCGTAACAGCGTAATGGTGACGCTCCATAGAGCAACTCGGCAGGTTGGAGGGTGATATGGCTGTCTCAGTAGGTGCAGGTAAGTTTGGTTATGAGGTCGCTGAGGGTTGGGGAGAGTTGCCTGACGGGTTTGAGTGGGGCCAGATTGGCGCGGTGAGCGTGGATTCCAAGGACAGGGTTCACATGTTCACCAGGACAAATCACCCGGTTATGACCTTTGAGCGAGACGGCAAGTTTGTAAGCACCTGGGGTGAGGACATTTTCGGGGACGCCCACGGGATGTACTTGGACAAAGAGGACAACCTGTTTGCCGTGGATCGTGCCGGAAACAAAGCTATGAAGTTCACCAAAGACCGCAAGATGGTCTTTGAGTTGGGTAATAAAGGGCAAGCATCGGACACCGGGTACACCGCTGACCATAAGGAAGTCCTTCAGGCGTCTGGCCCGTTTAACAGCCCTACCGATGTTGCACTGTCCGCCAATGGAGATTTCTACATCTCTGACGGGTACGGGAACTGTCGCGTCCACAAGTTCTCAGCGGACGGGCAGTTGTTGTTCTCTTGGGGTGAACCCGGTACAGGCCCCGGCCAGTTCAACCTTGTCCACAGCGTGTGGGAGGTTGGGGGCAAGGTGTATGTGGCTGATCGTCAGAACAACCGCATTCAGATATTCACGCCAGAGGGCGAGTACATTGACGAGTGGGGCGGCTTCTTGCAGCCTTGCGACCTCTTTGTTGATAGCGACAACACCATGTACGTAGCCGAGCTTCAGGCTCGTGTCACCATTCTTGACCTCAACGGCACAGTCCTTGCCACTATTGGTGACCCGGAAGTTCGGAAGCCTGAGCCGGGCCTCTTTATTGGGCCCCACGGCGTCTGGGTTGACCGTCACGGGGACCTCTATGTGTCTGAGGTGCTGATGGGCCAGCGTATACAGAAATTCATCCGCAAGTAGGGTTTCCCCTCTATGGAAAGCCTCCTTGGCTTGACGCATGTTCATCCATAGCTACAATCGTACTGTGCATTGAACTGGGCGAAGGCCACAGTGATACTCATTCCTTTTGAAACAGAAACCACAGTGGAGCGAGAGGGGACTAAGACATGGCTAGCGGTACGGAAGCAAAGACCCTGGTAGAAGTGCTGGCGAATGGCGCCGGTGACCACCCCGCACTTGTTTCACCGGACGGCCCCACCATCACCTATGATAGCTTGCGAACGCAGGTTGCTCGCCTGATGGCGCAGCTGAAGAGCTTCGGCATCCACAAAGAGGACAGAGTCGCCATCGTGCTGCCCAACGGCCTAGAGGTCATCGCATCGTTCCTCGCTGTTACAGGCGTTGCCACCGCTGCCCCACTGAACGCAGCATACAAGCCTGATGAGTTTGAGTTCTACCTCGACGATACCAAGGCTCGAGCAGTCATTACCGGCCCAGACGCCGGCCAAGAGGCTGTTGCTGCCGCACCCAAAGGCGCAATCCACATTGTTGTGAACATGGATGAAGCTGGGGAGATTAACTTCTCTGGCCCGTCAGGCGCAACAGCTTCCACAGACCCGGACTTGGGGGAGGACGATGTAGCGTTGGTGCTTCACACCAGCGGCACCACATCCCGACCGAAGCGCGTACCCCTGACCCATAAGAACCTCACCACATCCCTGCGCAACGTGGCTGCTACGTACAGTCTGAACGAGAATGACGTCTCTCTTTGCATCATGCCGCTATTCCATGTGCATGGACTGGTTGCTTCAACCCTCTCAACATTACAGTCTGGTGGCACGGTAGTTGTGCCGCCTCGCTTTAACCCATTGAATTTTTGGCCTGTGGTCAAGGATCACGGTGTGACCTGGTTCTCTGCAGTGCCTTCCATGCACCAGGCGCTTCTGACCCGCGCACGTAGCGGGAAGCCAGATGTACCAGAGACCCTTCGGTTCATTCGCTCCTGCAGCGCATCGCTGCCGCCCATCGTGATGGATGAGCTTGAGGAGAAATTTGGCGTTCCTGTCGTAGAGGCCTACGGCATGACAGAGGCCGCCCACCAGATGTCGTCTAACCCCCTTCCTCCGGGCAACCGTCTTCCGGGCGCTGTTGGGCCAGGCACGGGTGTTGAGATAGGAATCATGGATGAGGAAGGCACCCTGTTACTGACCGGCGAGCGCGGTGAGGTGGTTATCAAGGGTGCCAACGTTATCACCGGCTATGAGAACAACCCTGAGGCCAACGCGTCGTCGTTCACTAAGGGCTGGTTCCGAACTGGCGATGAGGGTGTTCTGGACGCTAATGGCTTCCTTGCTCTGACGGGTAGGCTCAAGGAGATGATTAACCGAAGCGGTGAGAAGATTTCGCCTCGAGAGATTGATGAAGTGCTGATGGATCACCCTGCGGTGGGTGAGGCTGTGGCCTTTGGCGTTCCCCACAAAATCCATGGCGAAGAGGCATCGGCCGCGGTGGTGCTCACCGGTGAGGTCACGACTAACGAACTGATTGCCTTCTGCAAAGAGAAGCTGGCCGACTTTAAGGTGCCGCGAACCATCCATGTGATGGAGGAGATTCCGCGTGGGCCGACGGGCAAGATATCACGCAGGTTCCTTACAGAGTCCTTCTCCTAGGGCTAGCCCTAGACCCATATTCCCTGACGGATACTAAATTGGGCGTCTAGTCTAGTGTGTCATTCTGAGGATCCAAGGCGACGAAGGGTCTGGGGGGAGGGATAACCCCTCACCAGATTCTTCGCTTACTTAGAGTGACATGGTTTGATTTAATTAGTTACTGTGCAGAGCACGGGAGACACCGATGCGGTTTGCAATATACGGCGCAGGAGCCATTGGCGCGTATCTGGGAGCCAAGCTCTCGGTAGCTGGTGAGGATGTTGCCCTCGTCGCACGGGGGCCGCACCTGAAGGCCATGCGCGAGAACGGCGCCCGCATCAGAGCCGCAGAGGGCGACTTCACCGCCAAGGTGCTGGCTACTGACGACCCGGCGGAGGTTGGCGAGGTTGATGTGGTTGTCCTAGCGGTCAAAGCCCACGGCCTGACTGCTATCGCGCCGCTGCTGAAGCCGCTGCTCGGCCTGAACACCATCGTAATACCAGCGCAGAACGGCATCCCCTGGTGGTACTTCCAGGGGCATGGCGGCCAGTGGGAAGGCACGCGCTTGGAGAGCGTTGACCCTGGCGGGGTTATCACCAACCACATCGCCACAGGGCGCATCATCGGCTGCGTAGTGTATCCCGCAGCTACCATCGTGGAGCCGGGCGTCATCCAGCACGAAGAGGGGAATCGCTTCTCCCTTGGTGAGCTGGACGGCTCCTCTTCCGATCGATGCAAAGCCCTCTCAGCCGCTATAGGCAACGCTGGACTGCGCGCGCCCATCCGCTCCAATATCCGGCAGGAGATTTGGGTCAAGCTGCTGGGCAACCTGGCCTTCAACCCCGTTAGCGCCCTTACCAAAGCCAGTATGGTGGAGATTGCCACCGACCCCGAGGCCAGAGCGGTTGCCCGAGCGATGATGGAAGAGGCCTACGCCGTTGCCCAGGCCCTGGGGGTTGAGATACCTATCACCATTGACCAGCGCATGGCCGGCGCGGAACAAGTCGGCGACCACAAGACTTCGATGCTTCAGGACATTGAGGCTGCCAAGCCCATAGAGATTGAGGGTCTTGTCGGGTCCGTGCTGGAACTCGGTGCGTTGCTAGACATCCCGATGCCCTACACCAGCACGGTGTACGCATGCACCAAGCTTCTGGCCCAAAAGAGCGCCTAGGTGCCTGAGGCACTTTTGCTCGCTGGTGCGGCTGGTTTCTTCCATGCTTACCCCAAATAGCTGCTTGTTGTAGACGCCAAACAGCTAATTCACGTTAAATGCGGTATCATTTGCCCGTTCTCGTGGAAGCTAAACATGAGTGACAGATAGAGTCATAAAGGGGAGAAAAATGTACTTCAACTCAAGACGGTCTGCAATCCACGCCAAGCACGGCATGGTGGCCACCAGCCAACCTTTAGCATCCATGGCCGGACTGCGCATGATGATGAACGGCGGCAACGCTATAGACGCTGCGGTAGCTACGGCTGCTGCTCTGAATGTGGTCGAACCCATGTCCACGGGCGTCGGCGGCGACCTCTTCTCGCTCATCTGGATAGCCAAGGAAAAGCGCGTCATCGCGCTGAACGCCAGCGGTCGAGCACCCTCTGCTGCAAGGATTGAGGATGTTATCAAGGCCGGGCATACCAGCATTCCGAACACTAGCGCTTTTGCCGTGTCTGTACCCGGCACCGTGAATGGATGGGACACCATCCTGCGTGAGTACGGCACCATGCCTCTCTCAGAGGTGTTGAAGCCTGCCATCCAGTACGCCGAGGAGGGGTTCCCTGTATCGGACATCGTGGCGTACCAGTGGCAGCGGGACGTAGAGAAGTTGAAGCTACACCCGTCCGGCGAAGAGTTGCTGCTGAACGGCGATGCTCCCAATGAGGGCGATGTCTTCTACATGCCCAACCTGGCAAAGGTGCTGCGAGGCATCGCAGAGGGTGGCCCGGACGCATTCTACAAGGGTGCAGTCGCAGAGAAGATCGCAGCGTATATCCAGGAGCTTGGCGGGTGGATGACCACGGAAGACCTGGCCAACGATAAGCCTGACTGGGATCAGCCCATTTCCACCGACTACCACGGCGTCACGTGCTGGGAGTGCCCACCTAACGGACAGGGACTCATTGCGCTGATGGCGATGAACATCGTCGAGGGAATGGACATCAAGGGCATGGGGTCGCAGTCGCCCGAGGCCTATCACCACATGATTGAGGCGATGCGACTAGCCTTTGCCGACGGCATGCAGCACATAGCAGACCCTCGGACAGACTACGTGCCCATTGATGAATTACTATCCAAGTCGTACGCCGCCGACCGCCGGGGTCTCATCAACAAGGACAGGGCGATGCCTTCAGTGGACTTTGGGAAGATTCCCTCCGTCCATGACACCGTGTATCTCTCTGCAGTGGACGAAGAGGGCAATGCCTGCTCCTTCATCAACAGCCTATTCGCAGGGTTCGGTTCAGGGTTGGTCGTCCCCGGCACGGGGATTGCCCTTCAGAACCGGGCAGCCTTGTTCAACTTGAACAAGGACCACCCCAACGCCCTTGCACCCAACAAACGCCCGTTCCACACCATCATCCCGGCGATGGCTACCAAGGGCGACGAGCTATGGTTGAGCTACGGCGTCATGGGCGGCTTCATGCAGGCCCAGGGACACATGCAGGTCATCTCCAACATGGTGGACTTTGACATGGGGCCGCAGCAGGCCATCGACGCTCTGCGGTTCAGCGTCGACCTAGAAGGCGGAGTCACCCTGGAGGAAGAGATTGACCCTGCGGTGGTCAAGAACCTGGAAGGCAAGGGCCATACGGTAGGCATCAAGGAAGGCTATTCACGGGTCGTCATGGGCGGGGCCCAGGTCATTGAGCGGAACCCGGAGACAGGGATGCTCATCGGGGCGTCAGAGCCCAGGAAGTCTGGCTCAGCCGTCGGTTGGTAGGAGGCTTAGCCTCTTTTGTGCGTCTCGCGGGGAAGCCAGGACGGGCGTAGATTTTGAAGTAAAGAAAGAAGCCGCTGCTTAGCAGCGGCTTCTTTCTTTCTGTTCTACCAAGTGACATGGCTAGAAACTAACTGGTCTTTGCGAATGAAAAGGGCCCGAGACGCTTCTTTATCCTGCGTGCCACACCCGTTTTGTGAGCAGCGTTAGCCACTTCGCGTGCAACTTTGCGTACAATGCCTAGGTCAAAGATGCTGGGGACAATGAAGTCCTCGTTCAAGTCGCTGTTGGGCACCCCTGATGCGATGGCATAGGCGGCGGCTAGCTTCATTTCTTCGTTAATCTCTCGTGCTCGTACATCCAATGCGCCTCGGAATATGCCGGGGAAGCACAGGGCATTGTTAATTTGGTTTGGGTAGTCTGACCTGCCCGTAGCCATGACCCTCACCATGCCTTCAACCTCTTCAGGCCAGATTTCAGGGTCCGGGTTTGCCATTGCGAACACAATTGGGTCAGCATTCATCAGTGAGACCAAGGCTGGGGTTAGCACGTTAGGGCCGGAGAGTCCCAGAAACACGTCTGCATTGGCCAATGCGGCGTCTAAGCCGCCCTGGATGTTGTCAGGGTTGGTAATCTCGGCAAAGGCCTCCTGTGCCGTGTTTCCGCCGAAGTCTGCATCCCTGTAGATGATTCCCTGCCTATCACAGCCAATGATGTTGGTCACTCCCGCCGTCAAAAGCATCTTCCCGCAGGCAATCCCACCGGCCCCTACGCCGTTGACTACTACCTTCAGGTCTTCCATGCGCTTGCCCGTAATCTTGAGCGCGTTGATGAGGGCTGCAAGGAGCACCACGGCGGTGCCATGTTGATCGTCGTGGAAAACGGGGATGTCCAGCTCGTCCTTGAGTCGTTGTTCTATGTAGAAGCATCGTGGGGCGGAGATGTCCTCAAGGTTGATGCCGCCAAACCCCACGGAGATATTCTTTACAGCCTGGATAATCTCATCCGGGTCATTGGTGTCCAAACAGAGGGGCCAAGCGTCAACGTCGGCCATCTCCTTGAACAGCACGGCCTTGCCCTCCATGACGGGTAACGCGGCGGCCGGGCCTATGTTTCCAAGCCCCAACACCGCTGAACCATCAGTGACGATGGCGACGCTGTTCCCTTTCCCGGTCAGCGTCCATACAGCGCTGGGATCGTGATGGATGGCCATGCTCACTCGTGCAACGCCAGGGGTATACACAATGGACATATCGTTGCGGGTCTTTACGGGCGTCTTGCTCTTCACTTCAATCTTGCCGCCCAGGTGGCGGAGGAAAATAGGGTCAGACACGCTCATCACCCGGATTTCGGAGATGGATTTAAGTCGTTTGACGATTTCTTCGCCGTGGGTTGAGTCGCGAGTGTTGATGGTGATGTCACGAATCATGCCGCGCCGACTCGACGACACGGTGTCTATTGCGCCGATGTCGCCGCCAGCCTGGCCGATAGCCGAGGTAATTTCCCCAAGCATTCCCACACGGTTAAGGTATTCCGCACGAACGGTAATGCTGTAGGCAATGCTTGGCTGCTTCATGGTCATTAGTATTCACTCCATTCAGCGGACGATTTCATATAGCTATTATCTGCGCTTGCAATGAAGGATTCAATGACATGATGCACCGTAGTGCAGGGAGACGCACCACACGCTGAGCTCAAAGGGGACGTTGACACTGTGATGTCATGAAGTTGACCCGAAAGAAAGAGGCCGTGAGGGCTTGGTCGGATATACTGCGGCAGTATTAACGTTTCTTCTGTGACGTTGACAGTGCTAACGTCCACGGGAGTAAAATTGTTCTAGGGACGCAGCTGGCGGGTCGCACTAGTACCACACCCCGTAAACGCGAACGATTAGGAAAGGGCTCCATACGGAGCCCTTTCCTTTGTTCTAAGCTATCCGTAGTAGAATTGGTAGCGTAGATGTGGTGTTACGCGCAGCATTTGTGACCAATCAGAGGGTTAGAAGAGTCTAAGCCGGGCGCTTGTCCGTAGTAGTATGTGCGCCGCGTTTGGAACGTTTTGCCTAGAGTGCATCTAAAACAATGAACTTAGAAGACGAGGGAAGAGTGTTGGTTACACGTAAGGGTACCGTTCTTGGGGTAATTGTGTTGATGGTTGGGATTCTAACAGCGGCCTGCTCCGGCGGGGCTGACACCACACCAGTAGCATCATCCGGCGCACCTGCTCCCAGTGGGCCATTGGCGGCTGACTTCGCCCTCCCTCTCTACAGCGGCGGAGAGGTTCTTGGCGGGGTTGATGAAGTGAACCTGTCAGACCTCAAGGGCAGACCTGTCATCGTCAACTTCTGGGCACCCCTCTGTCCACCCTGCCGTGCTGAGATGCCTGAGTTCCAGGAAGTCTGGGAGGAATTGCAGGCGCAAGGCAGCGATGTAGTGGTGTTGGGGCTGGACGTTGGGCCGGTCACAGGTCTAGGCGACCGCCAACAAGCCATAGACTTTCTGGAGACTATCAAACTTACCTATCCAACGGGCCAGGCCGTCAGCGCAGATGTTATCCGTGACTACAAGGTGCTGGGGATGCCCACAACGGTCTTTGTCCACCGAAACGGCTCCATTGTACGAACGTGGACTGGAGCTATTACTGGCGACAAAATCCGGGAGATCACCAGGGAAATCATTGGCTAGCAGCCCAGATTAGGCACGTTAGCCAAACCCCGGAATTCCAGGACCTTTGAACCAACGTACGTACTGTTACCGTGTGCTATACTTCCGCCCAAATACCTACATGACCCTTAGCCCTATGTGGCGTCGTGGCTCTACAACCCTCCACACCGGCAACCGGGCAGATCTCAGCAGGAGGTGCTCATGGCGTTTGAAGACAGGATTCTAGAGTGTCGGGATTGCGGCACAGGGTACGCGTTCTCAAGTGGGGAACAGGAGTTTTTCAACGAACGGGGCCTGGTCAACGACCCTGTGCGGTGCCCCTCCTGCCGTGCGGCCAAACGCAGGGACAGGGCTGGTGTTGGGGAAAGCGTCCGGCAGATGCACGCCGTGGTCTGCGCCGAGTGCGGGAAAGCCACGGAAGTCCCCTTTGAGCCAAGGCTAGGCACCCCGGTCTATTGTAGCGACTGCTTCGCCGTTACACGTAGCAAGTAGCCAGGGCGGGACGCTGAACGCGCAATGAACGTAGCGGTAAGCGTGGTCACCCTTCACCTCATTGATACCCACTCGCTGAAAGAGAAGCGTGGCCTCCTCCAGTCACTGATGACCCGACTGCGCGATCGATTCAACGTGTCGATAGCCGAAGTAGAGGGTCAGGACACCATACAGCAAGGGGTTCTGGGCCTCTCATGCGTCAACACCGCCTCAACTCACGCCCAGGAAACCATAGACAGCGTTGTCAGGTTCATTGAGAGCGAGATTGTTGGTCGAGCAGAGGTAGTGGACGTTCAAACGGAAGTGCTGGGTGGCTTTGACGAGCTTTAGTTTATATACCTGAGACTGGCCTGCGGGCTTTAGTCCCCCTCGCCGCAGCGACATATGGGCGGGCTTTAGACTCCGAGCATCTCTTCCAACACCTCTGCCCGCCCCGGAGCGCCTGCCCTGGTGCACATGGCAAGGAAGTTGGCCGTGGTGACTTCTTCCACTTCCTCTACCGTAATCCCCTTTAACTCCGCCAGCTTGACCGCCACCTGCCGCACGTCCTTGGGCTCAGTCCAGCTCTCTCGCTTTGCCTTAAAGGGTTGGGGGTAGGTGTCTGTCTCCAACACGATGCTTTCCATTGGTAACGATGCCGCAATCTCCTGAAGCCCTGGTTGTCGGAGAAGCGGCTTGGCCAGGGAGATATACATCCCAAGCTCCATACACACCTGGGCATCACGGGCATCACCTTGGAAGTAGTGCATGGCACCGCCCACCTGCCAGCCCTGCTCCTGTCGCAGCACCTTGAGTACCTCGTTATGAAGCTCCGGCTGTCCTGGGATTTCGCGGGAGTGAAAGATAACCGGAAGCCGGAGCTCCAACGCCAGGCGAATCTGCTCTCGGAACGCCTGGTACTGGACGGACAGGTCTGGTGCGCCTTTGTCGAAATCCAGGCCGGTCTCGCTGACCGCCACTACTCGCGGAGTAGCATTGGCTGCATCATGAAGCTGCGTGTAGGTGGCATCGTCGATGGGGCCAGTGACGTCCATAGGGTGTATGCCGACCCCCGCCAGCAGCATTGGGTGGCTCTGGGCCAGGTGGACGCAAGCCGTAGACGATGCAAGGGTGGTGCCTGCCAGGACAATAGCCCTTACGCCTGCTTCTTGGGCACGGCTGAGCACCCCCGCCAGCTCTCCAGCGGGGAAGTCGTCCAGGTGTGAATGGGAATCCACCAGCATCGTTGACTCCGTGTGGTCTCGTGTTCGTAGTCTATTCTATAACCGAAGCTTGGGTTACGCTTAGAGACAGCGTCCTCAACTCCTTTCAGGAGACCAATTGTTGATAGTAAAGACCCTGCTTCTCGTTGCATTGAGTGCCTTGGCAGTCGCCTGTGGTTCACCGGAACCTGAGCCAGCCCTGCCACCGACCCCATCGCCGGTACCCATTGCTTCACCAACAGCAAGTGCGCTCCCTACCATTGTGCCGCTCGTTCCCGTCCCCACCGCTGACCCTGCTGCCCATCGAGGCGGAGTGCTGAACATAGCCGCGCGCACCGTGGTGGAGGACTTGGACGTACACCGGGAGTTCTCGCCAGCCCTTGCGGCGTTTGGGCCGGGCATTGTGTACAGTCGGCTGTTGCGCTTCCAGACGGGGCCGGCTATCCAAACACCAAGCCTTGCAGTTGAATGCGACCTATGTGAAGCGTGGGCATGGGACAGCCCCACTACCCTGCGCGTCACGTTGCGAGACGACGTCAGGTGGCAGTCCCTTGCCCCGGTGAACGGGCGAGTCATGACCGCGGCTGATGTGATTTCCAGCTTTGAGCGACAGCGCACTCCGGACTGGCCGAACGCAACCCTCCTCCAGAATATCGACTCGATGGAGGCTGATAGCAACGATGTTGTCTTCACCCTCAAATCGCCGGACGCTGACTTCCTTCTGGCCCTTGCTGACGGACATTCCAAGGTGCTTCCTGTTGAGTTCTCCGGCCGTGATGATTTGGGCGATGGGCCGTTCATTGGCACGGGGCCGTGGATGCTTGACGGAGCCGAGACAGGCACGCGGTACGTGTTCTCTGCCAACCCAACCTACTTTGAGCGCGGATTCCCGTACCTGGACGGCTTGAACGTCTTTGTACTGCCAGAGGAAGCTACACGTCGCGCGGCCTTCTTAACCAAGACCCTGGACGTGGATGAAGTGAAACCCGATGCGTGGTCTGCGTTTCAAGAGAGCCACCCTGAGGCTGGCGTCGCTCGATATTCGCCCCCTGGCGCGGGGATAGAGCTGGCCCTCAACGTACAATCACCCGTCCTGCAGGACATCAACGTGCGTCGCGCGCTGTTCAGAGCCCTTGACCCCTGGGCGCTGAACCAAGAGGTATGGAGTGGACTTGCTACCGTTGCCAGCGGCCTCCCGACCATCAATCCAAGCTGGCTGTTCATCGAGACGGATCTCCATAGACACCTTGCCGACCCTGGCCAAGCACGACAGCTTCTTCAGGGCGCATCCCCGGCGGTGGAGCTTGTGGTGGCAGATTATGGTGACAACTATCTTCGGTACGGGGAAGGAGTTCGTGACCAGCTAGAGGCCGTGGGGTTTCAGGTGGAACTGACGCCGTTAAACCCCATCCTCTACAACGGCCAGGTCTGGCGCGATGGGCAGGTCCAGGCGTACTTAGGCCCAATGCCCCCTGTGAGCACCCCCAACGGATACCTGTACGGGTTTGTACGCACCGGCGGACGATGGAACAAGACGGGCTTCAGTAGCACCGCAGTTGACGCTTTGATAGACGCTCAGGGGGCGGTGTTGGACATGGTGAAGCGGCAGGGTCTGGTTCAAGAGGTCTCGCGGACCCTGCTAGCAGACGGTGTGCGGTTTATGCCTGCGGCTCAAGTGCAGGCGTGGAGCTGGTGGCCGCGCGTTCAGAACCTGCACCTGAATTTTGCGAACTACGAGTACATCTTCTGGTCCAGGGTCTGGGTTAAGGATTAGGTCAGGCCTTGGCTAGGTGCTCATTCAGACCCTGATCCAGCGCCACCCATGCCAGCAGGGCGCACTTCACGCGGATGGGGTAGCTACGCACACTGACCAGCCCTGCTAAATCCCCCAGCAGGGCAGTTTCCTCCGCATCTATTGGCTGGCCCTGCATCATTCGTTGGAATGTGGCGGACAGCGTGCTTGCCTCTGCCGGAGTCAGGTGGTGTATGGCCTCAGACAGCAGGGAGAGGGACGCCTGGCAAATAGAACAGCCAACGCCGTGGATGCCAACCTCTGCCAGAACACCATTGCTTACGATAGCCTGGATGGTTACCTCATCGCCGCAGAAGGGGTTGACCTCTGTAGCCTGGATGTCCGGGTTGTCCAGGGTCTTGCTGTTGCGAGGGTTCCGGGAATGGTCAAGAATCATCTGCTGCTGAGGCCCAGCTATAGCCCCCCAGCCTACAGAAGCAGGACTGGCGGGTACAGGAGTCTCGTCTGGCGTTTGGCTCATACTTAATCCTGCTGTAATCTTTGTAATAGAGTACCACTCAACACCCTTGTGCTGGGTACTGACAGATACCACCTTACTTCATTTGAAGTTCCTAAACAGGTCTAATCTCCGCCAGGGTTGATTTGCCTAGCCGAACCCCAGCTGAAGAACTGGGGTATTCAGCAATCCGGCTGCCTCACTTGCCCTGATTGCCTGCGTCCGGTTCTTTACCCCCAGCTTCTGATACAGGTTCCGAAGGTGGTAGTTCACCGTGTTATCACTGACCACCAACGTTGCAGCAATCTCCTTGGTGGGTGCGCCGCTGGCCAGGAGGTTGAGCACCTCACATTCCCTGGCGGTGACATCTGGTCGGGTATCGTGCTTGGCCCCACTGGCTAGAGCGCCAAGGGCGGAAGCGGGTACCAAGGAGCCTCCGGAAAACACCGTCCGTATGCCGTTAAGAATCTCATCACGGCCTGACCCCTTCACCATGTAGCCCTTGGCCCCTGCTTTGATTCCCTCACGGACGTGGTCATCATCGTCAAAGACCGTGAGCAGGATTATCTTGCACTCTGGAAGCGCTTCAACAATCCTCCTTGTGGCTTCAATGCCGTTCATAGATGGCATGTGGCTGTCCATCAAGATAACGTCCGGGTTTAGTTCCTGGGCCTTTATAATGGCCCACCCACCGGTGTCAGCCTCACCAACAACCTCCATGTCTGGTGTCATGTCCAGCCATGCCTTGGTGCCGTGCCGTACCATCTCATGGTCGTCCACTAGCAGAACCCTACAGGGGCTCAACTCCGAGGGCACTGGAGATAACACTTCTTCTGGTTAGCAAAGACGATTTGCTCCCCATTGTTCACCTTGCGGGCATTGAGTGCCTCCGTCATGCGATAAATAGGGGATGGAAGAGGAGAGTGACACGTAGCGTAGCGAGTGCGCAACCACCACACTCCATCACAAACTATTGTTAATGCCTACTAATATTAGTAGGCTTTGGGCCAAATGGGGTAACTGGCAGAAGGTTATGGTCTAGTATCGTAGCTGAGGGTAGTAGGAAATAACGATGAAACAGCCCCAGTAGGGCTTATAGAGCGGCGTCTTCCGGCCAGTCCAACATCTGGACTTCTGTTGTTTCACCAGCGGGCATCTCTGTGAGGTCCTCCGGGCAGATGGCAAGCCCGTTGGCCCGCGCCATAGAGGTGAGAATGTTGCTGCCCTGGGGCCCCGTCAGCGATGCGTAGTATCGGCCATCTTCCTTGGTGACGATGGCCCTGGCGTAGACCCTGCGACCATCAAAGTTACGGATGGAGTCTCTGAGCACCGCCTGGACGGTTGGCTTGGCAAAGTGTGTTCTACCCAGCATCTTCAGGATGGCAGGCCGACAGAACTGCTCAAAGGCCACCAACGCGCTTACGGGGTTTCCCGGCAGTCCGATGTGCGGTACGCGGCGACCGTCCGGGGCGTGGAGCGTGCCAAAGGCCAGGGGCCGTGCTGGACGCATGCGCACAGACCAGAAAGCGATTTCTCCGCGCTGCATGAGGACATCTTTTACAAAATCGTAATCGCCCTTGGACACGCCGGCAGAGGTGATGAGTAGGTCAGCGGAAAGCCCTTCTTCCAGCTTCCGGGTGGTGTCTTCAAGGTTATCGCGGGCAATGCCCAGCATCTTGGGTATCCCGCCGTAACGCTGGATGGCCGCTGCAATGCCAAAGCTGTTTGCATCGTAGATCTTGCCGCCGCCAGGAGGCTCGCCGGGCATCAGGAGTTCATCGCCGGTGGACAGCACCGCCACGATGGGTCTACGCAGCACGCGGGCACGCTCTCGACTGACCGACGCCAGTACACCAAGCTCGGCAGACCGCAGGGTAACGCCGCTACGCAGCACGGTATCGCCCATCCTCAAGTCTTCCCCCGCAGGCCGCAGGTTTGTGCCGTTGGACACTTCCTGCATGATAGCAATACGCTCCATGCCGGCCCCTGAGGTCTTACGTTGAACCTCGTCCGTGTCTTCAAAGGGCACTACGGCGTCTGCGCCGGGGGGTATGGGTGCGCCGGTCATGATGCGTATTGCGGTGCCGGGCTGTAGGTCACGGTCAGGCATTGCGCCGGCAGCTATGTAGCCAATGACGGGAAGCTCTATGGGGTTGTTTGCTGATGCACCAAAGGTATCGGCGTAACGCACGGCAAAGCCGTCCATTGCCGAGTTGTCCATTGGCGGTAGGTCTAGCGGAGATGTGACGTCCTCTGCCAACGTCTGACCAAGGGCGTCCAGGAGGGATTTTTCTTCAGATTCCAGCGGCGACACATAGCCAAGGATGCGCTCCAACGCCGCCTCGACGCTGAGCATGTCCTCATGATGGCTGCTGTGGTGATGATGTTCTGCCATGATGCGTACTAGTGTACTGCTCTCCCTTTTTGATTGGGGTACATCCCCCAAAGCCCCTTGCAAGAGTCCTGATACATCGAGGTATGGACTCCCCGAAATGACTTTGTAAGTTGCCCTAGTTTGGTAACCGTCAGGTCATGTAGGTACGGGACGAGTCCTGCCAGGGTTAGCCCTGCTGCCGTTGGGTGGCGCCGAGTTCTTTTTCAAGTCGGGCCAGCGTCCGCTCCATAGCCTTGGTGACCTCTTCCGCCGTTAGTGTGCGGTCCTGGGCTTGCAGGAACACGCGGTAGGCCAGCGACCGTACGCCAGACTCCACCTGCGAGCCTACATACACATCGAAGAGAGCTGCGCGTGCGACGAGGGGGTGCTGCTCAATGATGGCCTGCACCTTGGAGGCAGGTACGCCCACCGGCACCGTAAGGGCCAGGTCACGTAGCGCGCCGGGGTAGATGGACGGCCCGCGGAATCGATGGCCGACATCGGGGAGGGCCGATAGTAGCGCAGCCAGGTCAATCTCAAAGTAGACCGCGCCTTCTGCACGGACCTCAAAGTGTTCCAGCACCGTTGGATGAACCTCGCCCAGCTCTGCGACCAACGTATCGCCGATGCTCACTGTGGCTGCTCTACCGGGGTAGTAGAAGGAATCGTCGTTTGATTCGTAGGTGGCTGTCACGCCAAATCGCTCGCACAGCGTTTCCAGCACGCCCTTGGCATCGTAGAAACCGGTCGAAGACTCCGCAGTCGCCCACGTGGATAGAGCGCCGGGGCCAGCCATGATGCCCGCTGCCATCTCCGGCTCAACGGGAAGGCCCTCGCCGTAGAACAGGTACTCACGGCCCACCTCAAAGAACCACTGGGGGATGTTGTCATGGCGCTGGTTGGTGGCCAGCGATTTCAGCAACCCGGGCTTCAGGGTTGTGCGGAGGTACTCAAGCTCCGGGCTCATGGGGTTGGCAGCACGGAGGAGTTCAGGAGTTTTATCGCCTTTGCCGGTCGTTCCCCCGGTCACTTCCAGGGCTTGCTGGCTCACCATTGAGTAGTTGATGACCTCTTGCAGTCCAGCGGCGGCCAGCAGATCACGTACCTGCTCCTTCAGCTCCTGTGCAGGGTCTGGCTGGCTGAGGGGAATTGGCGTGGCCAGCATTGTTGTGGGTATGCGGTCGTAGCCTATGACCCGCGCTATCTCCTCCACCAGATCTTCTTCGATGGCGATGTCAGCGCGCCACGGCGGCACGATGGCTTCCACGGCGTCTGTGCCGACCTCTGTGCAATCAAACCCTAGGGTGTTGAGCGTCTTGGTCACTTCGTCCAGCGGGACGGTGATGCCCAGGATTTTTTCGAGTCGAGCCAGGGTCAGCGTGACTTTCGCCACATCCTGCTTCGCCGGGTATTCATCAATGATGCCCTTGGCCACAGTGCCGCCAGCTACGTCCAGAATGAGTTTGGTGGCTCGGCGCAGACCTAACGGTGGTAGCTCAGGCCGCCAGCCCTTCTCAAACCGCGCTGACGCCTCTGAGCGCAGCTTCAACGCGTCCCCTGTGCGACGGGTGTTGAAGGGGTGCCAGCTTGCGGACTCTAGCAGGATGGATGTTGTGGCCTCTGTGACCTCCGTGTTGGCTCCGCCCATGACCCCCGCCAGGCCTATGACGCCGCTGGGGTCTGCAATGACAATCATTGGGGGCTGCAACTTTCGGTCTATGCCGTCAAGGGTGGTGTGGGCCTCGCCATGCGTTGCCTGCCGCACAATGACCTTGTGGTCTTTGACCTTATCGAAGTCGAAGGAGTGGAGGGGCTGGCCGAATTCCAGCATGACGTAATTGGTCACATCCACAATGTTGTTGATGGGCCGCTGGCCCGCGCGGTTGAGCCTGTCTTGCATCCATTGTGGCGATGGCCCGATGGTAACCCCTGTGATGAGTGTGGCTGTGTAGCGTTTGCAGTACTCCGGGTCTGCTATCTCCACCGTGACCATCGTTGTTATGGGTTCGCCGCCCTCCGGGTAGCTGCTGTCTGGTTCTGTGATTTGGGTGCCCTGGAACGCGGCGACCTCTCGGGCCACGCCGAGGACTGATAGGCAGTCGGGTCGGTTAGCGGTGACTTCCAGGTCAAGCACAGCATCGCCCAGGTAGTCCGCTAAGAGGGTGCCTACGGGTGCATCGTCAGGAAGCACCAGAATGCCGTCATGTTCCTCCCCGATGCCAAGCTCCAGGACAGAGCAGATCATGCCTTCTGAGACCACGCCTCGAATCTTGGCGGGCTTCAACGCCTCTGTCTTGCCGGAGTGGGTATCGAACATCCTGGCCCCCACTTTGGCGAAGGCGATGTTCAGGTTGGGAGCCACGTTGGGCGCGCCGCAGACTACCTGAAGCTGCTCGGCCCCGATGTCCACAGTGCAGAGTCGCAGGCGGTCAGCGTTGGGGTGGGGCTCCACTGCCAGCACGCGGCCCACGTAGGTGTCGTTCCAGCCGCCAAGCTGCTCAACGCCGCCTGATTCCACGCCGGCCATGGTAAGCCGATGCGCCAGCTCGTCCACGGGGACGTTCACGCCTACGTATGCTTTCAGCCAGGACAGGGGTACTTTCACGTGTTACCTCAAAGGTTGTTCTACTTAGAACTGTCGCAGGAACCGGGCATCGTTGCCGTAGAAGTACCGGATGTCGTCTATGCCGTGCTTGAGCATGGCGATACGCTCTACGCCCACACCGAAGGCGAAGCCTGTGTACACCGTTGGGTCTACGTTTGCCATCTCCAACACCCGTGGGTGAACCATGCCCGCGCCCATGATTTCAATCCAGCCACTGCCACGGCAGATGCGGCAACCATCGTCGGAGCCCTTTACGTTGCCCGCGCCATCGCAATTGAAGCAGTCGATGGACATGTCCACGCCCGGCTCCACAAAGGGAAAGAAATCGCAGCGGAACCGTACTTTGCGCTCTGGCCCAAAGATGAGCCGGGCAAACTCATACAGGGTGCCTTTCAGGTTGGCAAAGGTGATGCCTTGGTCAACGGCCAGCCCTTCCACCTGGGCAAAGTGCCATTCATGGGTGGCGTCTGTGGCCTCGTAGCGGTAGACACGGCCGGGAACCACCACGCGCACAGGGGGCTTGGTCATCTCCATGACTCGCGCCTGCATTGGCGATGTGTGGGTGCGCAGCAGCATGTCCTGCTCACCCTCTGCGTTGGTGTGGTCAAGCCATATGGTATCGAACATGTCCCGGGCAGGGTGGCCCTTGGGGATGTTCAGCATTTCAAAGTTGTAGTGGTCAGTCTCGACTTCCGGCCCCTCGACGACCTGGAAGCCCATTGAGGCGAAAGCTTTGGTGATTTCTCGCACGGTCTGGGTGATGGGGTGGAGTCGGCCAAGGGCGGGGCGACGGCCAGGGAGCGTGACGTCCAGGCGACCCTCTATGGATGCCCGGTTCAGCTCTACCGATTTCATTTCCTCTGTCCTGACCTCTAACTGGCTTTCCAGCAAGGTCTTCACATCGTTGGCCATTGCGCCCACGGTGCGCTTGGCCTCCGGGTCCAAGGCCGACATGCCCTTCATGATCATGGTGATGCGGCCGTCTTTGCGGCCCAGGTACGCGATGCGCCACGCTTCAAGCCCGGCAGCGTCCTCGACGGCGTCCAGCTCAACGATGGCGATGGTCTTGAGTGTGTGCAGCGTTCCGAGAATCTCCGGGGCAGTGGTCATGGGCACCCTTCTACAGCGCAACGTTTTCCGTATGCCATTATAGGGCGTGGAACACCCTAGCTGCAATTTGGCCGTTTAGCGGCTTTGGTGAGGGCGCCAAGGCATAGGGAGAGGGTACAGCCGTATTACTGGAGATGAACTGTAGGAAATTAGAGACTTTCGTAGAGTAAAAGCCCCTAAGGGGCCCTAAGGCTGGTCGCGGAAGAGCTGCCAATCCTCCTGCGGTATCTGGAGAAGCTCCAGATACCGCAGGAGGTCTATGTCTATGCCAGCAGCCTGCTCGTAATTCCTGATGTTCTTGAGCATCAACACCGCAAGGGCTTTGGCCTGGACACGGGGCCATACCCGGATAGTCGCTGCAAGCGTACGTGTAAGCCGTTGTCTGCCTCCAAAAAGTGATTCGTTATAAATGACCTTAGAGCTTCTCCATCAGCTTGCTCAGAACCGATTTCAAGTCGCCGGCCTTCTGCGGGTTCTCCATCAACGCCAGAAACAAGACCGCCTGGCCTGGGCCTTCCTCTCCCTGATCGATGGCCATGTTGCTCAGTAAGGTGAAGGATTCCTTTGATTCTTCACCCACGGCGATTTGCCCCTCATCGATGCCATCGACAACGGTCAGGAACACCTCTCGAGAAATGCTTAGTGCGCGCTCTGGGGTCAGCATGGTGGTGTAGCCTCCTGTGAATGTAGTAGCCGCGTTTCTAACAGGCAGGGCAAACGTATGGGCGTGGTTGTCCCAAATCCATAGGGTTACGCCAGGGCTAGCTTGGCTCTTCTATCCTCACCACGCGGTTCTCAATCCATTGGGCAACTTCTGGATCCTCTGTCAGTGCCAAGTATACCAATGCCTTTGAGGGCTTTCCACTGATATAGCCTTCGACAAACGTTGTGTAAATCATTGTCACCAGGTTGTTGCTGGGGTGGGTATGCAACTCTGGCATGTGGCCCGTATCCAATTTTTCTGCAAGGCTTTGAATCACCGAGTTAGCCATAGCTTCCGCAACCTCTGGAGTCATCATGTTGTCGTACCTCCGTTGTAGTCCTGAGATTATAGCAGCGTCCTAGCGACCATGTTGACAGGTGGTGGGCAGGCGCGACAGTAGTTGATCAGGTGGCCGTCACCGGTAATGTGCGTAATATTTGTGCCGTAGCTAGGGCGGGGGGATGAATGGGGAACTACCCGAAGTCCTGCTCCAACCAGAATTCAAAGACCTTTATGGGCTTGCTTTCGCCGTCGAAGAGGACGGTGTATATCTGTTGGGCGTCAGCGGTGGATTCGCCATGTGGTATCGACATGTAGTTCACACCAGCAACCTCACTAGCCTGGCCCCACATGCCCATCGGGGTATCAGGGTGTTGATCCTTGATGCGGACGCGCATGGCGATGTCATACAGGGGCATGGCATCTCCCAATGCTGCGAGATGCCAGGATACTAGCACGTGTGCTGGCATTGGGAAGTGAGAGTACGTTAAGAATAGGGGATGA
>CAVOCU010000023.1:0-23405 GCA_963694315.1 Dehalococcoidia bacterium | reverse complement strand
GGACAGCAAACAAAAGGACGGCCCACAGCCAGGCCCACAGCCAGGCCCACAGCCAGGCCCATCGCCAGGCCCAGCGCCAGGCCCACAGCCAGGCCCACAGCCAGGTCCACAGCCACAGGACGGCGACGGCCCACAGCCACGCTCACAGCCAGATGACGGCCCACCGCCAGGCCCACAGCCAGATGACGGCCCACCGCCAGATGACGGCCCACCGCCACAGGACGGCCCACCACCGCCTATGCGTTAACTAAAGCGAGAGCCTCGGCATCAGCCGAGGCTCTCTTCGTTGCAGTGATGGCATCTTCTGTAGCCTATATTCCTAGGTTTCCACCCACTCACATAGGCGTAATGGTGCTACATGGAGAAACCTGCATCCCTCAAGAGAGTATAGGTTCGAAATTCTTCCTCGGTACCACAACAATGACAAAAGAGAAAGGGCACCCTCACCGAGAGTGCCCTTTCTGGCATTACCAATATGTGACGAGGTAGCTGCTTATGCGCCCCAGGGCTTGATGGAGTTCTTCAGAGCCTCGTAGCCCTGCAGAAACCCAGGACGTTCTCCGGTGTATACCTGGTCAAAGGTGTCAAGTGCGCTATCCAACCAGCCAGCAAGTTCCTTGTTGCCTGGGTTGGCGTCCAAATACGCATCGCGAATTAGGACGAAGTGGATGCGGGGGTCATAAGGCTGCTTGGTGCCACCCACCCACTCGTCGCCATCCAAGAGGCGAAGGAGCATGGCGTCTGCGGAGCCTAGGGTCTGCTGATGGATCGGCGGGCCGTCCATGCGGTGCATGACGGAAGTCATATCGCGGCCGTTGCCGGTGGTGTAGCCCATCTCTGCCCATACATCTGCGGTCTTGATGTCCTTGCCCAGATGCTTGGCCACCTTGCCACCGTAAGCGCGGAGGGGATCCGAGATGTCGGCAAGTAGGTCGGTCAAGCGATCACCGTCTAGGTCTGTTGCCAGGTCGATGCAGTCACGTTGCTCAATCAAGTCCCAGATCATCAGGCCGTAGTTGGTGTCAGCGATGTGCTGCTCAATGCGGCCAGTCCAGTTCTCCATGCCGTCCTTGAAGTTGCTGGGCAGGAGGCTGATGATCCGATCGATGGCCTCTTTCTGTTCTTCGTACGGGTCAACGGCGTACTTGCGACCGACCTCAAACTTGGTGCCCTGAAGCAACCAAGCGTGCATACCGGCGACGAGGAAGAGGATTTAAATGAGTATCTGACCGATGAGGTTTGCTGGTGATAGCGCATCCTCTGACTCAAAGGAACCAGCAAGACGCAGGATGGCTTCATTGGCGCTCAAAGGAACACGCCACTCCCAAGGAGAGAACGAGCGTTAGTAGGAGGATTGGTAGAAGTTTCAATACACTCCCAGCTCCTTGGCTTTCGCCAAGTCTTGCTCTGCCTTAATCGAATTCCCGAGCGCTTTAAATGCGTTTCCTCTGTTGTAATAGGTAGTAGCGTATTCAGGATCGAGGCGGATAGCCTCGTTGTAGGACTGAATCGCCCTCTCGTATTGGCCAAGATCAGCGCGCACAACACCTCTCTTGTTATAAGTTTGAGCGTTTTGGGGGTTTAGGCGGATAGCCTTGTCGTAGGACTGAATCGCCTTCTCGTGTTGGCCAAGGGCATGGTACTCAAGACCTCTGTTGACGTAGGCTCTGGCTTCTTGTTGTACAGATTCAAACGCCGGCTCAGAGGAACACGCCACTCCCAAGGAGAGGACGAACGCTAGCAGGAGTATCGGTAGAAGTTTCATCTAATTGGTAAAGAAATCCACAACATTGCCAATCCCCTTACCGCCAGTCCTGTAGAATTCCGTATAGCCGCAACCTAGGCAAGTCACGGCACCGTATTTTTGGTTTTGAATGTTTAGGAAGCGTGTAATTCCAGAACCTGTCGTCCTTATTTCACCGGTCGTGTATTCGGTTCCATTACACTTGACGCACACATAGACATCGGCCATCACAAACTCTCCATATCGGATATTTATTAAGAGATGATACACCTAGCGGTCAACGCTTCCACTCAGGGAGTGCATCTGCCCATGGCTCAGGCTTCCGACCATGTTCACGGTCAAGGTTGATGAGTATCTGGCCGATGGTGGCCGCATTCGTTGCAGGTACAACGGATTGGAAACACCTTTTCAGTCACTACACATCCTCCCTGACACCACACCAACAACCAAGAGCGGGAGCACCAGTCGCACTATTTGCATTCCTTGTATTCATGCTTATTGCACTGTTCATATAGATAGGTATTGAACTCAGCCCGTAAGGATTCGGCTCTCTGCCCAAGCTGCCCAGCCGCACCCATTGAGTTGTACCCCGATAAGACAAGGTCGTCATCCCCATTGCTCCAGCCAACTGCCATGGCTTGCAATGATTCAATGCGCTTTCCCCAAGTTTTAGCGTAAGCACGATGGAGCGCGGGGGACTTGCCTGCGCTGGGAGGTTGTATTTCTAACCAGTCATTCAACGCACGTTGATACACAGGAAGAGCAATTTCTACCGCTGCAATGAGCGCTTCCCAATCCTTCTGATTACCGGACATTAGCCCGGGTTGTACTTGCCTAATCACCTTGCCTAGTGGAGTTCCCCCCTCTATAACTGCGAATTCTATTATGGGATTCGTTTCTTCCCAATAATCAAGTTCGCGAATCACTAATGGTTTGCCCGGCTCTTGAACCTTGTTCTTGGTGGTCGATGCAACAGCGGTTTCCTGAGCAAGAGCTTTGTTGTATGATTTTAAATCTTTCTCTTCGATTGATGATGCAGTCGCAACGCGCGTTGCAGAGCTGGCAATCGAAGATGTGGTGGCGACCTCAGCCCCCGGAGTATCCAAACCCACTGGAGCAGGCTCAGAAGAGCACGCCACTCCCAAGGAGAGTACGCACGTTAGTAAGAGTATTGGTAGGAGTTTCATTTAAAGCTAACACCCCCGAGTACTTCGTCACATCTGCTTCCCTCCCATCGATTTATTGGAGAAGCACATATTACTTCGATTACCCGTTTCTCCTTAGTTTCGTAAAACCGCCGAACACTCTTAGAGTTCTCCGTCGTTCATAAAAATGTTGAGGGAATTAATTAATACCTGAGGTATTGGTTTATCAGCTCTAGCAATTTGGCAGCTGATTGTTGTGCTGCACTATCATTTCGTCCATACATAGGACCCGAGTGTTCACACTCTTTTTTGTATTCTTTATAAAACGGATCTGAGCTGAAATCCCAGTCCTTATAATCATCAAATTCAATTCTCATATCATCCAGTCTCCATGATCTTTTGTAGTCTTTGTCAATCCAGTAATAACACTTGTCAGTAACATACCATTGATAATAGTTTTTTTTAGGTGGTGGCGAATCCCACCAAGGGTCATCGAAGTTATGATATGCACTAGGATAGACGTCAATCGACACATCATAACCTAGATTATTAAAACTGCTTGTCATTTCACGACAATGGTTTGGCGGAACAGAATCAAGTTCCCCTTGAAAAATGTGAAGTTTGTTTTTTGAATATTGCGGGTCGTCAAACTGTCTACAAAACATATAAAAAGGTGCCCTTAAAGCAAAGTCAACACTATCACCTACTATTGATTTTCTAATTAAATCTAAGCCACTAAAGAAGGCAACCTGACCACCCCAACTAAAACCAGTAATACCAATTTTATCTCCGTCAACTTTTGGATGGCTTTGTAAAAATTTTAACGCGTACAGGGCATCGGCTGCCCCCATCCAAGTAGTTAATTTTAAATAATTATTTCTAGCAATCGGATTGTCTTCACTTAGTCCTCTGGGTGAACAGTTGTCGATCTCAAGTGTGGCCACACCTTGATTTTTAATATCAAAACCATAGGTAGCCTCTCTATTACCATAGCCACAGCCTGAATTAACAATCATAATCATTACTGGGTATTTTTCTTGATCACCTTCGGGGAATGTAAGTAACCCTGGAATGGTATATTTTTTGTCATTTTCAACTCCATCAACGTAATCTAAGAGATTTTTGGGTGAATACGAGTCAAAGGATATTTCTTCAGTTCTATACAACTTCCCTTTGCAAGAATCCAACTCACCAATCAAATCCATAGTATTATTGGTAACTAAGTTTGCTTCCCAATTAGAGATATTTTCGAGAGCTTTACTTTCTATATTAATTTTGTGTTTAGAGACCTTAAATGATTGAATTTTATGTCCACCTCCTGACCGATCCATCCAAAATCTTCCACGGCCAGGATAGTCATAATTTCCTGCTTTTATAGTTCCTTTACTAACAGTGAAATCAATCTTGCCAGAGAGTTTACCGTTACCAAGTTTGTATTCGCCTCCTCCCCACTGCTCTTTATCCCAATCACAAACTACTATTCCGCGCCATCTTCCATCTATAGTTGGAGTTGGTTCTGGAATTTCAATATCAACAGTCACTGTTGGTGTAGGAATAGTCTTAGCTGTCGGTTCAGGGTTTGGCGTATTAGTAGGCGAAGGAACTGGAGTGTAAGTTGGGTATGGTGTAGGAGTTGGATACGGAGTGCTAGATGTATTTGAGCTACAGCTTGACACCAACATAATTAGTAGTAATACCAACGCCATCGACCGCATATTGATGTCCATATGAATATAATACTGCTACTACAAATAAAACTCTGAGATAGTTTACCTACCCTAAGGTTTTGCCCCAATAATATACACACCGTATGACCAGAACTCCAAAACATCTCAGGGTAACCTTAGGGCTACGGCCTCGCCCTCTGCAAAGGTCTGTACATCCGGCGTTGCTACAGCTTGTGTTTTGGCTCCCCTACGACTCAGCTACGAATACCGACCCTAATTGCACCCCGAAAACGGCCAGGCAGGTTGTTGCCTGAATCCGCGCCTCCGTTGCATGGCTACTTTTAGGGGTCTCAACCTAAGCCAAATGCACGACAATAACTAGCCCCGAAACTCGCCCCCCCGCCCGCCCCTCCTAATATAAGTGAACGGCCTGCAGAAGCGCCTCTAAGCGGTTCACAATTGCTTTTAACGTTGGAGGCGGGCGGGGGGCCGGAGCCTTCCCACTAATCGGACTCGAGTTGAATCTGACAGCCTTCCTTTTGTAGTCGCTTGAGGGTTTCAAGAATTCGCTGGCTTTGAATTTCACTGGGTACACGCTCAGGGACGGATGCTGCGATGCCCAGGATACCGATCTCAGTAGGTGTAAGCATCCCTTTGGAGTTGCCCCACTCAATCACACTGTTCCAGAGATTAGCACCGGCAAACGTAACCGCCGTTCTATAGACCGCACCATTGAAGATAGTCCTACTGCTCGCAAAATCTGGGAGATGCGCAGGGGTAAGGGAGGGTCAAATCTTTCTTAAGGGTATCGGAGCGGCTTACATAGCAAGCTCTTTTTTGTCTCTACGAAATGAGGGAACTGAGCTGGTGGGTGGTAGTGTGGGTGGTAAACCTTAACAACCGAATAGAAAAGAGGCCAGGATTACCCTGGTCTCTCAGCTATGAACTAGCTAGGGTGGTGGGGATGCCGGGACTCGAACCCGGACGCTGTTAAGCACATGATCCTAAGTCATGCTCGTCTGCCAATTCCGACACATCCCCAAAAATGAGTCCACGCGATGAAGGTTGTGGAAAGCTGTGGTGGAGTGACCCGCCTCGGACTTGAACCGAGAACCTAATGATTAAGAGTCATTTGCTCTGCCAATTGAGCTAGCGGGCCGCACATAAGAAACGATACAGGGGACTTAAGGCGAGCGCAAGTATTTCGCCCTGAACCACCCTGATGAACATACTGCTGCACACCGGTTGTGACGAAACACCTCCCGCCGTAGACTCTGAGCAACACATCAGACGGGGGAGCAGGTGCCAGACCTTCTACGAGAACTTCCAGCACAAGCCGTAGCAGCAGTACAAAAAGCCCTGCTGGATTGGTTTGCCCAAGAGAGCCGTCAGCTCCCGTGGCGTTCTACCACAGACCACTACGCCATCATGGTGTCTGAAATCATGCTCCAACAGACCCAGGTTGACCGGGTTATTCCCGTTTACTTGGCGTTCCTCCAACAGTTCCCCACCTTCCAGAGCCTGTCCGATGCTCCAGCAGCAGAGGTCATTAGAGCGTGGGCAGGTATGGGCTACAACCGACGCGCCATGAACCTCCAACGCGCTGCCAAGCAGGTGGCAGAGGTCTATGAGGGTGTGCTGCCGGATGATATGAAGGCCCTTCGCGGACTGCCGGGTGTGGGCGAATACACCGCAGCCGCCCTGGCGTGCTTCGCGCTGGGTCAGGAGGTGGCGGTCATCGACACCAATGTCCGACGAGTGCTCGGCCGCGTCTTTTACGGGCCAGAGGGGGCACCTGAGAAGGAGCTTGCTGGCATTGCACAACAGGCGCTACCGGTAGGGGAATCGTGGAGCTGGAACCAGGCGTTGATGGACCTAGGCGCTACGGTCTGCACGGCTCGACGCCCCACCTGCCTCCTATGTCCAGTGCGTTCCGATTGCAAGGCTGCCGGGGCATTCCTGGCATCAAACGGCATAATTGCCGAGACCCGTACGCCGTACAAGACGAAGCCGGAGAAGTTCGAGGGTTCCAGCAGGTACTATCGCGGCAGGGTAGTAGCGCACCTAAGAGGGCTGTCGGAGGGCGAGTCGTGCAGCATAGAAGTGCTGGGGCCAGTGGTCAAACCAGACTACATTGCCAACGACGAGTCGTGGCTGCTGAACCTACTTCAGGGGCTGCTACGCGACGGTCTAGTAGCGATGAGTGGTGAAGGAACAGCTACGGTGGTCAGCCTGCCCCTTTAATTATCGCCAGGTAGCCTGGGTGCAGGGCTATGCTCTCCCGAACTCACGCTCTAGGTTGTTGGCGCTGAGGTGCAACATGGTTGGTCTACCATGCGGGCAGGTGTGAGGCTGCTGCGTCTTTTCCAGTAGTCGAACCATCTCAACCATCTCTTCGTGGCTGAGCACCAGTCCAGCCCGCACCGAGCCGTGACAGGCTACCGTAGCTGCGATGCGGTCTTCCCGCGATGAGAATTCAACCGCATCACCAACACCGTCCAGCAACTCTATGAACGATTTAGCAGGCCCTTTGTTGGCTAGCACCGCCGGGACGCCGCGCAGCAAGTACGTCCTATCGCCAAAGGGCTCCAGCCCCCAACCATACTGCGCCAACACCTCGCCATACTCATGGACTGTCTCTGCCTGAAAGGATGTTAGCTCCACCGTGACGGGTTCCAGCAACCCCTGAACTTCAGGATTATGCTTGGCAGCCGCAGCGTTAAGTCGCTCATACACCACGCACTCATGGGCGGCATGCTGGTCAATGAGATAGAGACCGTTCGGCCCCTCGGCCACAATGTAGGTCTCCTGACTCTGGCCCAGCACCCGCAGCGCAGGCAGCGCATTCATCATGGGGAACGCTTCTTGCGATGCCGGTTCAGGTCTATCGACTGGCGATTGCGATGTTTGGTCCGGTGATGCCCCCGACGAAAAGCCACCCCACAGACTGTGGCTGCGCTCAGGCACTCGAGGCACACCCATCAGCGGCGACGACCCTCGCCCAGCAGCAGAAATGCCCATTTCAGGCACCGGAGACCCTGCGACGATGGCCTCTCGTACGCCGCGTTGGAGCGCACTGAACACATCGCCTTCAACACGGAACCGCACTTCCGCCTTGGTTGGATGCACATTCACGTCTACGTCCTCAGGCGGGACGCTGAGCATCAGCACCGCCAGGGGGAACCGGTCACTCGCCATCATCCCTCGATAGGCCTCCGTGACTGCGTAGGTGAGCGTCCGACTCTGTATTGGCCGTTGGTTGACGTAGAGGCCAATGTAGCTACGGTTGGCCCGGTGCATGTCGGGAGTGCTCACCAGCCCGGTCACGCTGATACCAGCATCGCTCGTGCTCTCCACGGCCAGCAGCGCCTGCGCCACCTCTCGGTTGTAGACGGCAGCCACAGCCTCCCTCATGTCTCCGTTGCCCGGCGAGGAGAAGGTCGTCCTGCCATCAGCGACGAGGCTAAAACGGACTGCCGGATAGGCTAAAGCGTAGTGGGTCATGACAGTGTGGATACGGGTAAGCTCGGATTTTGGCGCTCTGAGGAATTTCTTCCTCGCCGGAACCTGGTCGAAGAGATGGTCTACGGACACCGTGGTACCTACAGGGCCACCCCTGGGCTCCTGTCGAAGCGCTCGCCCGTTGCTGGCCTCAACATACGTGGCCACTTCTTCGCCAGCGGTGCGCGTAAGCAGAGACACCTCTGCCACAGCGGCCAGTGAGTAGAGCGCTTCTCCCCGGAAACCCATGGTAGTGATGCTGTTGAGGTCTTCAGCAGACGTCAGCTTGCTGGTGGCGTGGCGCTGGAACAGGTTTGCCATTTCTGTTACGGGTATGCCGTGGCCGTTGTCCACCACCCGAATGCCCTCTACCCCGCCAGCAGTCACCTCTACTTGCACAAAGCTAGCACCGGCATCCACGGCGTTCTCCACAAGTTCCTTCACAGCAGAGGAGGGACGCTCTACAACCTCACCTGCCGCAATACGGGCAGCAACCTCGTGGGAGAGCACTTGAATTGGCATGTCGCCAGTATACCAGCAGGGCTAGCCCTGCACCCACAAGGCTGAGCCTCGACCCATTCCCTTGACGGATAGCACTGGAACAAACTTTAAACCACGCTGCCTGTCACCGTGGTTTGAGCCGCAGCGTTAGTAAAATGATGGAACAATTAAACGGCAGAGTGGGTTCATGGCACGCCCTGGTGGTACCATACACATATCCAGTGTGAGGTTGGTCATGCCCCTTTCCCCAAAGGAACTCCAGGAGATTGAAGCCCAAGCCATTGAATTGGCTAGGGGAGCCGGCCGTATCCTGATGGATCGGTTCCACAAGCCTATGTCCGTGGAGTACAAGGACAAAGAGGGGTGGAAGGACCCGGTAACAGAAGCGGACAAGGCTGCTGAAGCCTACCTGTTCGAAGAGACCGCCCGCCGCTTTCCCGCCCACGGATTCGTGGGCGAGGAGGGGGGCCGCAAGGAGTCAGGTGAGTCGGGCTTGATATGGGTAGTAGACCCGCTGGACGGCACCACCAATTTCTCCAATGGACTGCCTTCCTTCTGCTGTTCCATAGCCCTGGTGGAGGACGGAACCCCCATTGTGGGTGCTGTCTTCATGCCCTGGCCTGAGACCACTGAAGGTCGGGTCATCCACGCTCGCAAAGGCGGCGGCGCGTGGGAAGGGGAAGAGCGACTGCAAGTCGCGCCGGGAGACAAGCCTATCGCCGGTCGTGTTGTTGTGCGGGGAGGGTTCCTTTCCGGTAGATTCCGACCAAGCAAAGAGCTATTAAAGAACGGCGGGCAGCAACGCTCCGTGGGCAGCACCGCCTCAGAACTAGCCATGGTGGCTGACGGCACCTATCAGTACACGCTGCACGGCACGCCCTACTCCTGGGACGTAGCTGCGGGAATCATCTTGGTGCAAGAAGCCGGCGGGACATCTTTCAGCCATAACAAGGACGGTTGGTACCCGCTCACAACCTTTCGAGATGCCTCCCTTGAAGGCCCTGTCACGCAGGAGTTACTACGGAAATGGCAACATCCGGTGTTGTCCGGGAACCCGGAAATGGTGAGGTACGTCAGTAGTGGATTGCTCCCGCTAACCCTCAGCACCCGTCTTATTCGTAGCACCAAGCAGGCGCTCAAGCGCCCCCGGCCCAGCAGCCGAAGACCCTAACTCTTTTACACACCTGGAGGCCCCAATGTCTAGCATCGCCATGATTGTAGGAACGCTGTTCTGGTTCACCTTATTCTTAGGATTTATGGTGACGTTCTACGTTCTGACAAAGGGTGGTTTCGGCGGCAAGGCGCTGGTTGAAGCTGCCATAGCCCTGGGGCTAATGGTAGGGGTAGGTATACCGCTATCGTTCTTGGCTAGGAAGCTGAGCGGCAGAGTTGTCGCAGCTTCAGAGGGTGAATCGGGTTCCAGTGACGAAGAGTCGAAAGAGCAAAAGACTACGCGCAGGGTGAACCGCCGTCAAAGCTGAGCCCTGCCCCTAACTACCTGACGGTTGCCCCATTTCGATGTATCGGGGCTGCACACGGGCTACCTGACGACTGTAGAAGTGTGGCACCCAATTCCAATTGTCCTTCTGGAGAAGGTATTCCTTAACTGCAGAATCCGGGGTGTCTTCATGGGATTGACTCTATGAACAGCAGAAGAGAGAGAGTCTTTTATTTTATCGGTTTTCCAACAGGCCACGGTGCCGTGGACGCCGGGACATCTGCACTCTGGATTATCGCACCGGCAATAGCCCTGAGCTTGGATCTCAGCAAAACTCAAGTAGGCCTTATCTTCACCGTCATCGCCATCAGTGCTGGGGTAACTCACATCCCTGCCAGCTTGGTGGGGGAGACGCGATTTCGAATGGTCTTCCTGCTCAGTACGTTCTGGTGGGTAGCCGGAGCATACTTGATAGCATCCATGACATCTAGTTATTGGATTCTTTTGTTTTTCATCGCACTCGCATCGTCAGGCGCCGCAGCGTGGCATCCGGTCGCCATGGGCACGCTGGCGGAGCAAATGCCCAGTCGGCGTGCTTTTGCCCTGGGAGTGCACTATGTCGGCGGATCATTCATGGAGGTCATTGCGCCGCTTACGGCAGGGGTACTTCTAGCTTTCTTGGACTGGCGCAGCGTGATGCAAATTACAGTCATACCAGCGCTAATCATGGGGGTCATCTTCCTACGCCTGCGCCACTGGATACGCCCACCATCAAATGGGCATATGTCTCTGCATGATTTAAAAACCCAGGCTCGGCTAGTTTGGGGCTCAGCCAGTCTCGCTTCCCTGGGTATCCTGGGTTTGTACAACATGGCTCTGATGGGCTTGTGGAGCATGACGCCACTTTATCTAGTTGAGGAGCGTGAATTCTCGCCAAGTGCAGCAGGTGCGTTGTTCTCATTAATGGTACTGTCCGGGAGCTTGGGCGCGGTGCTCATTGGTCGTTTGGTAGAAAGTCACAGTGGAAAGACAATCACACTATTGGTCCTGGTGGCAGGCTCCGCCTCGCCCCTCTTAATCATGTGGGCTCCCAATCTGCCAGTATTAATTGCTGCGCTGATACTGGCTGGAATGGCCATCATGGGCCTAGTCCCCACTCTTATCGCCATCGTGCTCAGCATCGTTGGTGGACGGCAAATGATTATGATTGGCCTATTGATGGGGACTGGTGAAATAGTAGGCGGATTAGGAGCGTTGTTAGCTGGCTTGGCCGGGGAGACTGATCTCCGGCTATCCTTAGCAGTGGTGTCTGCCATCGCTCTTTGCAATATTTTTCTCGTGGCTGTGCACTCATTCACACCAGCCGTCCCAAAGAGCAAGGCAGCTGAGACCATGTAATGCTTTAAGGCGGAACATGGGTAAGATTAAACTCTCCTGTTTCCACCCAGCCCTTAAGCTTTACCCCTCATTAATCCCGGAAGTTGATGTATTGCAGGGGCAAACCCAGCTTCATCTCTTTCATCTGGTCAATAGCTGCTTGAAGGTCATCACGATTCTTGCCTGTCACCCGAACTTCATCGCCCTGGATTGCCAGTTGGACTTTAAGCTTGCTGCCTTTGATTGCCTGAACAATTTTCTTGCTGATGTCCTGCTCTATACCCTGTCGCACAACAACTTCCTGTCGCAGGGAACCTTTGGTAGCAGCCTCAGGGGTCTTGTACTCCAACGACTCGTGGTTCACACCACGTTTGACACAATACTGCGCCAGAAGCTCCTGCATTTGCCTTAGCAAAACCTCGTTATCGGCCTGTATCGTCACTTTGTCCCCTGTCCGTTCAATAACACAGTCCGTCCCCTTGAAATCATAGCGTTGTTTGACCTCACGCCCTATTCCATTAATGGCGTTATCAAGCTCACTGACATCAACTTTTGAAACTACATCAAACGATGGCATTGTTTACTCCTCCAAATGCATTAAAGAAACCCCAAAGTGGTTACCTTGAGCGTTTCAGCGAATTTTTCTGTCTACCAATCTGTCTGCCAACCGGTGGCGTGCCTAGTATACCAGGGCGGAGACTTGGACCGAAGCTACCTGACTGTTACATGTAGGGCCAGGGGAGATGGGCATTGGAGGGGTCAGGGAACACAGGGTTATTAAGAATTGCCTCAAGTCGGAGGTAAAGCGCCTCCACCTCTTTCGGGTCCAGCAACTCCAGGATAGGGGCCACAGACGCGTCGGTTTTATCGATTCGTGTAGCAAGCCCACGCAGGTCTTCTAGCAAGAGTTCCGATACCGGCTCATCCGCAAAGTCCCATATCACCGTTCGCAGCTTGGGAAACGGGTGGAACGTGAGGCCATGATCAATGCCCCAGACCTGCCCGTCATCGCCCAAAAGCGTGTGCCCCGCTTTGCGGTCGGCGTTGTTGGCAATGAGATCAAAGAGGCAGATGCGACGCAACTCATCAAAGTGTTCTTCGCGCATGGTGAAGTAGTGGTAACGGGGGTTGTGCTCCACATAGAGCTGCACGGAACCCGAGCCATGAGGGCCTTCTCTCAGGATGGTCTTGGGGATAAAGCCCCAGCCCAGGGCATCGGCCAAAAGGTAGGAGGCGTACTCGCGCAGGTGAAGGCTTCCGCCGGGGAAGTCCCACAGGGGTATCTCTCCCTTGCGAGGCTTGTAGATAGCTTTGAGTTGCTCCCCGTCCTCACCCTGGAGGCAGACGAGGAAGGTGTAGTTGGAGCCAAGGGGTACCAGGTCACAGGAAACCGCTTCCCCGGTCTCCAGCAACAGGTCTCTTGCAGCTACGGGGTCGTTCTGGTTGTCTGCCACAGGCGTTGCACCCACCCAATTCCGCTGAATCAGGAACGCTTCATCGCCTCTCATTTAGACACACGCCCAAGGGTTGGGTCAAGGGGTTACGGCGCACTCGGCTTAGGTCGGGCTAAGGGTCTGACAAGAGAGGCCATGGTGATAGTGATGACCCAGAAAACCACAGCTATACCAAAGAGCAGCATGTATTCGGCGGAGACGTCGTATATGACGCCAAAGAGCCAAGGACCGCCAAAGGTAGCCAGGTTGTTCACGGTCTGCATCACCCCTCGAATCGCGCCGATGTGCTGTCGACCGAAGGTGTTGGCGACGAATACCTGGCTCACAACAAAGAAGGCATTTAGGCCAAACCCCAGGAAAATCATGGCGGCAAACATCATGGCAACGTTCTGCAGCAACGACACCAGGGACACCAGGACAAGGCCAGTGGCAACAATGGAGCAGACAATCAAGAAGGGTTTCCGTGGCCCCTGGCGGTCTGCCATGATGCCGAAGACAAAGCCCATGATGATGGCAGGCACGGCGTACGCGCTGATGGACGCTGCCGCCAAAGTAGGCTCAAAATCCAGAGCAATGAAAAATGGCTGGAAGTTAGGGATCATGCCTCTAATACCCAGGGTGGCCAGCCCAATGGCAACCACCAGTAACCAAAACTGGCGGGTGTGTATTGCTTCCTTACGCGTCAGGCTGACCTCCCCAAGGTTGCCCGTTGTCCTGGGCGTAGCGGCCGCGGCGGCTACCTGCTCGTCTGTATCGCCATCGGGGCGTAGCCCAACGTCCTCTGGAGCGCGGATAATCAGGAACGCCCCCGGAAGTGCCAGGGCAAGCAGCGCTATGCCCATAACGAACCAGGTATCGCGCCACCCGATGCTATCCACAAGCGATTGCAGGATGAGTGGGAAAATCAGCGGCCCCACGGAAAACCCTGCTGAAACGGTGGCCTGAGCCAACCCTCGTTTGCGGACAAACCACTTGGGCACCACTACCAGGGCTATCTGCACGGTGAATCGACCCAACCCGCCTACTACGCCAAAGATGAGAACGTACCCAACGACGTTCCCCGCAGTCTTCATGTAGAGAAGCGACACCCCAAACAGGATGACGCCGATGATGGCCATGAGCCGAGGCCCGTGTTTCTTGTCAGCCAGTGGGCCGAAGATGATGCCCAGGGGTAGCGTAACAAGGGCACCTATCAAGAGGGGAAGGAACACCAGGCCCCTATCCCACCCCAAGTCCTCCTGCATAGGGGTGACAAAAACCCCAAGCCCCCAAGAAGTCATGCCGACGTTGAATGCACCAAACACAAACCCGAAGGCGACGATTACCCATCCGTAATAGAAGGGCAACCGCTGAGGAAGAGATCTCTTCACGATGCCTTGTCCTTGGAAGGCGAATGGCTACAGAAAGGTATCTGAATTCTATCTAGAACCGGCACCACCCAGGCCATAGCCCAGAGGGCCGAAACCCCTAGCAGGTAAGCTCCCAACACATCGCTGGGCCAGTGCCTCTCCAGGTGGATGCGTGAGAGCCCCACCAAGACCACCCAAGCGATAGCGACGGCAGCCAACATCAACTGGTGATGCTGCTTCGGCAATCGCGGGCGGGCCAGCAGCCAGATTACGCCGGGTAGGAGCACTGCGTGAAGGACGTGGCCGCTGGGAAAGCTCTTGCTTCCTATAGTGATAAGCTCGCCGGGGCGGGGCCGACCAATCAGTTCTTTAAGCTGCTCATTAACGCCGATTATCATGTTGACAGAGAGCACCAACACACCGGCCCGCCATCCTAGTAGTCGAGTGGCCACGCCGGCAGTAACCAAAATGAAGATCAGGATGCCAATCTTCGTCCCCATCCATGAAACCATTTCCATGAAGGTATCTACGCCAGGGTCGGGGATGTCCAACACCCAATTCGCAATGGTAACGTCCCAAGCAAAATACGGACGCTCATGGGCGTAGTAGGCAAGGACGCCCAGAGGCGTTAGCAACAACGCCAGTACCAGCACCCTCCAATAGCTGGCGAGTCCTGCCTTCTGACCAGTAGCTGTATTTTCTTGAATGGTGCCTTCTCTCATTTCCGTCACAGCGGGGCTTTAGTCTCATCGCCGCAGCAATATATCCAGGAGACTGGCCTGTGGGTCAGACGGCCAGGGTTCATCCTACACCTATTCGCCCTAGCGTCTCTTTAGGGAACCGCCAGGGTTATGGCCAAGGTCAGGGAAGACTGTCCACGTATCTCAAGAATGACTGGTAGTCGTCGAAACCCCTCACCCGCTGGATGAACTGGCCGACGTTGGCGCTATCATCCCGCACCCGCCGCAGCTGCCCTGCTACGGGGCTGATGGAGGCAGCATTCTCAGCGTAGGTGCCATGAAAGGCAAAGTACGCTTGGTTAAGGAGTCGGATGGGGTACCCGTTCTCCACAAAGATCATCCTCCGCTCCTCCATGTACGCCTCAGCCTGGTCAAGCATACCCGCTGCCAGAAGCTCGTCCGTACGCTTCCGTGTCTCGCGCATCGTTTTGTTGAAATCGAAGCGGTCACTGTCGATTGGCGCTTGGGCTGCGTCTACGGGATTCGGAATCTCGCCGCCAAGAGCCACATAGACAAAGTCGCCCAGCTCCTTGCCACCAATGTCCGCCGCCGTCTCGTTGAGTGTGGTCATGTCTGCCGAATCGTAGTAGGACTGACCCAGGGCGTGGAAGAAGAAGTATTGATGCAGCCATTCATGGGCCATTGTCTGAAGGGAATAGCGCAGGGGCTGAGAGTCTGATACCAGCGAAGGAAAGGTAGCCAGACCCCCAAGTCCGGTCACCAGGGCAGACATCCCTTGGTCAGGACCAACAGCAGCTTCCAACGCAACCCGCTCTGACACAGACAAATCCGACTCCAGCAGGTGGACTTCCACCGTAGCTATGTGGTCTCTGGGCGAGACTACGATGAGCTTCGGCAATCGCTCCAGTCGAAAGGAAACAGGAGGGAAAAGGGGTTCAAAGGGCCTCCAATTTCTGTCCAAACCCTGTTCCCGCAACACATCAGCTACCGCCTGTTCCAGCGTAGCCTCCACCATGTCACCAAGGTCATCGCGCTGGCTACGCAGCTCGCCCAACCGCTCTTCAAGGGCGGCAGCCTCCGGGTTGCCCTCACCACCAACGCCCCCTCTTGCCACGGAAAGGGCCAGGGTGCCTTCTATGCGGCGCATCTGCTCCCCAAGCTCAAAGTAGGTGTGGAGGGCAGCTTCTCGTTCTTCCTCCGAGTGGCCGCGGCCGGGAAGGAAATCAAACAGCCCACCCAGGGCTTTGCCCATGAGGTTCCGGGTTACCCACTCCTCAAGGGAGAAGCTGCTGGAAGCAGTAGCGCGACGTGCGGGGGAGAGGTTCAGGACATCGCCACCCATCACCACCACGGACAAGAGGAGGATTGCAGCGACTCCGAGCAATCGACGCCAACGCATCCTGCCAGGGAGGTTCACCACCCCCGATAGCCACCGTAGCCTCTGCAAGGCGCCTGAAATCTGCATCGGTGTGCTCTTTCACTGCTCCTACGAATAAGGCAATCAGCATAGCACGGAGAACCTATGGAGACACCCCAAATTCGTTTGACACCCCTATAGGGCCGTGCTAGATTGGAAATATCGTTCTGACGCACTGTGTATGGCGTTATTTAGGTGGCTTTTACCAGACTAATCCAACGCACTATGCTGTGCCACTAATAGCGATACCAGAGGAGAGTAGCAGTGGAAGATGATTTTCAGGTCAACCTGGATCGGGTCTTAGACAGCATCAAAGAAGCAGAGGTCATCTCCATTCTGTTTGGGATGTTCCGCAAGAGCCTGGTGATTGACCTCCGACCCAACGAAGAGGATCCACCCATCATCCGCATTGCAGCGCAGTCGCGGGGGCCAGAGGACCGGCTTCGGTACATTCGACGACAGCGTCCCAGCTTACCCAGGCCCACCAACGTGACAATGTTCCCGTGGTCCAAGAGCGTGGACAGCTTTGTTCGGCTGGGTGTTTTTGACGAGTTGATGAAACGGGCAGCGGATACAGGCACACCAACGTTGATTCAGGAGTGTGAGAATGCCCTTGAAGAGTTACGCCGTCTAGAACGAGCGGAGATGGTAGCGGTTATCAAGGGAGAGAACTACTACACCGTCTGGTCTGCAAACTCCTAGAAGAAACTGAATACAAAAAGAGAGCCCCGATAATATCGGGGCTCTCTTTTTTTGCGTGCTTCGTGTCAATCGCACCCACTCCCTGCCAGTTGCGCCTTGCCCCGGCATCACTGCCTTTGTTGTAATGGCCTACACCCATTTAAAACGTGCTCCACCCGGAGCAGAGGAGGCCAACATGGAACCGGAAAACGAGGGCCAGAACCAGGAAGCGGGTGAAGAACCTGGCGACAACGAGCCAGAAGAAGTTGACGACGTTGGGGCGATGGGTGATCGCTTGGCCGCTGCCAAGCAGGAGCTAGCAACCATGCTGTCTGCACACCCTGACCGCGACGAGCAGGTGGTCAACCTTCAGGCAGAGCTTGGAACCACCCTGGAGCGGTACCGGGCGTCTCTCCTGGCAAGCAACCCTGACGTGCCCCTGGACATGGTGGATGGCACATCAATAGCTGCGCTAGATGAGTCCTTCAATACTGCCTCCGCGTTGGTTGAACGGCTACGGAGACAGGTGGAGGAACGCTCGGCCAAGGAGCGCGTACCCGCAGGAGCCCCGACACGTCGTAGCCTAGACATATCTGCGCTGACGCCACAGCAAAAGATCAGGCTTGGCCTGTCCCAGGGTTAGGCCCTTGACCCATAAGACCTGGCGGGTACCTAAGGCTGTGGAACTCCATTCAGGGTGAGATTGTCAAACCAGAACCCGCGTACTGCTCACAGTTGTTGCCGTCATACCCTTTGACGCGTCTCTGATTCAGGATTACCTCCTGGGCAGGGACGTGTCGTCGGTTGCGCTATTTCCGTCTGGTAAAAGCACCGCCAATTATAAGCTCACCCTATCCACCGGCGAGGTATGTGTGCTGCATCTCTACAACCAAAACGGGGACGCAGCGCGGGAAGCCACCATCACAAATCTCGTCACAGACCTGCTACCCGTGCCACACGCGCCCGGGGTGAAGCGCATGTGGTCGGTGTTCACCTACCTTGAAGGGGAGCTTCTGGCGAACGTGCCGGAGCACACGGAAGCCGCAGCGCGAGCCCTTGCCTCGCTGTCTGGCATCACCTTCACATCGCCAGGGTTAATCAACGCCGATGGCTCCTTGTCACCCTTCCCCTTTGCACCGAAAGGATTCATAGAGACGGCGTTGGAAGGTGTCATTGTACAGAAGTGGATTGGAGCGGAAGCGACAGAATCTATGTCCCAAATCTTACGTCGAGAGGCTGGCCGCTATGCCAGCTGTGGGGTGACTCCCGACTGGTTCACGGTGATTTTAATCCCACCAACATCCTGATACACAACGGTGCAGTGAGCGGAGTGCTGGACTGGGAGTTCAGCCATGCTGGCACGCCGTACATGGACATTGGCAACCTGCTGCGCCATACGGACACGCGCTACCATCCAGCTATCAAGGCCGGCCTAGAAACCGGGGGCATGACGCTGCCGAGCGATTGGCAGGAGCGAGCGGAGTTGGTGGATATCTCCAGCCAGATCGAGTTTCTGACCTCAGGCAGGTCTGAAGCGTTCAAACGAGAGTGCGTAGCTCGGATTCACGCGTTTGTCAGAAAATACCTGTAAGGCGTTGGGCCTACCCCGCCTGCTATACTTAGCCCACTCTGCACAGCCCAAAGGGAACGATGCTTTTTGTGAGCTTGATGTCCTACAAGACCCATTTGACTCGACAGCAAATTGACGAGGCCTCGCAACGTCGAGCGCGGTGGGCGTACCCGGCGGGGCTGCAACTCATTGCTGAGTACTGGGTGCAGGGGAGTCCACAGGTCATCAGCATTATCGAGGCAGATGAGATAGGGCCTGTGTTGGCCGCGAACTATACCTGGGCAGACGTATTTGATATCAACACCCACCCGGCGTTGACCGTAAACGAGGGCCTTCAAGCGCTCCAACAGGCAGGGGTCATCAAACGCCGTGGTCGCAGGCCCAAGGCGCTGGCAGAAGCGATGCGTGCCGCAGGGCGCTAGGGGCCTTAGCCCCTTTTGCTTCCGGGTCAATGGCAACAAGGCCCTTGGAATCCTTTTTAACCCGCGACTTGCTCCGCTTGAATTCTTGCCAACTCCTCTTCAGGGTCTGAAATCCCTAGGTTGGTCATGGAACGCCTCCTACTCTGTAAGCCAGCACCCACCAAACGCTCCTCCTCCCGTACCAGGCGGTCACGATCTTGAGGCAGGACGGCCCCCAGGTAGTGCGTAATCTCACAGGGGAGCACTGCTCCCCCGTTCGCTGCTCGTGGATTCGCAGGGCCATCTCCGCCCGTCGACAATACACCGCGTTGCGGGTGAGTCGCTTGCGGGCAACCCGTTGCAAGCTACACGGGGGTGGTTGGCTGCCCATTAACTGTCTGGTCGAGCGCCATGCTAACGATATAACGGATTACACGATTCTGCTTCCCCTTCGGATTATTCAGGAAGCAGGATGACCCTGGCGGGGGCTCCCTCACTTCCCTCTATCTTCATGGGAAGGCAAACAAGATTGAATCGACCAGGAGACACTTGCCGCAAATCCAGTCCTTCTACTACTACAATTTCGTTATCTAATAGTGCGTGGTGGGCTGGCAGGTCAGGGTTACCAGGGGCGTCGATGGATAGGTAGTCGATTCCCACCAGGCGGGTTCCATTGTCGGTTAGCCAATCAGCGGCTTCCACATTTAATCCAACATAGTCGTTTTGAAATTCAGGCATATCCCAGAGGTCTGAGTTGCGCGTTTTAAATAACACTCGCTCTTGCCCTGCCGGAATGCCTGCACCTTCAAGAAATTCCTCTGTAATCGGGCCTCGTCCGCTGAACCCCACTACACAAGCAGGCCCGATTAAAATTCCGAGGTCTAGTGCATCGACGGTTTTGCCCCCCGCAATCAGATGGGAAGGTGCATCGACATGCGTCCCAATGTGGGCACTGAGAGTCAACAGGGACACGTCTGCCGTTTTACCATCCGCGATTGACTGTACCAAACGGCGCTTATAGCTCGGATCACCCAGATAGGTCGGCACCCTTGAATTTATTGCTACCGTCACGTCCCACATATGGCCATCCTGGTTGCTGATTCATCTTTATATTCAGTCAGCCTCGGGGAATCTTTTCCACAAGGATACTGCTACTGCCCAAGGGTTTTCCTTGGGTCACCTTACTATAGCAGTCCCTTGCATCAGGGTGACCTCCGCAACCTTGAACACTTTTTGGTACTGGTGCAGAGGTCGTCGTCGACACCTCGAAGGTCACTGTGGATGATGCGATTGAATTAATTATCGGCACCCTGAAGAGCCAGTGGTTTATAAACTAACAATAATCAGGGATACACGGCTTAGCAAAACCAATTTTGGCTACTCTCGGGTGATGGTAAAGAAAACTTCCAGACAATCGATTGGAGTGCGCGCAAGTACGATTTAAATCCGTGAGAGCTGTCTCGGAGCCTGTTGAGAGCCTCACCTGAAGAGCTCCAAGCGTGGGGAGAAATTGGAGTATACTCATACTATTGTTTCAGCTCTTCCGTGGCTAGCCAATCGAGCGGCTGATGAAAGGCGCAAGGGATAGACTTACAGGCCTTTCGGAACAGTGCAGTCCAAAGCAACACAAGAACTCAAGTTGTTATGTTGGAGATAACATCCACATGGAACAGGGTATGACGCATTCGCCGAAAAGCACCTCCCAAAACCCACACACGATTACACAAGCGATTATTCTCGCAGCTGGCAAGGGCGAGAGACTTGGTGTATTGACATACATGCGGCCTAAAGTGATGTTACCGGTCGGGAACAAGCCGATCGTGGAATACATCGTGGAGGCACTGGCAGCCAATGGAATTCGCGATATCGTTTTGGTTGTTGGCTATCATCGGGAGTTGATTCAAGATTACCTGGGATCAGGGGAGCGGTTCGGTGTCAACCTCAGGTACGTTGCTCAAGAGCACCAGTTGGGAACAGGCCATGCATTGAGCACAGCGGAGGATTTCGCCAACCAACGATTTTTGGTGCTTCCAGGAGACAATATTGTAACTGCTTCTGCAATACAGGACCTCGTGAATGCTGAGGAGAACGCAATCCTTGTGACTGACCAAGCCCGAGGGGAACAATATGGTGCCGTAGACGTGAAACTTGGGAAAGTCGTTGAGCTCATCGAAAAGCCTCACGAGCAAACCCATCCTTGGGGTAACACGGGAGGCTACCTCCTATCCCATCAAATTTTTATGTACCTCTCCCAAGAGTTCGAGCTTCCTACTGCGATTAACCACATGATACGGGATGGAGCCACATTCGTTGCCTGCGAAACGACGACGGGATGGTTTGACGCTGTTTACCCCTGGGATTTATTGAAGCTCAATGGATTGGCTCTGGCGGCAACTGCCGCTGCGTGCATGGGGGAGTGTGAGCCTGGAGTCACCCTGAAAGGTGCCGTGACAATTCATCCCGGCAGCGTCATTCGTGCCAACAGTTATATTGTGGGGCCGGTGACTATTGGAGAAGGATGTGAGATTGGGCCAGGAACCGTGATTTACCCTTACACCAGTGTCGGATCCAACGTAGTTATCGAATCTTTCACCCAACTTCGTAATAGCATTATTGGCGATATGGTACAGATTGGGAGTCACTCCCATTTGACTGATACGATTGTAGGAGCGGCAAGCTCCATCGGTTCCAACTTTATGGCCACGACAGGTAACACACAAATATCTCTTGGTGGAAAGTACTTGTCCACACACATGGGAGCCATCATTTCAGAGAATGTCACTATTGGGTCACACGTCAGCGTGAGGCCAGGTACAATGATAGGGTCGCAGGCTCAAATTGGGGACATGACGTACCTACAACATGACGTTCCCGAATCAACGCATGTCATCTGAGCACTACGCAAGGTCTAAAGCCTGATAGGAGCATAAAGGTCATGTGTGGGATTGTGGGTTACACCGGGTATCGGAAAGCGTACCCCATTCTTCTTGATGCTCTCACGCAACTGGAATACCGCGGATACGATTCATGTGGTATTGCCATCTCCACCCCCGAGGGAGTCAGAGTCACCAAGAGCATTGGCTTCGTTGAACAGCTGGAAAAGATGCCCGTCATCGGTGAAGGTTCCTCTGGGGTTGGCCATACCCGATGGGCTACTACAGGAAAGCCAGACGAGATAAATGCCCATCCTCATTCAGGCTGCCGCGAACAACTGGCAATCGTTCACAACGGAGACATCACCAACTTCTATGAGCTTCGACAAAGGCTTCTGGCAAGTGGACACGTTTTCCGGTCTGAAACCGATAGTGAGGTTTTCGCCCATCTCATTGAGGATTTTGCTTCTCATGGCCCGGTGGGCAGCGTTGTCCATGCTATCGGCGAAGTGGTAGGCTCTTTCGCTCTGGCTGTAGTGTTTCGCGACAGCGACCAAATAGTAGTAGCTCGGCGGGAAAGCCCATTGGTCATCGGTGTAGGCGAAGGCGAGATGTTTGTTGCCTCCGATGTACCTGCCATTATTAATCATACCCAGAAGATGATGTATCTAGAAGATGGAGACGTTGCCGCTATATCCCCGACTAACGTTGAAATTTTCCACAATGAAGTCCGTGTGAGTCGGTCTGTGCACCCAGTATCATGGCGGCCCGAAGATCGAGGGTTGGCAGGATATGAACATTTCTTCTTAAAGGAAGTCCACCAACAACCAAAAGTAATTCTTGACACAATTGCAGGCCGCATATCCTCCACGGATCCCGGAATAACCTTAGACTTGCCACCATTCCCCAGCGACGAATTTGCTCAAATATTCATTGCGGGGGCCGGGTCAGCCTTCCATGCAGCGCTTATAGGACAGCATTTCATATCCCAATACAGCGCCGTCAACGTTTCCGCGAACATCGCATCGGAGATCTCCAATATACGGCCGGCAAGTCGAAACCACCTAGGCGTGTTTATCACTCAGTCTGGAGAGACCGCTGATACGTTGTACGCCTCCCGTCTAGCTCGGAACGCTGGTTATTCAACAATAGGCCTGACAAACACAGTCGACAGTAGCATCACTCGTGTCACCGACGGAACGATCTATACCAATGCAGGTTTAGAAATCAGTGTTGCGGCTTCCAAGAGCTTCACAGCACAAATCATTGACCTTTACCTGCTAGGATTACATTTGTTTCCTCCCCCCATCAACAGATTCCACGAATTGTTGACAGGGTTACGCCTTCTTCCCGCAAAAGCCCATCAGGTTCTTGGTCAGGGCGCACAACTGAAAACGATAGGAACCAAGTTAGCCAGACACCAAAGTGCATACCTCGTCTCGAAAGGCGTCAACCACACTACGGCTCTTGAGGGTAGCCTGAAACTCAAGGAAATGGCTTATTTGCACGCTGAGGCGCTCTTAGCCGGTGAACTCAAGCACGGCCCCTTAGCCATGGTGACAAAAGAATCCCCGATCATCGTGCTG
>CAVOCU010000022.1:0-23684 GCA_963694315.1 Dehalococcoidia bacterium | reverse complement strand
GGCACCAGTTGACAACACAACATCCCCTGACACAGGTGGCTTTGGTGTTACCACCAGCGTGATGCTGGCCATGGGTCTGGTAGGAGCGTTCTTCGTTCTCGGTGGCGGCTTCATCGTCGCTCGAGGCCGAAACAACTAGACCTCACAACACTCGATAGTTAAGAGAAGCCCTTCCGATTCGTCGGGAGGGCTTCTCTTTGTATACAGCGCAAACAATGAGCTGGCGATTGCAGGGACACGTGGGTTCGATGGCTAGCTTAGGGTTCACAGGCTAGTGATTAAGCCACATCAGAACATATTTGCCCTGTACGTTGGCTCTAGTGTGGAATACTCGTTCTTGGTTCATGCGGGGCCAGCAGCAAACGCCAGTTGCTCTAGGGGAGCGTGTGGACGGTCATTGATGAGGGATGTGAGGTTCTTGATCGGTGGCGTGCCGGGTTGGGGGCGCTGGAGGCACCAGAAGCTAGTGGCGAGGAACGCAGGTTATCCCAAGAGTCGCTATGGTGTCATAGCGGATAGGATGAATCCCTGAGGTTTACTCCTCCAAGGGCATGGGCAGGCTAACTGCTGCCTAACCTTTGTAGCGGAACTTACCGTCTACTTTGTCGCGGTTCAGCTTGCGATTCAGATGCAGTCCATCCAGGACAAGCTCAACGCCTGCCGCAAAGAGGGCTTCATGCTTCTTGGGATCAATGTTGAACTTCTTAATCATTGGGGCTAGAGCGGTCTCCTCGGCCATCCGTTCTGTGTACGCAAACGATGGTACATCGCTGCCGGCGTCCATCTCCAACCCCTCCTCGAAGCGGAGCATGAGCGCATCGAAGTCTGCGGGATCAAAGAGGCGGTTGAACACATTGAGCACAGCCCTCTTTGTTAGGTCTTCAACAACTTTACCCTCTCGCCCGTCCTCCACAGTCTCCAGTTCAACCTTGCCCATAGTAGACGCTAGGAGATACGGCAGGTCTGATACGCGGGGCACTGCCTGGGCCTCGTGGTACCGGACGGCTCTACGCAGGGCGCAGGCGGCCAAAGTCTCGTAATTGGCTATGGATACTCGCACGGAAACGCCAGAGCGCTGGTTGATGTCCGGGCTCTTGCGTGCAAGGGAGGTGAACTCAGCAATAATCTCCGCCATGTAGTCCGGCATTATCACGATTTCTTCTGTGTCAGCAAACTGCGAGTGCTCCTGATCTACAATGCTTATCTCTTCCGCTACCGTCCTTGGGTAGTGGGTGCGGATGAGAGCGCCGTAACGGTCTTTTAGCGGCGTGATGATGCGACCACGGTTGGTGTAGTCTTCCGGGTTTGCGCTGGCGACTACATAAATATCCAACGGCAGTTTGACACGGTGCCCTCGAATCTGGATGTCCCGCTCCTCCATCAGGTTGAACAGGCCCACCTGGATACGTTCAGCCAAGTCTGGCAGTTCATTGATGCAGAATATCCCACGGTTGGCGCGAGGGATGAGGCCGTAGTGTATGGTCAACTCATCGGAGAGGTAGCGACCTTCCGCCACCTTGATGGGGTCAATCTCACCAATGAGATCTGCAACGGAGATGTCCGGCGTCGCCAGTTTCTCCGAGTATCGTTGGTCTTTGGGTAGCCAATCAATCTCCACATCGTCGCCGTGCTCCGCTACCTTGGTGCGACATACCATGCATATCGGAGCGAAGGGGTCGTCGTTGATTTCGCAATCGCGGATGATTGGCATCTCATCGTCCAGGAAATCCACCAGACTTCTGATGAGTCGGGACTTGGCTTGGCCGCGCTCACCCAGGAAGATGATGTCCTGACCAGCCAAAACGGCGTTCTCCACCTGGGGAACCACAGTGTCTTCATACCCCATGAGGCCGGGAAAGAGTGGCTTCCCTTCACGCATGCGAACCATGAGGTTCTTGCGTATCTCTTCCCGTACGGGAAGGATTTTGTAGCCGGACTTCCGTAGTTCTCCGATGGTGATGGCTTTCTGCGCATCAGCCATTGAGCCCTCCTGGTTTGCATGGTAGTGGCGTCCCGCACTGGTGGCGGTGAAGCGGAGTTAGTCTCACATTGGCAGGGAGTCCTGTCAACTGAAATTTAGTGGGAAGAACTGTAGGTTTTTTGGGCTGACTGCGTGTCGAAAATCATCTGAATCGCCCTATCGCGGGACGAGTGGCTATGCTACTATTCCGACATCCCACATGCGAGAACACTTGTGTGTGCGTTAAGATATTTGGGAGCGAGCAGCGTAGGGTGGAAACCGTTCAGGTACATATCAGCGTCCTGGTGTTCCCTCCCTTCAAACGGCGTGTGACGGCTCGTCGGTTGCGCAGGGTTGTGGAGGCGGCGTTGGCCGTGAGCGCAGGGAAGATTCCGCCGGAAGTGATGGGTTCTGAGCATCAGGAGGTCAGTCTGGTGATTACCGATGACGAGGCTCTTCTGGTGTTGAACCGGGCCTATCGTGGCCTTGATGAAGTTACTGATGTCCTCTCCTTCTCGCCACACCACGCTGGGCCTTATGAGGGCGACGAGGAACCTACTAACGGCGAGGACATGGATTTCCCGGACTTCCCGGAAGCTTCTGACGAAGCGGGTGACCTTGGCGAGGTGGTGGTCTCCTATCCCCAGGCAAAGAGACAGGCTATTCAGGCAAAGCATCCGGTAGCACAGGAAGTGGAGACGTTGGTAGTTCATGGTGTCTTGCATCTGCTGGGCTATGACCACGCGGAGCCTGACGAGGAGCGGGAGATGTTCGGGTTGCAGGACAAAGCCCTTGCTATGATAAAAATAGAAACCGATAGGTAGAACGAAACATGCCAGAGCAGGTTCTTTACAGAAAGTGGAGATCACAGCGCTTTGCCGACCTTGTGGGGCAAGAGCATGTGGTTCAGACCCTGCGCCAGGCGGTGAGCCAGGACAGGGTAGCCCACGCCTATCTTTTCTGTGGCCCACGCGGCACTGGGAAGACCTCGGCAGCACGTATTCTGGCGAAAGCCCTGAATTGCGAGAGCCTTGGGCCGAATGCTGAAGGCTCCAATAATGGTGATCCCGACAACACATGCCCCTTCTGCATTGATGTGAGCGAAGGGCGCGCGCTGGACCTGGTTGAGATGGACGCCGCAAGCCATCGTGGCATTGACGATGTGCGAAGCCTCCAAGAACGCGTGTTTGGAGCGGGCCCAGCCCAGGGCCGCGCCAAGGTGTACATCATTGATGAAGCCCACATGCTTACGGATTTTGCCTTTAATGCGCTGCTGAAGACGTTGGAGGAGCCTGCACCCTGGGCCTACTTCATTCTCTGCACCACAGAACCCCATAAACTCCTGGCTACTATCGTGTCGCGATGTCAGCGGTTTGATTTCCGACGCATCGCGCCAAAGGACCTGCAAGCGCATTTGCAGACCGTCTGCGAAGGCGAAGGCTTTACCTTTGAAGAACAGGCGCTCTCCACCATTGCTAGGGCTACCGGGGGAAGCGCACGGGACGCCTTGAACATTCTGGAGCAGACGGCGCTCTCCTACGGCAACGCTGTGACGCTGGCAGGCGTGAAGGGGCTTCTGGGCCTCAGCGAGGATTCCCGCTCCCTGGATTTGGTGCGAACGATCTTGTCTGGAAGTCTGGGTCAATCTCTTGCCGTGTTGAATGACGTCACTTCCAGTGGCCTGGAACCGGGGCCTTTCCATAGAGAGGTAGTTGAGCGGATGCGCGCAGTGTTGCTGTACAAGTCTGGCGTTGGTGCAACGGACGATTCCTTGGAAATCCAGGACGCAGTGAAGGCTATTGCTGATGCTACTGATATGAACGTGCTGCTCCGCGCTATGCGCCTAGTGGGAAAGGTGAACCTGAGGTCTGGAGACGGGCCGTCGTGGTTGCCGCTGGAGCTAGCTATCATAGAGTGCGCTTCTGCGCCGGAAGAGATTGCTGCTCCGGCAGTAATAGCACCTGCGCCGCCTCCTGCTCGAGCACCTGCCCCGCCGCCAAGGCAGTTCGCCCCGCAACAATCAACGCCGAACAATGGCCCATCACCGTCACGCAGACCCCCGTGGGAAGACCAACCGCAGCCTGCTCGTGACTTACAGCCATCGCAAACGGACTCTATGGACGAGCCTGCACGAATTCAGCCTGTGCCGTCCGCAGCCCCCTCTGCAGTTGATATCCCTATTCCGGCGGGAGCAACAGTCCTGGACGATGCGCAGTGGAACACGTTGGTTCAGCCGCTGAAACGGGCCAGGGGCAAGAAGTTCGTGCTTGGCTCTTTGCTGCTGGACTGCCGCGCGAGATACACGGAAGAGGATAAACTAACACTGGTGTTTAAGAACTCAGCTAACCGGGACCGGCTCCAGGAAGAGTTGGAGCACCCGCCCAGTCGGTTGACCTTTGAGGCGGCAGTATCGGAAGCGCTGGGAGGCAGCTACAATCTGAAGTTGGAAGCGGTAGAAACCGATTCCACGTCCAGCAACGTGCATGGGCACCTGGTCAGGGCCGCAGTGGCCCTAGGAGCCAAGGTGATCCCTGATAAGGAGAATTCCCAATGAACAAGAACATGATCCGACAGGCCCAGCAGCTCCAGCAGCGTATGGCCAAGGTTCAAGAAGAGCTTGAGTCAGCCACAGTAGAGGCGAGCTCCGGTGGCGGCATGGTGACTGCTGTTGTGACCGGTAAGCAGACCATTGCCTCTATCACCATAGACCCTCAGGCCGTTGACCCTGAAGACGTTGAGGTGCTTGAAGAGATGGTGATGGCCGCAGTGAACGAGGCGCTTCAGAAGGCCCAAGACCTGGCTTCGCAGAAGATGAGCGCCATCACCGGTGGCCTCAACATCCCAGGGCTGGGGTAGCTTGGAGGATGCACTGTCCTCCAAGCCTGTTAAGCAGTGGCGATAAGCCATGACCTCTAACTACGGACCAGACGGGCTGCCGGTTGCGCTGCCGGTTGCGCGATTGGTGGACGAGCTCCACAAGTTGCCGGGCATCGGCTCCAAGAACGCACAACGATTGACCTACCACCTTATCCGTATGCCAGAACGGGAAGCCCGCTCCCTGGCTGAGGCTATTTTGGCAGTGAAAGAGCAGGTGGGCTTCTGCTCCCAGTGTCAGAACATCACCGACCAGAACCCCTGCGCCATCTGCGCCAACCCCAACCGCGATCAGGGCACCATCTGCGTTGTGGAAGAGCCGCTGGACGTGCTTGCGGTGGAGCGGTCAGGGGCCTACAAAGGGATGTACCAGGTACTCCACGGGGCAATATCGCCCATGAGCGGCATTGGGCCAGAAGAACTGAAGGTTGGTGACCTGCTGAACAGATTGAAGGCAGACGCCGCCGGTGAAGACCAGATACGGGAAATCATTCTGGCCACCAACTCCAATCTGGAGGGCGAGGCCACGGCCATGTACCTGCATCGATTGCTGGCACCTCTGGAAATCCGCGTCACGCGGTTGGCGCGAGGCCTCTCCACCGGCAGCGAGTTGGAGTACGCCGATGAAGTCACCATCAGTCGAGCATTTGAGGGTCGACAGGACTTTGTGTAGGAACATCCAATGCGTGTGATGATTATCGGGGGCACCAAATTTATGGGGCCCTTTGTCGTTAAGAGGCTCAAGGCCATGGGCCATGATGTGGCGGCCTTCCATAGAGGACAGTCAGAACTGGCATCATCCCTGGGTGCCGACGAGTTGCTTGGTGACCGTAACGACTTCAACACTCTCAAGCAGGCCATTGATACATACAACCCTGAAGTTATTCTGGACATGGTGCTCTTCACCGTTGACCAGGCACAGGGCTTACAGGTGGCGGCCCAGGGTACAGCCAAACGCATCGTCGCAGTCAGTGGTATTGACGTGTACCAGGCGTACGGACGACTCCACAATGCTGGATCTTCACCCCTCGAGACGTCGCCAATATCAGAAGAGAGCCCTCTTCTCTCAGTGGACATGCCTCTCGTTAGCTCAGGGCCAAGGATGCACCCGTGGCCAGGCGCGCAACGCGACATGATTAGGGCAGAGGACGCGCTGATGGCGATGTCTGAGCTGCCGGGTACGCTGCTGCGGTTGCCGGTGGTTTACGGCGTGGGCGATTTCCTCCATAGGCTGTACGGTGACCTGCGACGCATGGACGACGGACGACCTGCCATCATAGTGCAAGAGGACATGGCGGCGTGGCGATGGTCGCGTGGCTACGTTGAGAACATGGCTGAGGCCATTGCGTTGGCGGTGGACAACGACCATGCGGCTGGAAAGGTCTACAACGTGGCTGACGGCGATGCCCTCTCTACGGCGGAATGGATTACGGCGATAGGTCGCGCTGCCGGATGGAACGGGAAGGTAGTCACTGTGTCCATGGAATTGCTTCCAGAGGAAATGCAGTCTCACGTTGACTCAGAACAGCATCTTGTTGTGGACACGAGCCGTATCCGTACTGAGTTGGGCTATCAGGCTGTTGCCTCGATAGGCGAGGCGTTGGCACGGTCTGTGGCGTGGGAACGGGAGAACCCTCCTGAGGGGATTGGCACTGACGGCTTCGATTACACTATCGAGGACACGCTGCTGGAGAAGTTCGGCTAAGCCTGAGCCTGAGCCTTAGGCTCTTTTAAATCTAGCACGTCAGCCTAAACTACAAGCTGACTCTTAATATAACGTTTATTGAGCCAGAAACATTTTTTCACCTGTTCCCCGTTGTGTGGGGTAGGCAAAGTATCCTCACGGTTTTTCGCGTGAGGGCGAACATGGCACACCTCATTGAATGATGCGCCCGGAAGATGCTCTATCTTCCCTTCAAGTATAGAACTGACAGTCTGATGCCAAACTGGTTGTACGAACTCTTCGATGTCCTCTTTGGGCATTGACCAAAAAAGAACGTTCCTTAACGTTATGGTTTTCCCGTTGCTGGTGTATACGATAAAGAGGAACCTCGTCTCCTCAAGGCGGCGTTTAAATCTTGGTATTTCGTCGTCCTCCAGTGAATCCCTCAAAGGGGTATTTCGACTAGGAGTTTGAGGGTAAGATAACCAAGCATTCCACATTTTCATGGGCTAAGCGTGGCACGGAGAGTTCAAATTAATGCAGTCACATTCTGACAAGCCGCGCACGTATAAGACCGAGGGTGTGGTGCTACGCCATTCCTCATCCGGCGAGGCTGACCGCGTCCTGGCTATCTACACCGCTGACTACGGCACCATCCACGTTGTTGGTAGGGGACTGCGTCGTGCGAAGAGTCGACTGACAGGGCATTTGGAGCCCCTGGCGCACGTTGCCATCCAACTGATGCGAGGGAAAGGCATAGACGTCGTCACGGGGGCTGACACGCTCCACGGGCACGCGGCGCTTCGCAACAGTCTTGAGGGTATAGCGCGGGGCTTGGTGTGCGTTGAGATGGTAGAAGCCTTTGCACCGGAAGAACACCCCAATCCGGAGCTTTACAGGCTCTTGCTGGATACCCTGGGCCTGCTGAACGAGGGTGAGGGCGACAAGCTCCTGTGGCATTTTTCCTTCCACGTCCTCCGCGTTACAGGGTATATGCCTGAACTCCAGCAATGCGTGGCCTGTAACACGATTGTGCAGCCTGATGAGCACCTGTTCAGTCTTGCTCTTGGAGGTGTTGTCTGTACGGGCTGCGCCAGGGGCGGAGACCCCGGTGGGCCGAGTGAACGGGGGAACTCGCCGTTGCTGCCTCTCTCCGTCAACGCGCTCAAGGTGATGCGCTACTTTCGCGACCACACGTATCACGATGTGCAGAGCTTGAACGTGGATGGAGGGTTGGCCGATGAACTCCAGCGCGTGCTGGGCGGCTACATCTACTACCTCTTAGAGCGAGAGGTTCACAGCTCTACCTTCTTGGCCGGCCTTTCTCGCCTATTGCCTGCCAAGGCGTAGGGGTCTTATGCCCTTCTGTTTGCTATGAAATTTCAACGCGGCGTTGATACGCCTTTTAGTAACCGTTAGTACATATAAATCCAGGGTTAGCCCCGCTTGCCCTGCGTAGCTACCGATGCTAGTGTGAATGGACACGAAATATTTTCTACCTGCACCCTTCACCTTTGAGAGGAACACCTGTGTCAGACGATGTCATACAAGTTCAAGGGCTGGTCAAACGCTTTGGTGCGCTGACCGCCGTAGCAGGTGTCTCATTTACTGTGCAGCGAGGGGAGATATTCGGCATCCTGGGTCCCAACGGCGCGGGCAAGACCACCATGCTTGAGTGTATAGAGGGATTGCAGAAGGCAGACGCGGGTAAGGCGCTAGTGCTGGATATGAACGCCTTGGAGCATCCGGAGAGGGTAAAGGATCGCGTTGGGGTACAACTGCAGGCGTCTGCCTACTTTGAGCGACTCACCCTGACGGAGATTCTGAACCTCTTCGGCAAGATGTACTCGCGTCGAGTCGCTCCGGAAGTGCTCCTGGAGATGGTGGAGCTTTCTGACAAAGCCCACGCTACCGTAAAGGTGCTCTCAGGTGGACAGAAACAGCGATTTACCTTGGCTGCAAGCCTGGTGAACGACCCTGAAGTGGTGTTCTTGGACGAGCCGACCACCGGCCTTGACCCGCAAGCGCGCCGCAACGTCTGGGAGCTTATCCAGCGGATGCACGCAGAGGGGCGAACCATTGTCCTGACCACGCATTACATGGAAGAAGCCCAACACTTGTGCGGCAGAGTAGCTGTCATGGACGCAGGTGCCATCGTGGCACTGGACTCGCCTGCTGAGTTAATCAGAGGGCTTCCTATACCGTTCCAAATACGATTGTCCACGTCCATACCCGTGCTAATGGGTGAGCTTGAGGGCTTGGCTGGGGTGCAGCAACCGGTTCGACAGGATGGTGATTACTATGTCATGCCGTCCATCAGCGCGGAGGCAACTCTTCCGGCGCTTCTTCAGTGGCTGAACGATAAGGGGGCTTCCCCGCTACACCTGGAGGTAATCTCCGCCACCTTAGAAGATGTCTTCCTGGAGCTGACTGGGAAGGAGTTGCGAGACTAATATGCTCCTACCTTTAATTCTAGCCAACCTGAAGCTCATCTACCGTGATAGGCAGGCGGCGTTCTGGGCTATCGCGTTCCCACTCATTTTCCTGCTCATCTTCGGGTTGTTCAACTTCAATGACCTGAACCCCGTTGAGGTGGTGGTGGTTGATCACGCGGATAATGAACTCTCCAGCGGGCTGATAGCTGACTTGGACGCCCTGGAACTGCTGGAGCTGGTAGTGATAACGGACGAGGGTGCCGCTCGACAGGCTGTGTCGGACGGGGACTCCAATTACTTGCTCATCATCCCGGAGGGACTTGATCCGGCCGCTGACCCCGACGACCTCACCCTTATCTACGATGAGAGCCAGCTCCAGAGTAACCAGCTGGTTGAGGGGCTCATCCGGCGGTTCCTTGACGGCGCGAACCTGAGGATACAGGGCGTGGAACCCCTCCTGGGTCTCCAGAGTGAGGGCATCCAGGGTCGTCCGGTGAAATATTTCGATTTCTTGCTGCCTGGCCTCATCGGCATGGGCGTCATGACCTTCTCCATCATTGGGATGGGAACGACTATTGCACAGTATCGGCAGCAGCGGATACTCCGACGTATCCAAGCAACACCGCTCAAGGTGCGGACGTTCTTCATTTCCCAGGTGCTAGCGTGGCTGGTGCTATCGTTGGTACAGACCGCCATCATCATGACTGCTGGGACTATCATTTTCAGTGCCACTATCTATGGGAACTACTTCTGGGTTTTGCCCCTGATTATTCTGGCAAACCTGACGTTCCTGAACCTGGGGTTCATTGTGGGGTCGCTATCAAAATCGGTGCAAGCGGCCAGCGGGTTGGGCAACCTTCTCACCATGCCGATGATGTTCTTCTCAGGCGTGTTCTTCCCTGCCGATAGCCTCCCGTCAGCTATGTCCTACGCCGTCAAATACCTGCCGTTGACGCCGCTTCTTGAGGCGTTGAGAGGGGTACTGCTGGACGCGCAGCCACTGTGGGACTTCCCCATGCAGCTTGCATTGCTGATGGGTTGGGTAGTGGTCACTGGAGTTGTAGCTGTGAAGACTTTCAAGTTTGAGTAGCCCCATTCTGGGGTCTTGAGGTACGGCACACCCTAATCCAAAGAGCCCTGATGGAGGACACTTATGGACTTTCAAACGCCTGAGGCTTGGGACACGCTGCGGGCCGAGGTTAGGAAACTCTGCGATACGTATGGTGACGTTTACTGGCGGGAGTTGGACCGGGAGCGCGCGTACCCTGAGTCGTTTGTACGGGAGCTTGGCACAGCAGGTTGGCTCTCTACGCTGATACCTACGGAGTACGGTGGCTCAGGGCTTGGCCTTGCAGAGACCAGCATTGTGCTGGAAGAGGTCAACCGCTCCGGCGGAAACGCCAACGCTGCACACGCACAGGTCTACATGATGGGCGTCCTACTGCGTCACGCCAGCGAGGCGTTGAAACGCACATATCTCCCGCAAATCGCATCGGGAAGTTTACGGCTTCAGGCCTTTGCTGTCACGGAACCCGATGCCGGCTCTGAGACCACTCGCATCGAGACGACGGCAATCCGCAAGGGCGACAGCTACGTGATTAACGGGTCAAAGATATTCATCTCCCGCGTCTTACAATCAGACATGATGCTGGTTCTTGCACGCACCACGCCCTACGACGACCTAGAAGATAAGACGCGAGGACTGTCGTTGTTCTTGGTTGACCTGCGAGAAACGCGTGAACAGCTTGAAGTGCAGCCGTTGCGGGTGCTGATGAACAACCAGACCAACAGCATTGAGTTTCATGACCTGGAAGTGCCCGCTGACCACATGATTGGCGAGGAAGGCAACGGCTTCCGGTGCGTCATAGACTCGTGGAACGCGGAGCGCATCCTCATAGCGGGGGAGTGCATTGGCGATGGGCGGTGGTTCATTGATAGGGCGGTGAGTCGCGCCAACGAGCGGGTGGTGTTCGATAAGCCCATCGGAGCGAACCAGGGCGTGCAGTTCCCCATCGCCAACGCGTATGCGCGCATAGAGGCCGCTGACCTTGTACGATACAAGGCTGCTATCAAGTACGATGCCGGAGAATCGTGTGGTGCGGAGGCGAACATGGCGAAGCTGCTGGCGTCTGAGGCGTCATGGGAAGCGGCAAACGTGTGTCTTAACACCCACGGCGGCTATGGGTTTCTTGCGGAGTACGACGTTGAACGGAAGTTCCGTGAGACGCGACTGTACACAGTGGCGCCGGTGAACAACAACCTTGTGCTGGCTTACCTGGGTCAGCGAGTGCTGGGCATGCCCAGGTCGTACTAGGGGCTTATTAGGACTAGACGGCTGCGGGGGCACCCAGCAACTTCTCAAACTTGGTGGAGCTACGGAACGGACCTACCACAGCCATGCTCATGCGCTCTGGCACAATGAGGTCCTTTGCCATCTGATGTAGGTCGTCGGTGGTGATGCTGTCAATCTTCTCCACTACCTCGTCCACCGTGAGTACTTCCTTGCGCATGAGGGACTGGCCTCCCAGCCATAGCGCTACGCTGCGGGTGTCTTCCATGCGGAGAAGCAGTCGGCCCTTAGCGAACTCCTTGGACTTGGTAAGCTCTTTTTCGGGTATGCCGGACTTCAGTTTCTCTAGCTCCACCATAATGGTTTCAATGGCTACGATGGCGTTCTTGGGATCCACTGCGGCGTAGATCTCAAAGGCTCCTGTGTCCAGGTAGTGGCTGTTACCACTGTTGGCCTCATAGGCAAGACCGCGCTCTTCACGCAGCTCCAGGAACAATCTACTGCTCATGCCCTCGCCCAGGACTGCGCTCAGCATATCGGAGATGTATCGCTTGGGGTCATCCACGGCGAGGCCTTGCAGGCCAAGGCAGATGTGCGCCTGCTCTGATTTTCTGTACTCAGTACGAACCCTGGGGGCTGTCTGGTCGTTGACCACAGGTATCCAGTTCAGGGGGATGCCTGTTTTCCAGTTGCCAAGGTAGCGGTTGAAGCTCTCAACCACCTCTTCATGGGTGACGTTTCCAGCCACGGATACCACGGCGTTGGATGGGACGTACTGGTGAGTGACAAACCGCATCATGGCGTCACGACTCAGTTTGCTGACGGACTCATGGGAGCCGCCAACATCGCGGCCTAGGGCCTGGTTCGGCCACATCGTCTCGTCAATGAGCAGTCCTGCACGGGCGTCCGGATGGTCGTTGCTCATGGCAAGCTCTTCCAGAATGACACCGCGCTCCTTCTCCAACTCGTTTGCGTCGAAGAGGGGGTTGCAGACCATGTCCACCAACAGGTCCAGAGCAATATCGAAGTGTGGCCGGGCTACCTTGCACCAGTAGGTGGTGATCTCCCGGTCTGTGCTGGCGTTCATGATGCCGCCAACGCCTTCAATAGTCTCGCTTATCTCCCGGGGTGTGGGCCTGCTGGGCGTGCCTTTGAAGCAGAGGTGTTCAATGAAATGAAAAGCTCCCGCTTCTTCGTCCGTTTCATAGCGGGAGCCTCCACCAACCATAAACCCCAGGGTTACAGATCTGGTATGGGGCATGGAGCTGGTGATGATGCGTAGGCCGTTGTCCAATGTTGTCTGCTGGAACATACTTTGTTTCACCTATTATTCAGTAGTGTTAGCTCGGGTGGAGGCCATAGCGCGACCACACCAAGGGCGAGGATTTGCCGGAGCGATGCTCTGCAAACCAGTGTACGCGGGGCGTCGGCTTGGGGTCAATTTTTGTGAGGGGGATTGGTAGTGGTTTTAGCTATCCTTCACCAGGTGGGCAGAGGCTTCTCCCGCAGTCTGGACGGTGACCGTGGGATCCATAACGTCGCGGAGGAAATCGCCCAGCATCACGAAGCATAGTGCGGTGACACTCAACGCAGCTGCGGGCACTAGTGTGAGCCAGGGAGCAAACTCCAAGAACTCACGCCCATCACTCAACATACCGCCCCATGACGGGTTAGGTGGTGGGACGCCCAGGCCCAGGAAACTCAACGCGGCTTCAGCTACCAACGCCGTTGCAACGAACCCAGTGGCATAGGCCAGCACCGGCCCAAGGGTGTGAGGCAGGAAGTGCCTGAATAAAATTCGCGTTGAATCTGCTCCAATGGAGTGGGCCGCCATGATGTGGGCAGAGGAACGGACGCTTAACGCGCTGGAACGTGAGAGTCGTGCTACTTGCGGCGCAAGGGCGACGGCGATGGCTGCGATGACCGTGTTAGCTGAAGCCCCGAATGTTGCGACGATTACTACGGCCAGCACCATTAACGGGAAGCCGAAGAAGGCGTCCACCACTCGCTGCACCAGCAAATCCACCCAGCCGCCTCGGTAGGCCGAAGCGAGGCCAACTACCGTGCCGATGGCCGTGCCCAGAGCGACGCTTGCAAGGCCGATGGTCAGGGCGGTGCGTGCGCCGTGGAGGGTTCGACTGAACACGTCCCTGCCGAAGTTGTCCGAGCCAAGCAGGTAGCCGTTTCCAGGTGATTGAAGCCGGTGAGAAATGTCTTGCGTCAGCGGGTCGTCTGGGGCGATGACACCAGCAAACACCGCTGCGAAAGCGATGCCCAGCAGCACAAGGGCGGCAAATATCACCATCGGCCTAGCACGGCCAAGGGAAATGACGCGCTTTGCAAAGCCAATGTTCATGATGAGTTCCCCTGGTTCTTGGCGAGGCCATACGAGACACGAGGGTCTGCACGGGCGTAAGCCAAATCCAACAGCAGGTTAACCAGCAGCATGGCCACGACGAGCACCGTCACCAGGCTCTGGACTACAGGGAAGTCGCGTGCACTGGCCGCTTCTACCAATCCTCTCCCGATGCCTGGCAGACCGAAGATGGACTCCAGGATGAGGGTTCCCCCCAGCAACGCGCCGAACTGCACTCCCAACACCGTGATGATGGGCAGCATGGCGTTCCGCAGTGCGTGACCCAGCAACACCGTTTGCTCTGGCAGTCCCTTCGCCTGGGCAACCATAATGTAGGGTTGACCCAGCGTCTCCAACATGCTGGCCCGTGTTACCCGAACGATGCCTGCGCCGAACTCCCATGTCAGCAGCAGCACCGGCCAAAAGACCATGAGGGCGTGGTTCCACGGGTCATCCAGCGGCCCGGTGTAGACGATGGGCGTCGACCATCCGAAGAGCAACAGCAACCCCAGGATGGCTAGTAACGCCAGGAGGAAGCTGGGGACGGCCTGCCCCGGTAGGGCTATGAAGCGAATGAGGTAGTCTGGCCAACGGTCACGCTGCCAGCTTGCGATGATTCCCAGCGGCACCCAGATGAATATGGAGGCAACCAGAGTGTAGAGGGCTAGGAGCCCAGTGATGGGAAGCTGATGCGCCACCTGAGAGCGGATGGACTGACCATCTATTAGGGAATACCCTCCCAGCTTGCCGTTCACCATGTTCCAGAGCCAGGTGCCGTATTGCTTGAGCCAGTGGTCGTTGAGCCCAAGCTCCTCTCGCAGGGCCTCACGCACCTCGGGACTGTGGGTTGTTTCGCCACCGCCGCTCAGGATGGTAGCGGCTACATCGCCGGGCAGGACGTGCATGATGCCAAAGATAATCACGGACGCCAGCAACGCCGTGGGGACGATGAGAGCGAGCCTGCTGAGTAGGTAACTAATGGTCATTGTGGGGGCACTCCGCGCTACGTTTCCTTACCGGATAGGTTGCACTGCCGGACAGGCTACACCATAACGGCTTTCCTGGGACTGCGAGAGGCTATTTCTTACTCTGGTCAATCCAAACCGTAGCGAAGTCCGTGTTGGAGTGGCCATCCTCCGGGGGTATCACCAGCCCCTTCACGTAGCTGCGATACGGTGCGACGTATATGGCCTCTGATATGGCGACGATGTAGGTCTGCTCCACAAAGATGTATTCCTGCAACTGACGCCATATCCCCAGGCGACGCTCCGGCAGCGTGGCCTCTCGCAGCAGCCGGTACAACTCCGAAACCCGGGGGTCTTCATGCTTGGCATAGGAGTCTGGGTTTTGGCTGTATACGCCGTATACGCCTTCTGTGCCCTCCGGGATTGGCAGCACGGAGAGACGCCCCTGCTGGCTATCGAAGTCCAAGCTTACGCGCGCGCGATTCCACGCACCCTCGTCAATGATCTGGATGCGCAGGTCAACGCCGAGCCCCTTCAACTGCGCCTGGAGTAACTCACACCCTGGGGGTTGCGCGGCACGACAGAGGTGCCCCATGCTGAAACTGCCTGCGTAGCCAGCCTCAGCCATCAACCGCTTCGCTTCCACACGTCGCTCCGCTAAGGGCTCCGTATCGAAGGTGGGCCAGACCACGAAGGCTTTGTTCTTGAATGGGTTGGGCGGGCCGAAGCTTGGTGTTGTCCAACCGAACCCTCCCAGCACCACCGGGATTGAAGCGTCCCTGTCTATCCACAATGAAATGGCCCTGCGAACCCGTGGGTCCTGCCATGGGCCGTCCTTGAACATGTTGAAGGCCAAGCGGAACATGCCGCCTTCAATCTCCGCGTAGTAGACATCATCGCCCAAGTCGCTCACGTAGCCCTGCTTGCGCTCCGCGGTCAGGTAATGCCTGGAGCCGCGCGCGCCGCCGTCCAATCTACCCGACCGGAAGGCTGCATCCATGGCGATAGGTTCCTTCATGATGATGTAGTCAATGCCATCCAGGTACGGCAACGGGTTGCCAACGGAGTCCACCTCAAAGTAGTCGTTGAAACGACGCACCTGAACCTGGGTGCCTCGCTGGTAGTCCTTGAACTTGAACGGGCCAAGGCCCACTAGGCCGATATCCAGGGGGCTGACACTCATATCGCCAGCCAGTAGCCGAGGCTCCATCAGGTGCTTGGGGTGTGCGAACTTGATACGAGGGTTGGCCAGCACGTCCAGGAAGAACTTGTTGCGCCCTCCAAGGGTAATCTTCACCCTGTTGGCGGGAAGCGCCTCAACCGACTGGATGTCGCCAAGGTCGCCCTTGAAGTAGGCAGGGGCGCGGACTTTATCGCCAACCTGGTAGCCGTTCACGGCCAAGTCAAACCAGAACACCACGTCCTCTGGCGTGAAGGGTGTTCCGTCGTGCCAGAGGACATCGTTGCGTAACGTGAACGTCCATTCCGTGAAGCCTGGGTTGGCGACCCAGCTTGTAGCCAGGTACGGGCAGGCGAGGTAGAGGTTCTCTCGACAGCGCATGACCAGATTGCCGGGGCCGAACAACGCGCCCGCTACATGGTGCAGCGCAATGCTACTGGTACGCATGGTGTCGAACCCGGATGGAGGGTCGCCGCGGTTGGCCAGCACCAACACGTCGCCATACTTTGGCGAGAGGGCGCTGCGGTCTCCCATGCCCGTTACGCCGGTCAGGGGCTCGCCCAGGTTTAGGGGAGACGTGATTGGTGTGCCTACGGGTTCAGGGCTTTGGGTTGTCTCCACGTTTTTGGGGGCTACATCATCGGGGGTGTTTGTACACGCAAGCGCAATGGCGAGGGTGCACACTGTGAGGAATGCGACGATGCGGTGTCTCATAGCTTCATTGTCGTAGGCTGGACGAAGGGGCACAAGGTTGTATCTCAGCCCTTACGTGTACAGCAACTACAGCACTCCGGTGTGCTAGAAATACCGTAGAGTCGTAGACGGGCGCTTTTGACAGCCCGTTAGCATCGTTGCGGACGTTGGTCATTCTGCGTTACCTCCTGCTGACGACGGGCTTATCAAGTAGTCGATACCCTCTGTTCTGCCGTATGATGGTGTTACTGGAGACACATCTATGGCTGCGTTCATCGTTTTCATTGCTTTCATCTGGGGCGGGACTATGGGAGGCACCCTTGTGCTGGCCCGTTTCCGGCTGGCCAGCGGCGATGCTTCTCTTTGGGACCACCTCCTGGTGCGAGCAGTGGCTCTCTTAGCCGTCAGCATTTCTATGCTCACAATGGGGTTGGTGGTTTCCCGGACTTCTGCTACGGCCAATAACGCCGACATCGTCCCCTTTCTCTGGTTGGCTACTGTGATCCCGCTGGTCATTCCGGCTGTGAGATGGCAAGGCATTACGCGCATCCCCTCAGAGCACTGGGTATACACTTCCGTAGTCCTCTCTGCTGCTGGCGGGTTTATCCTAGCCATGACTACCCTGGTACGACTTATCCTGCAAAACCCGGATTTTGTGTAAGCTTTTGCTGGGGACTAAAGCCCGTTTGTCGAGACTGAAGCTGGATTCCTTGCTACATTTGGGCTCACAAACCTCGCCACGCGCTTCCGTGAACTGGTAGGAGAAGACCCACCACAACCATGAACAACAACCGCATCGTAGACCTCCACGGCATGACGTGGCTTGAAGCGTTGCCTGCCTTCATCGAGTTCTACAACAATGCAGTGGCTCGCGGTGATAAAGCCCGGTTGGAGATCATCCATGGCTACGGCTCCACAGGCGAGGGCGGCGTGCTGCGTAAACGGCTTCACGGGTTCTTGGAGGGCCGTGCGGGGTCGCTAGAAGTGCATACGGACAACAACCCCGGCCACACATTCATCACGCCCAAGGCCGCGTTGCCTGACACCGTGGATATGCTGTGTGAGGAAATTCTGGCCTACTGTGATACACCTAAGCCCCAAAGCAAGATCATCGGGAAGTTCCGTAGGAGCGGCCAACCAGAGGTGCTGGGTGCCATACGCACATTGGAGTCGCAGCGTCGTTTGACCACGAGGCTCAAGGGTAAGCTGAAGGTGTATGAAGCGGTGTAGCAGGCAGGCAGAACCTAAGGCCTGATGTTTACGTCTTCCACCATGTCGTCGTCATCATCATCCCAGGCCAGCGAGTGACGTCGGTTCGCATGCCCCACGCTGGCGCGTACCAACACCATTGCCGTTAGACCTGCGAACCCCCCCACCGGGATGATAGAAACCCCGTAAGCCATAGTCCCCATCACCATTACGCCGTATCCAATGACCAGGCCCACCAAAGAACTGTAGGGCATCTTCTGACCACCACTGAAGACAAGCATCGCCACCATCACCGCAATCACGCCAATCCCTGTGAACTCGGCAATCCCAATGCCCGCCAGGGTGGCCACGCCATCGCCGCCGCGGAACCCGGAGAAGGCAGAGTACCAGTGTCCTATGATGGCCGCAGCGGCTGGCACCACAAACCATGCTCCATCAACCCCCATGAGGTTTGCGAACAACACGGCTAGGGCGCCCTTCGCCATATCGCCAACCATCACAACCATAGCGGGAAACTTGCCCACGCTTTTGCGCACGTTGGTGGAGCCTGCTAGGCCGGAGCCTACGGCAAAGATGTCCACACCGTGGCGACGGCTCATCTGGTCTGCCAGGGGTAGCGCGCCCAATAAATACGCGCCTAACACGGCAATGAGGAATGTTGAAGTAGAAGTGAAAAACTCAGCCATTGAATGTACCCTCGCCGCTCCTCGCAACCCGTATGGGAGTCAGCTAGTGCCGACAACAACGCCATCGGGACGGCGCAAAGGAGCTACTTCGAGCGTACTGCGAGGCTATGGTGCTGTCAACATAACGTCGCACGGGAGCATGCAAGGCATCGCCCAGGCTCAGCTTGCCTGGACACCTGATATCGGCTCATCCAGCCCAATGAGGTAGCTGTGCAGCACACGGTTGAAGGTCTCCGGCTTCTCCACCATCGGCAGGTGACCGCAGCGGTCAATCACGTTTAATTTGGCGTTGTGCATAGCCTTCTGGAGCGCTTGGCCCTGCCCCAGTGGCGCAAGCCCGTCCACCGCACCCCAGACCAGCAGCGTTTCTGTTGGCAGTGCTTCAACGGCGCGGGTTAGCGCGGCATCGGCGTAGGAGCCGCCAGCCAGCTTCGCCACCATGTCCCTACCCTTGGATTGCCTGGCGAACTCCGGCCCCTGCTGCACGTTCTCCCATACAGCGCCAAAGCCAGTGGGGTCCGCCGTGGCGATGAGTCCCAGTTGACCGAACACGCCTGTTGCGAACGCCGCATTGTCTAGAGCGCCCAGGTCTGTGCCGGTCACGCCGGGTATGTCCAGGCCTAGCGGGTCTGTGAGGATGAGTTTTGTGAACCGCTCCGGCTGCTCGGTTGCCAGATACTGGGCCATCCACGCACCTACAGAGTGGCCGACCAGCGTCGCCTCGCCTATACCTAGGCTGTCCATGAACGCAGACATAAGGTGCGCATAGTCCTTAATGGAGGAAATGCCAGCAGGGGGCTCGCCTTCTGGCCAACCGGGGAACTGCGGCGCATAGACCAGCGCCACGGTGCCCAGGGCCATGTGGAAGGACTCCCAACGACCAGTTGCACCCATGCCGTGCAGGTACACCACCGGGGGTATGCTCTCCTGCCTACCGCCTAAGAAACAGGCAACATCAAGGTCGCCTACCTTTATGGTTTGCTTTGTGTAGACCGCGCCGTCTGCTGCGCCCATGTGTTTCTACCTCACTTTGGTTTTGGGGGCACATCCCCCAGTCCCCTTGCCAGAGGGAGATACCCCTCTGGACTCCCCCGGTAGGGTGTTGTAAATCATGTTGGGACGTTCAAACTCTGGTCGTATAAACAACCGGTCAGCACTTTGAATCTGTAATGACCCGTTTTGGGGCTTTCGTTCTGGCTTTATGAACAACCCCGCCAGCAAAAGAGCCTAAGGCTCAGGCTGTCTCGTTCCACCAGATTTTGACAATGTCCAAGTCAAAGTCAGAGCCTGCCGCGTTGGGGTCTGGAACGGGGCCACCCTCCGGCACAGAAACCTCTATCCGCACCAGGTAGTCCTCACCTGCCTCAACCCGCTTCTGCGCCGATAGAGTTGAATCGGCGTCGTTCTGGTCTGCAATGGCCTGAAACTGGCCGTACTCACCCGCAAAGAGGATCTGACGTTCAGAACCAGATTTATAGAAGCTTTCCACCAGCACTTTGGCATCGCCCGGAAGCTCCGCGCCGTCCTTTGACCCCATGTGCAGTTTGAACGCTCCGCCCCGGTGTTCAGATGTGGGGCCAACGAAGATGAACAGGTAGGGGTTGCCGTCAGGCCCAGGCGGTGGCACTGCCAACTCCCAGCCCCCAACGGCCATGCCGTCACGGGTCTCCTGAATCAGCTTGGAGACCTCCGGGGCGTTCTGATTCAAAAGGTAGTTCCCACCGTCAAAGAGAGGAAGCGGCATTGGTTCCTGCTTTCATGGCCGGAGCGCCATCGCAACGCGTGGCCCACCGTGCCTGATAATTATCGATATTAGCTGAGGTTAACGTCCTTCAACTTGGGCATCACGTGGTCGGCAAAGAGCTTCTTGGACTTCATAACGTGCTCATGCTTCAACTTGCCCGGACGGAACATACCCAGGAAATGGCCGTAGCCAGCCGTCTCCATATCGTTCCGCAGCCACTCAGCCACGTAATCGGGGTCGCCGCACACAATGAAGCCGGACTCTCGCAGCTTCTCAAAGGGAGTTCCAGGGGCTGGCATCTCCGCGCCCTTAGAGCGCTTCCGGTAATCAAAGGAGCGGTCTGTCTGCACACCCGGCAGCGGTGCGGGAATCTGCACTGGCCTGCTGAACGTCGCCAATCGGCGCACGTACATGATGGATTCACGGCATTCCTCAATAGCCTGCTCGTTCGTCTCGGCCACATGCAGGTAGCGGGAGCCGATGAACTGTTCCGGCCCGGCCTCCCAGCCGAACTGGTCTCTTGCGATGTCTTTGTAGTACTCAAAGGCGTCCTGGAACACCGCAGTTGGGTTCCACACCCTGGCGATGGGGATGTGTCGCTCCGCTGCAAATTCTATGGTCTCCGCAGAACCAGCTGGCATCCAGATGGGGAACGGGTCCTGGATGGGTTTAGGCCAGATGGAGACCGATCGTAGGTTGTAGAACTTGCCTTCGTAGTCGAAAAGCTCTTCCGTCAGGCACCGCTTTACGATGTCATACGACTCCGCGAAACGCTCCCTGCTGGTGAACGGGTCAATGTTGTAGGAAACCAGCTCCTGAGGCACGCCTCGGACAATGCCGCCAATGAACCGGCCGCCTGATATGCAGTCCAGTTGAGCAAACTCTTCGGCGGTGTGTACCGGATGGCGCAGGGGTAGCACGTGGCCCATCACGCCAACCTTCATGCGTTTGGTCAGGGCTATAAGCGCCGCAGCCATGGGGGTGCTGGATGGGTTGAGGCTGAAGTAGGTGAAGTGGTGCTCGTTGATGAACGCCCCGTCAAACCCCAGCTCCTCGCAATAGACAAACTCCTCCAGGTGCTCCTGGTAGGTCTGGGCGGCCAACAGAGGATCGCAGAAGCGGTTGGTCTGCTTGGTCTCAGGTCCAACATCATCGGGGATGCCGGGATAGGTCGTCTCATCAAAATTGTAGAACTTCATCCGTTCATGCTCCTTAGCCCGTAGGTTGCTGTGCCCTGGCGGGCAATTGATATCACGTTCGCCATGTTCATGCAAGGCTGAGGTGGCCTAACGGAAGCTGTTTGTGTAAACTTGACCTGCACTGGTTTTGGTTATGGATGACAATATGCCTGGGGGGGGAGAAAGAGGGAACCCATGATTTCAGAAGAAGAAAATAAGCTCTTAATGGAAGTTGGCCCCGGTACGTTGATGGGCGAGTTGATGCGCCGTTACTGGCAACCCATCGCTGCCGTAGCAGAACTCGACGATAACCCCATCAAATCTGTGCGACTCATGGGCGAGGATTTGGTTCTATACAAGGATAAGAGCGGCACCTACGGGCTCGTTGACTTGCATTGCCCTCATAGGCGCGCTGACCTGACCTACGGCATCCTGGAAGAGTGTGGCCTGCGCTGCAATTACCATGGCTGGTTGTTCGATGAGACTGGCGCTTGCATAGAGCAACCCTTTGAAGAGGTAGCCTACCCGGAAGCCCACTTCAAGGACAAGACCACCATCAAGGCATACAAAATAGAGCCGAGAGCCGGCCTCCTTTGGGCGTACATGGGGCCTAGCCCAGCGCCTCTGGTGCCGGACTACGATGTCTTCAATGATCGCGGGTACAAGCAGGTCTCCTTTACGGAGATTCCCTGCAACTGGTTCCAGTGCCAGGAGAACAGCATTGACCCTGTCCACCTTGAATGGTTGCACGGTCGGTGGTCGTTCCACCTCACAGGTGGCACCAGCCGTGAACCCAAGGCCCACCTCAAGGTAGGGTTTGGTGAGTTTGAACATGGTTTGTCCTACCATCGGGTCTCTGAAGGCGGTAACGAGGAAGACGAGCAGTGGACGGTTGGGCGCGTATGCCTGTGGCCTAACGCCTTGTACACAGGGCACTTTGAATGGCGTGTTCCCATTGATGACACCCATACCCTCAGCGTTGCATGGCTGATAGACCCTGTCCCTGGTGACAAGCCCTTTGAGCAAGAGCGTATCCCCTACTGGACATCACCATTGGTTGATGAGGATACCGGGCGATGGGTGAATACCCATGTTATGAACCAGGACTTCATTGCCTGGGTGGGGCAGAACGCCCTGGCAGACCGTACCCAGGAGCATCTGGGTGGTAGTGATGGCGGCATCATTTTGATGCGCCGTCGGATGCTGGAGGAGGCCCGAATCGTCGCTGACGGTGGTGAGCCTAAAGCAGTCATCCGTGACGCTGAGAAGAACAACCAAATCTACTTGCCGCGCCAAGGCCGCAGCAATACCGGGCCCATTTTTGGTGCCCGGGCGGATGGCAAAGCGCCGCGCACCACCCTCTTGGCTAAGCAACCCCAAGAGGTTTTGGACGAGATGGACAAGGTTTGGGCAGAGCATGGCGCGGCTACGACATCTAAGGCGTAGGCGTTTTGTATTGGCCTAATGGTGGCTGTTTGTGTAGACTTGACCGACCAGGCATGGAATAGTGGTTATGGATGTCTAAAGTTCCCTGTGGGGGGAGAAAGAGGACGTCATGATTTCAGCAGAAGAAAACAAGCATTTAATGGAAGTTGGTCCCGGCACGCTCATGGGGGAGTTGATGCGCCGTTACTGGCAACCTGTGGCTGCCGTAGCAGAACTAGATGATAATCCCATCAAACCTTTACGACTTATGGGCGAAGACTTAGTGATGTACAAGGATAAGAGCGGCACGTACGGCCTGGTGGACCTGCATTGCCCGCATCGGAGGGCAGATCTGTCCTATGGAATCCTTGAAGAGTGCGGCTTGCGATGCAACTATCACGGATGGAAGTTCGATGAGACAGGTGCGTGCATCGAGCAACCTTTTGAAGAAGTTGCCTACCCTGACGCCCATTTCAAGGAGAAGACCACCATCAAAGCGTATAAGGTTGAATCCAAGGCCGGCCTCTTGTGGGCATACATGGGGCCTGACCCGGCGCCACTGGTACCGGACTACGATGCGTTCAGTGACCCTGGCTACAAACAGGTCTCCTTTACGGAAATCCCCTGCAACTGGTTTCAAGGCCAGGAGAACAGCATTGACCCCGTCCACCTTGAGTGGCTGCACGGTAGGTGGTCCTATCATCTCACCAACGGAGCGACTCGCGAACCGAAGGCTCATATCAAGGTGGGGTTTGGTGAGTTTGATTACGGTTTATCCTATCACCGAGTCAACGAAGGCAGTAACGAGGAAGACGAACAATGGACGGTAGGACGTGTATGCCTGTGGCCCAACGCCTTGTACACGGGGCATTTTGAATGGCGAGTACCCATTGATGACACGCATATGTTGAGTGTTGCATGGTTTAATGATCCGGTACCTGGCGACGAACCCTTTGAACAGGAACGGGTTCCCTACTGGACATCACCTCTAGTTGATGAGAAAACCGGGCGGTGGCTTGATACCCA
>CAVOCU010000021.1:0-24389 GCA_963694315.1 Dehalococcoidia bacterium | reverse complement strand
CTAGGGCGGCTGATTGGCTGGCGGAAATGCGCATTAAGAGCGTTCGGCGCGCCAAGGGTATCTACCTAGCCCCTTAGCAGGATTCATCCTGCACCTATATGCCTGCGGGTACCCAAGCAGGACGAGTCCTGCACCTGAATGCCTAAGGATACCTAATCATAAGCTATGACCCGAGCTTATATTTTTGTGGTGTGCTGCCCATCTATACTACCCATCTGGAAGCTCGGGTCAGGGCGATGCCCTTCCTAGCCGAATCCCATGCGATGGATGGCTTCATCGTCCCAGCCAAGATGGTGAGCAAGCTCATGCACCACCGTGACTTTCACCTCATGCTCAAGCTCGCGCTGGGTTGCGCAGATGGCTTCTAGTGGTCGTTGGAAGATCGTCACCTTGTCTGGCAACACCATCGTATAGTTCACTCTATCGATGAGCGGTACGCCTTCGTAGAGGCCCAGGAGCCCGTAACGATCTGCATCCTCTGCGTAGTCCAACTGCTCCGAGTTTGGCCACTCTTGGGTCAGCACTTCTACGTTGTCCAGAGCATCATGCACTGCCTGGGGCAGCCCCTCCAGCGCATCAGCTATCAACTCCATGAAGGCGGCAGGTGATATCCCTTCCACTCCTACCTCGCTCCCGCGCGGGCGCGTATTTCTTTAACTTTATCAAGCTGCTCCCGGTCCGGCCCCTTTTTGTCGGTACCCGGGACTTCAAGGAGGAATGGAACATCGCGGAAGGCAGGGTGGCCCATGATGACCTCGAACCCCTCAATGCCGATGTGTCCTTCGCCAATGTTCTCGTGCCGATCAACACCAGACCCAAACTCCACCTTGGCATCGTTGGCGTGGACTGCTGCCAGATTGGAAAGGCCGACTTCCTTGTCGAACTCCTCCATCGCCCTTTCCAATGCATCCTTCTGGGAGACATCGTACCCGGCTGCAAAGGCGTGTTCCGTGTCCAGGCACACCTTTACCTGCGGACTTGCCAGTCCCTTCATCACCCCGCCAATCTCGGCGAAGCTGGCGCAGATGTGGTTGCCCATGCCCGCTGTGTTCTCAATGATGAGCTGGGTGTCCGAAGGGGCTTGCTTTAGCACCTCAGCCAGGGCATCTGTGGTCTGCTTGAGGATGGCGTCATACCCCGCGCCTTTGTGGCTGCCGCAGTGGAAGATGACGCCCTGTGCACCTATCTGCGAGGCGCAGCCCATGTAGTTGACCAAGGCGGCAATAGACTTCTCCACCAGGGCTGAGTCAGGGCTGCCGAAGTTCATGAGGTAAATGCCGTGGAGGAACGCGGGTCCGATGCCCATCTCCTCGCTCTTCTGTCGGAAGGCGATGACCTGCTCCTCCGAAGGCGCTTTGAAGGCCCACCCTTGAGGGGGCGAGCAGAAAAGCTGAACCGTCTCCGCGCCAATCTCCGCACCCCGGTCTATGGCGTTGCTCAGGCCGCCTGCTGATGAAACGTGTGCACCAATTCTCATGTGCCTACCCCAATCCTAGCTTTGTGACTATTCCCCATTCCTTTGGCGAGACTGGTTGGATGGACAGTCGGGCTCCACGTTGGATAACCATCATCGTTTCCAGCCCGGGCAACACTTTGATGGCCTCAAGGGTGACTGGCTCCTTGAATTGCTGCTCTGCCTTAATGTCCACCATGTACCAGCGCGGCTCGTCAGGGCTGCTCTTGGGGTCAGGGTGGGCTGATGTTGGATCCCATGCCGTGGAGTCTGGGTAGCCGGGGTGAACCACTATCGCCGTGCCCACTACCGCCATTGGTGCTGCGTTGCTGTGGTAGAACAGGATGCCGTCACCCTCCTTGATATCGTCACGAAGGAAGTTCCGGGCCTGGTAGTTGCGGACACCGTCCCACTCGGCCACGCCATCACGCTGAAGGTCTGAGTAGGAGTATGCCGAAGGTTCTGATTTGAACAACCAATATTGACGTTCTGCCATGAGTGTTGCTCCTGTGTTGAATTACTTGTCTGATTTGATGGCTCATTGTAGCGCAATCCGGGCTACTGGCTCTGATTGGTGCTGACAAGCATAATATCTGTATGGCTTCCACAAATACGACGACCGTCTACGACCTTGGCCCTCATGGTTCAATAGAGTACCAGCACGCCTGGGGTATCCAGCGTGACTTGGTTCAACGACGCATTGAGTGGACTATTGGCAACGCGTTGCTGCTGCTAGAGCATCCCCACGTCTACACCCTGGGTAGGCGCGGCAAGATGGACGATGTTCTTTTGTCGGCTGTTCAGTTGGCCAAAGTGGGAGTTGCCGTGCATGCGGTGGATAGAGGCGGAGAGGTCACGTACCACGGCCCAGGCCAGCTTGTGGGATATCCCATCCTTGATTTGAGAGCAATTGGCGGGCCGGTGCGCTACGTCCGTGGGCTGGAAAGTGCGTTGGTTGATGCGCTCAAAGTCTTTGGTATCGCTGCACACACGCTTGAGGGATTGCCAGGCGTTTGGCTTGGCGAGGGTGAGCCGCAGCGGAAGATTGCCGCCATAGGCGTCAGGGTCAGTAGAGGAGTCAGCAGTCATGGATTCGCCCTGAACATCAGCACGGACTTGGCGTATTTCCAGCACATCGTGGCGTGCGGCATGCCGGGGTTGGCTGTGACCTCAATGGAGCAGGAGTTAAGCCGGGACGTGGACGCAGGGGATGTGCGACGGGCCGTTGTGGCTGCGCTGGAGCAACGTTTGGGGTTGGTTATGCGCTGGGCAGATGAGGCGGAAGTCCGTAGCCTCGCCAATCCAGTAGAAACAGCCTCAGAAGATGGGGCTTAGGCTGGGTTAATAATTACAGCACGGACACTATCCATCAAACCCTGCCATTGCCTAATGTCGAGTCGAATAGCTTCAGAGCGCCGCCACAGTCCTGGCGCCCAAACGTCCGCCTCATCCAACTTAGTCATAGCTGCTTCCAACTGGTCCTCCGCATCTGCTGCTATGCCGCGCCAGCGTTCAATGTCTGATGGAGAGCCTTCCGCATCCAGGTCGTTCCGCTCATCAATGATGATGTACAAGGATGAGGCACCTTTGTATTCGCGAGACTGGGCGTCCAACGCTAAGGCTGTGGATTTTGATTGCCGATAGCTGGTATCAAAGTTCTTGTTCAAGCTTGCAGGAACAAGGGTTATGAGGTTCACGCTCTTGGTAGAAACTACTTCAGCGTTACCCTTGGCAAGGGAAAACGCCTTGCTGGACTCATCGAAGAAGGTCGCCGCCTCACCAAAATTGGTGTTGCTAACAGCCCGCACTCCTTCCTGAATCAGGAGCAGTGCATCACCGTGGTTTGGGCCTAGTTCATCGTTGAGGAGTTCTTGTAACTCTGATTGGATGGAGATGGCAAGGTCAAGGTTTTCCTGCGTGCTTAGAAGATCGCTCAGTTGCTCTGCTAGGTCAGCCTGATTGCCTTGGGTCTGGGTCAATGTTGATTCTAGGTTGGCTAGGCTGGTTCTCGCTTCTTGGAGGTCAGTGGTAGCGCTCGTGGAAGATGCTCGTGCTTCAGTGAGGAATGACTGTGATGCTTCAAGGGAAGCTTCTAGTCCAACGCGGACGGCCTTCACATCGCCGAGTTCGGTTATTAGCGTTGCAAGCTGGGTATCACGGTCAGAGAGGCGGCTTTGTAAGCTGGCTAGCTCTTCACCTTGCACTTCTGTCTTTGCCTCCAGCGACGAGACGTCTGGCTGATAGACGGTAAATCCAACAAGGTACCCGGCAACAAATAGCACAAGTGCTGCAGTGCCTATTGAACCCCATAGCTGTCTAGTCGACATGAACACCCTCCGCTGAAGTGAGTACATTGTATCACTAACAATACTCGGCTCTCCACAGCCCGTGCGTTACCGGAGTTGGCGCTACTGCACAGCCTTTGCTTGCCTCGCGTACAATGAGGTGCGGTGCAGTCAGCTAATGATTCAGCGTGTTTGAGGGGTTCATGGCGTCACTGGTGATCCTAGATAAAGTGAAGGTGCATTTTGCTGTACGCAAGATGCTCTTCAGTACGCAGACCGTGCGCGCCGTTGATGGTGTCTCTTTATCGCTGGCCGCTGGCGAGACTGTCTCCGTTGTAGGAGAGTCCGGTAGTGGCAAAACTACGTTGGGTCGGGCATCGCTGCGGCTTGCACCTATCACGGAAGGTAGTCTCTCCTTTGACGGCCAAGACATCACCAGCGTCCGCGAGGGCAAACTCCACTGGTTCCGCCGTAGAGCGCAGGCCGTATTCCAGGACCCGTATTCCAGCATTGACCCCTTCATGGACATTCAGCAGATTCTTGAAGAGCCCCTGCAGATACATAACATAGGAGACCGGGCGGACAGGGTGCATCAGGCATTGGAAGAGGTGCGCCTTCCCCCGGCAGGTGAGATTGCACAGAAGTATCCGCACATGCTCTCTGGCGGGCAGCGACAGCGTGTTGGCATCGCCCGTGCGTTGATTCTGCAGCCCGAGTACATTCTTGCCGATGAGCCCGTCTCCATGATTGACGCGTCCAGTCGCACAGAAATTCTCTACCTGATGCGGGACTTGCAGGAGCGGCTAGGGATCGCGTTCCTGTACATCACCCATGACATTGCTACTGCGCGGTACTTCTCTGACCGCATTGCAGTCATGTACTTGGGTCGAGTGGTGGAGCAGGGGATACCGGGCGAGGTGTTGGACGACCCGCTGCATCCGTACACCAAGGCCCTCATTGCAGCAGTGCCTGAGGCAGACCCTGCTAACCGATTGCACGATAGGCCAGCCGTCCCTGGCGAGACGCCAAGTCCTGCCAACGTCCCTGATGGCTGTCGCTTCCACCCTCGATGCCCGGAGTTCATGGCAGGCCAGTGCGACGTTGTAGACCCGATGCTGGTGGAGGTGCGACCAGGTAGGCTGGTTGCCTGTCATTTGTATGCGGGGACTGAAGCCGGAGACGCCGGGACTGAAATCGGAAAGACAGACGCCCAGCAACCCTAGTAGCATTCTAGGTATGCTGAAACTAAAGACGACAAGAAAACAGGAGTACACATGGATCTCTATAGCTTGATTCGAGACATTCCGGACTTCCCCCAACCAGGAATCATGTACAAGGACATTACGCCGCTACTGAAGGACAGCATCGGGTTTGCGGAGGCTGTTGACGCGATGGCGGCTCCCTTTGCCAATGAACGCATTGATGCGGTGGTTGCTGTGGAGGCTAGGGGGTACATCTTGGGTGCGCCGCTGGCCCTTCGGCTGAATGCTGGCTTTGTGCCGGTGCGGAAGCTGGGGAAGCTGCCTTTTAATACGCTGGAGGTGGAGTACTTGCTGGAGTATGGCTCTGACACTATTGAGATTCACCAGGATGGCCTAGAGGCGGGGAACCGTGTGCTCATTGTGGATGACATCTTGGCGACGGGCGGAACGCTAGAGGCGACGGTGAAGCTGGTTCAAGGAACGGGCGCGGAGATTGTAGGTATGGCGCTGCTGGCGGAGCTTGCGGGTCTGGGTGGTAGAGATAGGCTTCCTGGCTTTCGTATTGAGACGATCCTGACACTTTAACCAGCAGGGTTTAACCCTGCACCCTTGTGTCGCTGCGGCGAGGGGACTAAAGACCCGACTCCTGCCCTTCGACAAGCTCAGGACGAACGAAGGCGTTCTTACACCGCCAGGTTACTTGGGTGGAGGGCCTAGCCCTCCCGGAGCCAGCATCGAGCGAGATGGCCGTCCTCCACGGTGAAGGGGGGAGGGTCGTCCGTGAAGCAGATATCGGTTGCTACGGGGCATCGTGGGTTGAAGCGACACCCCTGGGATGGCTCGACGAGGTCCGGCGGCGCACCGGGGATGAACTCAGGCCTCACCTCGGCGTGGAGCTTGGGCATGCTTGCTAGGAGCTTCTCTGTGTAGGGGTGGGATGGTCTGAGCAGGACGCCCTCAATATCGCCAATCTCCACAATCTTGCCGCCGTAGATGACTGCCACGTGGTCGCACACATCGCTGGCGAGGGCGATATCGTGGGTAATGAAGATGAGGGACAGACCAAGCTCTCGCTTCAATCGTTTAAGCAGGTTCATGATTTGGGCTTGCACGCTGACATCCAGGGCGGAGGTGGGCTCGTCTAGGATGACGAGTTTGGGCTTCTGTACTAGGGCCATGGCGATGACCACTCTCTGCTTCATGCCGCCGCTGAGTTCATGGGGGTAGCGACTGAAGATGTCCTCTGTGAGGCCCACTAGCTCCAGCATTTCCCTGACTTTAACGTAGGCGTCTTGCTTCTTGACGCCTTTGACCACCAGCAACGGTTCAGCTATCTGGTGACCCACGCGCATGACGGGATTGAGGGAGTTCATGGCCCCCTGGAAGCCCATGGAGATGACGGTGCCGCGCAGCCTTCTACGGAACTGATCTTCTGAGATGTACAGGACGTCCTCACCGTCCAGGACGACGCTGCCTTCTAGCTGTTCTGCGTTGCGAGGGAGCAGACGCATGAGGGCGAGGGCGAGGCTGCTTTTGCCGCTGCCGGATTCTCCGACGATGCCCAACGCCTGCCCGGCCTCTAGGGTGAAGGATGTGCCATCGACGGCTCGAACGAGGCCGCGATCCGTGCGGTATGAGAGCTTGAGGTCTATCACTTCTAAGAAGGCCATATCTGATACCTTATCACGTGTCGCTGCGGCGAGGAGACTAAAGGCCATGATGCCTCCGGCGGAGACTAAAGCCGGGAATATGTCGCTGCGGCGAGGAGGACGCGGAGCAGTAACAGGGCATAATCCCCCCCGTGTGATACCATTTCACTATGCCTGAACAACACCAACCCACGTCTGATGAAACGCCTTCGAGCGAGCCTCCAGCAAAGGTGCCATCGGCACTCCGCACCCGGCTGAACACCACCCTCTCGTCGCTGTCCATTCCGCAGTACCGGCTGTTCTGGATGTCCATGATCCTGCTCTTTGGCGGGGACATGATGACGCAGATAGCCCGGCCTTGGTTTGTGTATCGCCTTACGGGGTCGCCGCTGCTCCTTGGCTACACCATTGCAGCAACGACGCTGCCGCTGCTACTGCTATCGCCGTTGGCGGGGGCGTTGGCCGATAGGTTCCCCAAGCAACGCATCCTGCTGGTCTGTATAGCCAGCCAGGTGGTCATCAATACCATCATCGCCATTGATATCTGGGCTGGAACCATCGTCTGGTGGCATGTGCTGGTGGCAGCTGTGCCTCAAGGGATGGTCATGGCCTTCATCACTCCAACTCGGCGGGCAATCATTGCAGACCTTGTGGACAGAGAGCACATCCTGAACGCCGTCTCACTGAACACCAGCACGTTGAACTTCAGTCGGATAGTTGCGCCTGCGATCGGAGGCTTCATCATCGCCTTCCAGGGAATCGGTGCAGGGTACGCGTTCATTGGCATCATGTACGGGTTTGCGCTGCTGCTCATGTTCCGAGTCCCGGCGATACGCCCAACGGGGACGGTTGCGGGTCAGTCTGTGCTACAGGACATTGGACAGGGGTTTGCTTACATTAAACGGGAGCCGTTGGTGGCCAACCTCATCTTCCTGGGCCTCATCGCCACGATATTCGGGATGCCAATCCAACAGCTCCTGCCGCTGTTCACAGAGGACGTGCTGAATGTGGGGCCGGAGGGGCTTGGCGTCCTATCCAGCCTCATTGGCGTGGGTGCGTTCGCCGCGGCAATATCGTCGGCGAGCCTTGGCGACTATCGCCATAAGGGTCGGCTATTGCTGATGCTGACTGTGATGTTGGGGGGCGCAATCATCCTCTTCTCCATATCCAAAGTGTATGCGCTGTCGCTCCTCTTGGGCATCCCGCTGGGGTTCTCGAACTCCGGGCGATTGGCGGTCAACCTGGCGGTGCTACAGGCGTACTCTGCGCCGGAGATGCGTGGCAGGGTGATGGCGTTGTACAACATGCAAGGTGGGCTAGCCCCGGCAGTCATCCTTCCGGTGGCTGGGCTGGCGGGGACGTTTGGTGCGCAGGTGACGATGGGGTCGCTAGGCGTGGTGGTGCTGGCGTTTGGGCTCCTGAACATCGCCTTCAACCGCTCGGTGCGTAAGCTGACCTAGCAAGGGCAGGGCTGAGCCTTTGTTCCTGGCGGTTACCCAAGGGAAGGGTATTTTGTGCAAAGAACAAGAAAGCCCCTGAGCATCGCTCAGGGGCTTCTTTATACGCGTAAGGCCAGGGTTCGGGGTACGTGGCGGCACAAGGCGGCTTTAGGCCGCTAGGTCTTGACGCCGGCCTTCTTACCCGCTTCCAGGTAGGCTTCTCCCAGGGTCGTGTAGACCTCTGATGTTTTGCCCTTGAAGTTGATATTGTATTGAAGCGGCTGGTTCGCCTCGTACAGTCCAACGATTTCCGCGTTACCGTTGGGGCCAGCAATGACTTCTATCTTGGTTGCTTCTGCTGCCATTTTGCTTTCTCCTTGGCTTTACTGATGCTCAGGCCCGGGCCCACCTCAGTCGTGCTGACCAACGGAGACCGAGACGGCATGTTCATTCTTTGCTAGCCTGCGGGCTGCTGTTCCTCAGCCAATTCCGCCCATTGCAGGTCCTGGGTTGCTTCAATTCCGTTGATGCCGTTGGGCACCAAGGTTGAAACTGAGCGCACTTTGTAGAGATCGGGCTTGTCTACGCCTGGAGGGGTCGTTCCGTCCTCTCGGAGGGCTGTGGCGGCTCTCGCCAGCAATCGACGCATGCGAATGATGCCGGCATCGGTCACATCCAGATGCTCCTGGTCACGCTTGTAGATGACGCCCATGGTCTCTGTCATGCCGTTATCCTGGCCGCGACCGGGCATGCCGCTGAACCCAAGGCCGCCTACGAAGGCCTTCTGAGCATCGCGGTCGATGAGGTAGTCGTTCCCACGGTTGCCTGCGATGGGGAACCGATCAAACCAGGCGGTGCCGTTGCGCGTGGCGTCCAGGTGGAAGGATGTGGGCATGCTGTTGACGATTGGCGGTCCACCGAATCCAGGAGGACGAGGCAATGTGGGGTTTCGGCAGCTAACGTGCCATCGCATGCAGTTCTCGTCGTCCATTGGCACAACGGCAATGAACCCCTTCTCTCTGAAGCTACCAGGGACCTTTGCGTAGAAGGGGAAGAGGAATTGGGCAATACGCCAGTAGGTGGTGTCATCCTCTGCAGGGCGGTTGTTACCGGAGGTGCAGCCGAACTCCGTGTCCGTGACATGGTGTCGCGCCCAACGGGTCTTCAGCGCATAACGCTCAAAGGAGATGTCCAGGTCTGGAATCTCTTCAGGCCTACGAGCGCCAGCGTGGAGGAAGCTCACGTGGATGGTGGCATAGTCACCCTCCAGGGACTGCATCCTGTTGCACTCTGAGTAGTAGCCACTAATGGTGTACTCGCCTTCAGGCTGCATGTTGGCTATGAGCGAGGGTAGTTCCGGTGGCTCTGTGCGTTTGCCCATGTACACCCAAATCAGGCCACTACGCTCAATGGTTTTGTAGGCAGTCGCCTTCACCTTGTCGATGAAGCGGCTCTCGGGGGGCTCTGAAGGCATGTCTGTGCAATTGCCATCGGCGTCAAATTTCCAGCCATGGTAGACGCAGCGCAGGCCGCACTCTTCGTTACGTGCGAAGAACATTGATGCGCCGCGATGGGGGCAGGAGTTACCAATGACTCCAACTTTGCCGTCTGTGCCACGGAATGCGATCAGTTCCTCACCGAGGAACTTCAGTCGCACCGGCTGGCCGTCTACGGTTTGCAACTCGGCAATCATCATGGCGGGCATCCAGTACTCCCGCATCATGTCACCCATAGGCGTGCCGGAGCCTACTCTTGTTAACAGTTCGTTTTCTTCCATGCTCAGCATAGCTTCCTCCTCTGCGAACTCTTCGTTCGTTCCTCTACGTTGCGCTTTTTGCATAACTATCGACTCGATTTGCAGGAGTATGGCTTACGGAACGAAGCTGCAACAGTGCCATTTACCCTTTGTTAGGGGGCTAAACAGCCACATGGTGATGGAAATGCGTTTTTGCGATTATGGCAATATTTCATAACGCCACACTATTTCCCCGCCCTTTCGGAAAGGGGGTGTTTTGTGTGCCATAATGGCGCGAGATGCACTGCGAGAACCAGGCAAGGAGATCAACATGGCAAAAAATTACGACTACAACGTTGGGGTGATTGAGGATTTCAGGAGCAACGCTGGTAAGCCGACTGGCAGGTTTGAGGGTCGGCCGATACTGCTGCTGACGATGACTGGCGCGAAGTCGGGAAAACAACGCACCACGCCACTGATGTATTTGGAGGACGGCGACCGATGTGTGGTATTTGCGTCCAAGGGCGGTGGCCCAACCAACCCGGACTGGTACCACAATGTTGTTGCGAACCCGACGGTGACGCTGGAGGTTGGTGCGGAGAAGTTCCAGGCGAAGGCTGCACTTGCTACCGGCAAGGAGCGTGACGCACTGTTCGCTCGACAGGTGGCTGCTTTCCCGATATTTGGTGAGTACGAACAGAAGGCGCCGAGGACAATCCCGGTGGTGGTGTTTACAAGGGCATAGCCGTGTGTCGCTGCGGAGAGGGGACTAAAGCCGTATTGCCTCTGGCAGGAGACTAAAGGCCGTCTGGCCCACAGGCCAGTCCCCGGCATATGCCCTGCGGCGAGGGGGCGCAGTTTTAGTCGAGGAGGGCTGCTTCCGTTATGAAGAAGTTAAAGGTGTCGTCCTGGGTGACAACATCGAGCATCATGTCGCCGAAATCGCGGTTCATCTCCGGGTCTACCAGCAACACGGGCTCACCCTCCCACTTGTAGACCATGTCCATCATGTCTGGCACATCCAACTCAAAGGACAACTCTTCCTCGTCCCAAATGACCCTCATGACCTTGTCTGATGGGTGGTCTTCATCTCTGCGGCCTTGCAGGAGGGCTGCCAAGGCTGCGTCAGTCACTTCAAAAAGCATGTCTTTAGTATAGCACCAAAGTTGTGTGTCGCTGAGGCGAGGGGACTAAAGACCTCACTCCAGGTGTCGCTGTGGCGAGAGGGAATCAGCGCATGGAGCGAAGTCTGGGGTTGAGGACTGGTTCTATGGCGAGGGCGATGAGCACAAAAGCCATGGCTGTCAGCACGATGAGCAACCCCGGCGGCAGTACCCACCACCAGTAGCCTACATAGACCGCCCCTGTTCGGAAGCCCTGTTCCAATATCTGGCCCCACGTTGGTATGGACGGATCGCCCAAGCCAAGGAAGCTCAGTCCAGCCTCTGCCAGGATGGCTGCGGGGGTGAAGAAGATCATCTGGGCAAAGACGAAGGGCGCAGTCTGGGGGAAGATGTGCCGAATCATGATGCGCTTCTTGGACGCCCCGAGGGCTTTGGTGGCCTCCACAAGCTGGCCCGTGCGAAGTTGGAGCACCATGCTGCGGATGAGGATGGTGAGGCCGGGCCAGCTGAATGCGACAAGCACAAGGATAATAAGGAAGAGGTTTGACCCCAGGACAATGACCATAAAGATGAGGATGGGCAGTAGGGGTACGTTTGCCACCACGTCTGACAACCGTTGGATGGCGGTGTCCACCCAGCCGCCCATGTAGCCGCTAACGATGCCCAACGATGTGCCGATGGCCGTGGTCAGGGTAGACGCTAGCAGTCCGATGAACAGCGCCACGGGGAACCCAAAGAGCAGCCCCACGGCCAAGTCTCGCCCCTGAGAGTCTGTGCCCATGCCGCCAAAGACATCGCCGCCAACCACGATTTTGACGCTCCCCAGGCTGTCCTCCGTGCTGGCGAAGGTGACATCCACCACGAACTCGTAGTCGCCACGTAACGATGTAAAGGCCGCTTCATCGCCGGGGATTGGTATGCCGAACGCCGCCTGATCTCCCAGACCTCGTAAATCGCGCTCATCGTAGGACGTGCCGTACTGGCTGTTGAGGAAGTCTGCAAGGGCGGACCGCACGGTGGTGTCAGCGCTCAACAGCACTCGGAAGGGACTCTCTTTGTAGCGCGTGATGGGAGCAAGCTCGTCCGCTCGCGCGCCAGAGGGTACATGTTGTAGGAGCTTCACCGTGGTGCCGTCTGGCCGGTCTAACGACAGTGTGATTAACGGTGGCCTTCCCTGGAATACAACGTCCTCCAGGGTGAAGGAGAGGAACGTGGGGAAGTCATTGAAGTCGTGCGAGACGGGTATGCGGTAGGTCTCCGCCTTCACCTGACCGACAGTGCGAACGTTATCCGGGGTGTCCGACTCCAACACGCTGTGGGTGACGCGGTCAACGCCCGGGAGCAGGTTCACCCACCTGGGAGGCACGGCCTTGGGGTTGTCAGCCCAGACGCTGGGGTTGCTCCATTCTTTGGTGCCGAAATCTAGTGGGTATGTAGCCAGCACCCATATGGAAACGCCCACCAGGAAGGTCAGCAGGATGAGCCCCGCTTTGCCTGTGTGGCTGCTGATAAGCACACCAAAGGCATCTCTGAGATTGATGTTCATGCCAGGGCACCTTTAAGCCGTGGGCACATCCCCCGGGGCCCCTTGCCAGAGAGGCGAGCCGTCTTGACTCCCATAGCGAGGCGGGCACATCCCCCGGAGCCCCTTGCCAGAAGGCTTGTCCCTCTGGGCACCCGTAAACCCAGCAATATGCGTTTCATGCGTACCTGACCCTTGGGTCGAGTAGGAGGTAGAGGATTTCTAGCACGAACCTGGCCACCACGTACATCAGGGTGAAGATGAAGGTCAACGCTACGATGAGGCCCTCGTCCGGGGTTCCGGCCACAGCCTCGAAGTAGAGTCGACCCATGCCGTTCCAGTTGAACACCGTCTCCACCAGAATTGACCCGCTGAGGGAGCTGACGAGGCTCAGGATGAGTCCGGTGATGATGGGTGGCGCAGCTACGCGCAGCATGTGCTGTCGCATTACCGCGCTTTCTGGCAGCCCTTTGGCCCTGGCGACCAGTACATGGTCTTCTTGGGCCACGTTCAGGGTCATGGTACGCACGGAGTAGAGGTACGGGCCAACGCTCACCAGCACCAAGGTGATGATGGGCAGGATGGCGTGCTTAAGAAGGTCGAAAAACCTTGCAATGCCCGCTTCAGGCGGCGGGGTGCTGTACATACCCCCGCTGGGTAGTACGTTGAACTGGAACGATAGGAGCAGTATCAGCAGGATGCCCGTCCACCACGCTGGGAGGGCAAAGGAGACGGCTGCGCCGAAGGACACCATTCGATCCAGCTTGCTGCCTACACGAGTTGCCATCTTCACGCCCACGGCCATGCCTATGACGGCGGTGATGATGAGGCTGGTAGTGAGGAGTATGGCGGTGTTTGGGAGTCGCTCCAACACGATGTCAGATACCTTTCGGCTTCCCTTTGAGCTTCTGAGCGTACGCGCCTCGCCAAGGTCCAGGGTGATGACGCGGAATACGGTGTCCGGCATCCGTTGCCACCACGCTCTATCAATCTCATAGAACACTACAAGCTCTGCACGTCGGACTTCCAGCGCCGCTTCCAGTGCATCTGGGTCACGGCTCTGGGTGGCTTGAGACGTGCGGAGGCCGCGAATCTCCTCGTTGATGACAGCGGTGAGGATGCGGTCAGAGAAGCCGGATGCACCCAGGGTGACCACTAGCAGCACCAACACCGTGAGCAGAACGCCCAGCAGCGTGGCGGCGCGGAGGCCAAGGGTGCGCACTAGAGCCAAGATGTCTCCTTAAGCGACTTGAAGCCCGTACAGCTATGAGCCGCAATGGTGTCCAAGGCCCGCTTGACCAGTCTTAAATACCTTTAGTATCGACGCCTGCGGAACACCAGTCCCAGGAGGGCCAGCGCGCCAAGCGGGTATGCCAACTCAATGTTGTTACCGCGACCACACCCGCCGCCGCTGTCCTCGGTCGGTTGCTGCGCCGGTGCCGTAGTTGGTTGCGCTTGCTGTACGGCAGTAGGTTCAACCAACGGCACGGGGCCGTCTATGGTGACTTCAAGGTCGACGCGACGCTGGGTCAGAGTGGAGACGGCATCGCTGAACGCGCCGAGGAAGAGTTGATACAACCCCGGTTGAAGGGCGTTGCCCACCGTGCTGTCCAGCTTGATGGTGAACCCTCCAGAGCCGGAGCCATCAGATTCGGCCAAGCCTGATGCCAGAACCTTGGTCTCCGCAGGGTCAAAGAGGGTATATTGCAGCCCCAGGGAACCCGGGCCTTCAAGTCGGATGGAAAGCTCGTTCTCCGCGCCTATCCGCAACGGCTGGGTGGGTATCTCCGCTAATTTTACCAACTCCGCGGAACCAAAGCTCCAATCACCGGCGGAGAAGGGGTAATCCGGGTGGCGGTTAGCCGTAAGCTCGGCAAACTGTGCCGGAGGATCGTACCGCGTCAACATGAAGGGGCCGTTGCTGATGACCATAAGGCCGTACTCACTGAACCAATCGATGACTGACTGATAGCGCTCTGTTGCCTCGCTCTGAGTGACCAGCGATGTCCCATCGACGTCAAAGACGCCCTGAGGCACGCTGCTGTTCTTGATGAAATCCATCAAGGCCGTGCGCACGAGACGGGAGTCGCGATCCATCACTAGGCTGAGCCACGGCACATCGAACCGACCGGAAGCGGTATCGCTGTAGGCTGCTCGACGCTGGTTGAACACCAGGTCGTCCATAGCTGCCAACACCTCCCAGGGCATGGACACGCTTGAGGGGCTGGCATAGGACGCGATGTAGTTCTCCTCGAAGTGCCAGAAGTCGACATAGACCTCTAGGCGGTTGTCGTCCAGGGTACGGAAGCCTTTGAAGGTATCCAAGAACGGACGGGCTGTCACGGCTAGTGCGCGCTCCACCTTGGACTTCTCTATGTCATAGGCAATGTCAAAGTTCTGGTAGATGGAGTACATCACATCTGCCATGGTGATGGGCATGCCGTGGTGCCACTGAGCTGAGAAGTACTTGGAGTAGTCATAGGTCACTTTGCTGGTGGCCTGTGTGCCGACCCCAATGGTCTTCCATGAGTCTGTTTCAGGGTTAAGCAGGAACGCATCGGAGGGAACAGACATCTTGTCAGTGGGGCCGGCGGTGTCCACTTCAAACGTAGCACGCATTGGCTCCGGGACGCCAGAGAACGGGTGGTTCCACAGAGGCGGATCGTTCAGATTTTTCCAGATGTCATTGCTGTAGACATCCGTCAACCCGCCGATGGGGTTCCATGTGGTGCGTTCAGTCCAGACCCAGAGATTTCCTACGGTCAGCTCGTTCTTTCCAGGGGTTGAGGCCTCTCTCAGTGTCCAGGGGGACTTGGGGCCTGCTACCAAGTCTTCTGTGACGCCGACCAGGTTACGGTCTGCGGCGAAGCTGTTCTCCACGGTGGCCACCCAGAGACGTACGGAGTCCTCTAACGCTATCTGTGTGGCCCGGCGATAGAGTTCGTTGCGCTCTTCCAGGTTACGGAACTGTCCGGTGAAGATGCGTTTGCCAACCTCATCAAGCTCCTGATTCTCGTACTGCCAAAAGCCTGCCTCGCGCCAGCCGGGCATGCTGCCCGTCCAGGGTGCGGCGAACTGGTTGATGGATGAAAAATCGTAGCGGTCAGGGGCTGAACGGCCCCATCCTTCTGTGTATAGATGCCACCCAAAGGTCTGAGGGTTGGAGGAGTATACGGTGAGGATAGCTGGGGCAAAGTTTTGGTACACAGGGTCAACTTGGAAACCAGCCTCACGCAACTCTGCGCGGACAAGGTCTCCAATCTCTCTTCGCTCGTCTTCAATGCGGACGATGAACTTTAGGCGGATGGGACGGTTATTGTAGTTCCAGATGTCGTCCACCAACTCCGCACCTGCGCCTTCCATTGCAGTTTTGATAAGGCTGTAAGCGAACTCAGGGGCGTACCGGATGTTGAGCTCTCGGATGAGGTCAAACACTGTTAGCTGGTCGAAGTCTGACGGGCTGATGTGGGTGACCATTGGATCTGCCATGCCACGGTAAATCTCGCCTGCAACGAAATCGCGATTGATGAGGAACTGCATGGCCCAGCGGACATCGCGGATGGAGAAGGGGTTCAGCTGCCCCTCCGGTGCGGGTGCTGGGTTCAATATGATGGACAGGGTAGTTGCAGGGGCCTCGAAGATTTGGAGGTCGTCAGAGTTGCGAAGCTCCGTTGCCGCCGCTGTCTTCAGACCGAAGAGGTAGAGGTCCATGTTGCCCTGGGCCAAGTCCAGGGGCGCGCGGTCTACGTGAAACGCTTTGAAGAAGACCTTGTCCACGGCCGGGCCCGTTTGGGATTGCTCCGGCTCCGCAGCAATGGCCGAGGTGACGCCAAGAGCCACGGTTAGAAGCAGAACGATACCGATGGCAATCCACGACCTACTACGACGTACCTGCATTATGCTCTCCTGCAGGACTTGTCCTGCACCTATATTCCTGTGGTTGCCCAAGGACGATTCCCTTGACCCGCAGGTTTCACCCTGCACCCATAGTCCCTGGCCGCCCTCCTCATGCAGGAGGAGGGCTTATCAAGTATTCAGACGACTACGATACCTTCGCCCATTGTTCCGGCGGCCTTGGCCTGGCGATGAAGTAGGTGAGTATTGCCACGACAGCAGCCGTGCCCGCTACACCTGCAATCAGAAGCCACCAAGGGGCTTGAGTATCTTCAATGATGGGTGCGGGAACTTGCGGAGCCTCTGGCGGCACAAGTCCTGCTTTGAGGGCGTCTATCTGGGCTTGGAGCACATCATTGAATTCTCCGCTGATGCCATCAATCCGTGATTCAAGGCCCTGGATGCGCTCCGCAAGCAACTCCTGGGTTTGCTGGACGTTATCAAAGCCGAACTCCATGAAAAACGACGATGTTGCGGAGTTCCCGGAGTCGTCGAACACGTCAACAGCGTGGGCCCCCTGGCCGGAGATGGGGACAAAGACCTTGCTGGTGAACCGTCCAAGCTCGTTGGTACGCTCCGTGGCAACGGCCACACCGCTTACGCGGATAAGGACGTTGATATCTGGCTGGAAGTTGAACCCTTGCAGCGTCACTGGCTGTCCACCGGGGCCTGCGGGCGGGCTCAGGAACACTTCTGGCGCCTGGATTGGTGCACGCCTGGTGAACCCAATCTTCTGGTTCACGGGGCCGTACTCGCCAAGTCGGGTGTCCGCCCATGTGAGGTAAACGTCCTCATCTGAAGCATCTATGGAGAAATAATCCCCAATGAACTGCCCTCCAGGGAACCCCTTGTTGGGGTTGGAGTGGAAGTCCGAGACCCTGGTGTCTCGAGTGTCTATGCCCAAGGCCTCGTCCTTGAAGCCCCAGGTATCACCCTCATCTTCAGAGGTTGTGTAGTAAATCTGGTAGCGCGTCTGGGCACGATCATCGCGGAAGTCGCCCCACATGACGTGGAGATTCCCGTTGGGCGACGTTGCGATGCTGGAGAAAAACTGGAGGTGATCCGTGTCATCCCCATTAAGGGTTACCGGACGGTCCCAGGTCTCTCCTCTGTCCAGGGAACGGACGAAGTAGATGTCACCATCATCTGTGGGGTCATCCGGGGGCTTGGCTGTGTACACAACGTACACCTCGTCGTTGGGCCCCACGGCTATCTGCGGGAAGGCTGAACCCCAGTAGCGGAAAAACCCGTTCCGGGGGAGGAAGCCGGGCTCATTGAACACGGAGGTTCTGACAGGATCGCCGAAGGTCTTACCTCCATCGTCAGAACGGGCGATGTAGTTCTCAGCGAGGCCCTCCATCGAATCGTCGTCGGTGGAGTCGAGCCAGGTCACGTAGACCGAGCCGTCCTCCCCCACCGCTGGCTGGGAACCTTGTAGGACGCGCTGGGTGCCGATTGCTCCGCTGGGCTCTTCTTGCAGTTCCGCTGTCTCTTCCTCAGATGCCCCACCGCTGGCAAATATCCTGCGCACCACCGGGCCAACCGTTGTAGCATCGCTCCAGGTCTGGCCGCCGTCTGTAGAGCTAACGACTTTGATGGCCGTTTCCAAGACGGGAACGCCGAAGAACGGGAAGGTGCCGCCAAAGGGAAAAATGATAGGGAACCGTGACGTGAACTCCGTCATGGTCACGTAAATAGCGTCTTTGCTGGGGTCGTCTTTGCTTGGCCCGATGTCTATCCACGGCTTGTCCAGGAATCCGATGGCAATGTCACCTTGCAACTGTCCACCAAAGCCGGGCGTCAGATTCTTATTGATATCACTACGGAAAACTGAGACGGGCTCGTTCCAGGTGAGTCCGCCGTCCTCAGACTTGGCGATGCCAATGCTGGACACAACAGCCTGATCGGCTGCAGGCCCAATGGTGAATTCTTCAACGCCGATAGAAATGAAGATGACGTAGACGTTACCATCACGGTCGAACGCCACCACGGCGTCACCGCCGGAGCCGAGGTCCTCTGCGAGGTAGGCCGGTCGAGATGGGCCCTCCCAGGTCACGCCTCCGTCTATGGAGACATAGGTGGTGACGTTTGGGAAGTTGTAATCGATAGAGCCCATGACTAGGTGATCGGGGTCGTCGGGATTTACGGCAATGCTGGGTTCCGTCTGTAACGGCGCGTTGGAGAAATCGCGCGGGATGAGGATGTTGCGACTGAATGCGGGAGCCGGATCCCTGAAGGGAACGAGGCCTGCTCCCTGACTAACAGGGGCGTTGGTAGGCGTTGTGGGTGCCATGAAGACCTCTGGCAGGGTTTCCCATGCCAATCCGGGAGGTGGCGCACTACTGCGTTTTGTTTGGCTGGTGATACCCAAGGACGGTCTTGGGTCCAGGCCACGCGCCATCATCCCCACGGAGCTGGACAGGAGGTCACTGATGGGCGTGAGATAGGTGAACGGAGCAGGGTTAGCTGATGCTGCTACGGAGCTGATGAACGGCGAGGCAATCTCAGGAATTTCCGGGTTTGTGCTTGGCGCAACAACCACGGCCGGGTCATTCTCCCCGTCAGCCAATACTAAGTCAGTGCCGCCTATGAACAGCATTGTCAGTGCCAATACGGCCATGACTGCTGCAATTCCCCGATTCATACTCCGCTCCTTGTTACGCTCTGTTTAAAGTGGTGTCCCTGGCTTGATGCCCTTTGCCCGCTTAGTTACCAACCAGGTTTATGGCGCTGTCCATGCGGTTAATCATCACCAAGAATATATCGTTCTGTAGATCCCCAGACATAGTGCCAAACTCTACGGCTCCGCTATCAAAGAAGGCCAGGACGGAATCACAGGTGTCTGTGTACGTCCCGTCAATCCAATCAAAGTAGGTTGGGAGGAGTCGAATAACCCTGTCCACTTTTGTGCCGAGGCTTGGGTCTGACTTAACAGCCTGTGTCTTCACGCTCTTCCAATACGTCACCGCATCGTCCAGGTTGTTAGGCATGCTCTTACGTAGCTCCACCAGGAGGAGGCGATCACTGTCCATTGGCTCTACGGTGCTCTCAAGGTTGGCCAGATTGGCTTGTAGCGAGGTCATGGCAGCCAACTGTTCTTCAAGAGAAGCGGTCTGTGTATGACTGGCGACGAGGTCGTTACGGGCTGATTTTTCTGCAATTTCTGCTGCATCAACGGTGGACTGTTGATGTGCAATTTCCTCCGTTAAGGCCTTGTTTGTGGCCTGGGTACGAGCGATTTCCTGTTTATACCCGGCAACATCGTTCAGGAGGTCATTGAAACGGGCGTCTTTCTCTGCAATCGATGCCTCCAAGCGGCTTATGCGATCCACGTTGCTTTCCAGGCGTGAAGACGCTTCAGAGGCAGATGGCTGGAAGAGGATATACCCAATGCCGATGCCGATGCCCATCATTATCATCAATGCTGAACCGGCCATTGATAGTAGCCCCTTGGTTGACGCCCAATCAAACATGACCATCTCCTTGTTCAGTGGGTTCCCTTGTTACCCCTGAAATTCCTCGGCTAGCTTTGCCAGCCTTTTTGTAGTTCTTAAGAAACCGAGGTAGCTTGTTCTGTATCCTAGGGTACTGTTGAGAAGTAGGCCTTGCCCCGGTATAAGGAGTCCAGCCCAAAGATGAGCATGGGACTGGGGTCATCTTTGGCTACCTGCCAGACGGTCCACCCGGTAATCGTTGCTCCCGGGTAAAGTTGAGCTGACAGGAAGGGCTCCGGCGGCGTCAGCCACGAGGGGACTTCGTAGGCATGCCTTAGTTCAGAGAGCAGGCCGAAGTCATATTGCTGTACAAAGTCGAGCTGCCCTTCAGGGCCGCTCGCATAGTCCAACTGAACCCGGGCCAGGAGGTACTCCGTGCCCGCTTCAGCAGGGGGGTTTGACTGGGACGCTTCCTGGATGAGCGCCCATGCGGCTGCTCCACGACGGACCTCAACCAGGGAGATGTCATGGGCCATGGGGCTGTCGTCAAAGTACCTACCCTGCACTCGTACGGGGTAGTCTATCGGCGCAGGGTTCCGGTAGCTGTGGCCGGGGCCTGGTAGCCCGGTGGCAAGGTTGACCTCGCCTGTTTTCATGCGGGAGATGAGAGCCCTTGTATCATCGTCCATGGCTATGACCCAACCCAGGGTGACCAGGGCGGCGGTCGATGACGGGGAGCGGCTTACGATGCCGATGAGTACGCCTTTTTCGGTAACCACGGGGCCACCGCTCTGCCCGGCATAGAAGGTGTTATCTGTTTGGAGGTAAGCGAAATTTTCTGTCTCGCGGGGCAATATCCCGGATATGGAACCGATGGTGGTGGTGGTGGCTTCATTGAAGAGCGTATACCCCACGGCCATCACCCGATCCCCAATCTCCACGTCAGCGACGTTGCCAATCGTAACCGCTCGAAGATGCGGGCCGCCGCTAATCCTGACGATGGCCAAGTCACGAACCTCGTCACGGCCAAGGACTACAGCCTTCTCCTCTGTGCCGTCCGGGTGGATAACGGTGACGGTGGGATCGGCTCCCACTACGTGGTTGGCGGTCAGGACGTACCCCAACTGGTCAACGATGACGCCGGAGCCCTGGCCTCCACTGGTGGTTATTTGCACCATGGATTCATTCAATGTCTTGAGCACCTGGGGCAACGTAGGCGTAGGTATAGGCGTGGGCATGGGCGTTGCCGTTGCCGTGGGTACAGGGGTAGCTGTTGGTTGAGGCGTAGCGGTGGGTCTGGGCGTTGGGGTAGCCGTAGGGGAAGGCGCTACCGTTGGTGCGGGAACCGCCACCGTGGGCGTTGGCTCCACTACCTCTGGTTCCGCTTCTTCACCTCCGCAGGCAACCATTGCCAACAGAAGGATTGTGATGGACACTGCCAGGAATTTCAATGCCATAGTTCTTTACTCCGTACGCGCTCACGCGGGGCTAGAGTGCCGCGCACCCATGAGTCGGAGCCAGTATATCAGATACGATTGGATATGAACCATGGTAATTTGAAGGAATAATCCGGAATAGTGATGCGCTACACTCTTGCAGTACCCAACCAGGGTGCAACCCAGGACCCACATTCCTGTGGTTACCCAACCAAGGTGCAACCTTGGACCTACATTCCTGCGGTTACCTAAGGGTATTGTTCTGGTTTGACTCTCTCCCTACTGGGTGGGTGGGCCGCTAGCTGGCGGGGTAATGCGAGGTGACGACCGTATGCAGGCCACCTCGAGTGTTGTAGTCGAGCGTCAGGGTCATGCTGCGAGGCTTGCATGCGGCCACAAGATCGTTGAGGATGCGGTTGGCGGCATGCTCCTGCACGATGCCTACGCTGCGATACGCCAGGAGGTAGTATTTGACCGACTTCAGTTCCAGGCAGACATCCCCGGGGGCGTAGGTGATGACCAGGGTGCCGAAGTCCGGCAGGCCCGTCCAGGGGCAGACGGCGGTGAACTCGTCAGTGTCTATGGAGACTTCTGTGTCTGAGTTTGGATACTCGTAGGGGAAGGTCAGCAGGCCCTCAGGTTTCACCACTGATTCGTCCTCTATAGGCCCTGCCCACTCAAGGTTTTCGTACTGTTGCTTCAATCCCTCTGCCTGCTGCATTTCATCTCCCGGTTATTGGGCTGGTTGTTAGCTAGTATTGTACGGCTCTCCTCCCTTGGCGGCAACGCTGTTGTGGTTCGTTGACACACCTGGGGCGCGTCCATAGAATTGGGCTACTCTGATCTTCCCCAACCTTGTATGTGGGTGACACTAATGGATATGGTCCAAGCGCTGTTTGAGCTTCAGGAAATGGAGGGCGACCTTCAGAAGAGTAAGACCGATTTGGCGGAGGTTGTGTCACGCCTTGACCACAACGAGAGTGTTACTAAGTCGCGTGACCGCTCGGCGCGGGCCAAGCAGGCTTTTACGAGGCTTCAGATGACGCAGGCAGAGCTTGATGTGGATGTACAGGCGACGACAGCTCGGTTGAAGGAGCTGGATCAACGGCTGTACAGCGGCAACACGGTGGCCTCTAAGGATTTGCTTGCTCTCCAACATGAGATCAAGTTCACCAAGGAGAAGCAGTCCGATCTTGAGGGGAAACTGCTGGCGAAGATGGAGCAGGTGGAGGCTGGGCAGAAGGCTATTGCTACCATTGATGCGGAGTTGGCTTCTGTTGAGTCAGCCAGGGAGGCTGAGATTCCTACGCTTCAAAAGCGGCAGGAACAGTTGGAGCAGCACGCTAAGGCGATTGCTCTGGCGTATCAGACTGCTGAGGCTGCGGTGGCTCCTTCCGATCTGAAGACGTATCGGGTTCTGCAAAAATCCAAGGGCACGGCTGTTGCGCAGGTTGATCGGGGTTTGTGCAGCGGTTGCATTATCGCGATACCGTCCCGCGAGCTTCAGATGCTGCGCACGGCTACTACGCCGATGCGATGCAGTAGTTGCGGTCGATTCCTCTTCATCGCAGGGTAACCAGGATTCATCCTAGACCTATATTCCTGCGGTTACCTAACTAGGGCACTTAACTGGAACAACTTTCCGTGACCGACGTTTAATATTCTCTTTTTTGCCTCTATGGCGTTGCTGCGTGTAGCGACCCTCACCCTTTGCCAGAGGGAGTTCCCTCTAGGCTTTCTTATCACCCTCCTTTGGTACCCGTCAGGCATAGGAAGCCAGGGTTCAACCCTGGCTGCTACAATGTGTGCGGGGCCGGTGGGCCGGGTGGCCGCTCTTTCCCGATTCGTCGGGAGGGAGAGGAAAGTCCGAGCTCCAACCGGGCAGGGTGCTGGATAACGTCCAGGCGGGGTGACCCGACGGAAAGCGCCACAGAAACAAACCGCTTCGGCTTGCCGGAGTAAGGGTGAAATCGGGAGGTAAGAGCTCCCGGCCGTTTGCAGTGATGCAGCGGCGGGTAAGCCCCACCCGGAGCAAGGCCAAATAGGGGGGCTATGAGTGCTCGACTCGTCCCCGGGTTGGCTGCACGAGGCTTCCAGTAATGGGAGTCCCAGAGGGATGGCCACCGCGTGTCCGCTCACTAGGATGAAGCCCTTAGGGGCGTAAACTGATGGCTGGCAGGTACAAAACTCGGCTTATAGGCCCACCGGCCCCTAATATTATTGGACTCAATTGTTACGGTCATTCCCTTTCGCAGGAGAAATCCATGTCTGTTGTCACAGATTACGTGGGAATCATGTTGAAATAGGTGAATGCCCATAGAGATGTGCTTGCCAAGACCAATGGGTGTCCACCTGAGGTGGCTCAGTGTTGGGTCATGTTACATAACTTCGATTCAACGGTAATCGATACCATTGGCTTCATGGAATATGAAGCTGAGGCAGTTGGGTTGACTGTCAAGGAGTGGCAGCAAACCAGCAAGTATGCCTTAAGAGACATGCTATTTATCCCATCTATGTCGCGGATGGAGTACACCTTCATTCGGGTTTGTAAGACATTACCAGACATACCTCCGGCAGTTTGGATGAACACAAAGGAAAAGAATGAGCGGACAATTTATCTGAAGGACCTAGTGAGAGAAGCAGGGGCTGCGATTGACGACCACTACTTATGGGAATTCGCCATAAATTTTCGAAACGACGTGGTTCACTTTAATGCAATCGGGCGCCAATCAATGGTTTTACCCAAACAAATTGAATTCCCTTTGAATATGAGCATTGGTGTCGAAGCCGCTGGACAACTCCTGTCGATACCTGGCATGCTAAAGTCGCTGGAGGCAAGTTTCTTTGATTGCATTTATTCGTACATTAAGTAGCCGTCAAATTATTGCATCCCCATGACCACTGACCTCACAGCTCGCGCTATTAAGAGCGACTTGAACACCCTTGTTATGGGCTGCCGTGTGCGGTCGTACTCATCGGTGGGCAGCACCATGGACGTTGCCAGACGCATGGCGGAATCGGATTGCGTTGAAGGCACGTTAATCGTCGCTGATACGCAGACGTCGGGGCGGGGTCGGTTCAACCGACCATGGGCATCGCCGCCGGGAACCAACCTCACCTTTTCCATCGTGCTACGACCATCGCCAGAACTCCTGCGAGACATGAACATGGCGGCCACCGTTGCCCTGGTGCGGTGCATTGGCGATGTATCGGGAC
>CAVOCU010000020.1:0-25078 GCA_963694315.1 Dehalococcoidia bacterium | reverse complement strand
CCCGCTATTCGCTGGATGGATGTACGACACTACGGGAAGCTACGATAAAGCGTTCACCATAGTAGGCGTTGCCGCTTTCTTGGCCAGCATCTTAATCTTGGTAGCGCGGCCACCTGTGTTCAAACCAGCCGCCGCGCTGAAACACGGACAAGAACCTCAATCAGAGGGTCAGTAGATGCAGCTCTGGTCTCTCCAGTTCTCTTGGATTGTGGTAGCGCTGCCGTTAGTAGTCTTGCCAACATGATTCCCCTCCGTTGCGTTTGTTCTCTGCTGAATTGACGCCAGTATCACAACATCGGTTCCCAACCGTGACATTGGGCTACTCCACACCTACACTAAGCGTGTCCACAATAGACACGTGACATGAGGTCAACACGCTCAAAGATGATCGTTATGTCAATATCCACAATATTATTAACTAAGGAAGCCCGAATTGAGACAATCGCTCTACCTCATCCTATCTATCGTCATTGGCATGGGATTCGCCGTCCAAGTATCTATGGTGGCGTCTATGGGGCGCCTTCGCGGGCCTGTTGAGGCCACATGGGCGTCGCTACTGGCCACAGTTGCGGGCGTTGCAGCCATCATGCTCATCCGCACACTCAACAACAACGACCTTGCCCTGCCATCACCCTTCGATAAGGCTCCGGCGTTGATTCTTACCCTCATCCTCGCAACGCTGAGCTTAGTCTTTGTCATCCGAGGATTGGACATCTACTTCGCCCTGACTGGGCTCCTGGCCATCCCCATTCTCGTAGGCGCCGGGTTTCTTGGGCCCCGCATCGGTGTGGGCCTCTTCCTCAGTGCAATCATTACCGGCCAGTTGACCGGGGGCATCGCCCTTGACCACTTCGGTGCCTTTGCCGGACAGGTGCGCAGGGTAGATGCCCTCAGAGGGGTTGGCGTCATCATGCTCCTAGGCGGGGTGACACTGATACGTGGATTCAAATAACCACTGCTACAACAAAATCTGACAAGGAGCACCATGGAAATCAGCTTGATGGTAGAAGGCCAAAACGGACTGACGTGGAATAAGTGGAGCCACATCCTAGGCAAGGCAGAGGCGGCAGGCCTGGCTGGGGTATTCCGTTCAGACCACTTCTTCATCGGAGAACAGCAGGAGTCCCTGGAACCCTACCTCTCCTTTGTGATGGCATCGCTTCAGACCAGCCGCATCAGATTCGGCCCCCTGGTTACCCCGGTCACCTTCCGTCCACCTGTAAACGTCGGACGCATGGCAGCGCAGATTGATCAACTCAGCAATGGCCGGTTCGTGCTTGGACTTGGTGGGGGATGGAACGAGGCTGAGCACAAGGCCTATGGTGTCCACTTCCCCCCGGTAGGGGAGCGGCTGAACCGACTTGAAGAAGCCATCAACGTAATGCAAGGCCTATGGAGCCCTGGCCCCGCTACATACAATGGTCGCTACTACTCCCTTGATGAGGCGCTCTGCCTTCCCAAGCCACCTAAAGGTCGGCCTACCCTGCTCATTGGCGGCAGCGGCGAAAAAAAGACGCTACGGTTGGTAGCCCAGCACGCTCACGAGTGGAACGCCATCAGCATGTTGCCGGAACCGTATGCCCACAAGATAGAAATTCTTGCTGAGCACTGCGAGGCGGTCGGCAGAGACCCGACCACCATCAAACGATCCATGATGACCTTCGGCATTCTGGGGCCACATCAAGAAAATTCAGCAGACCATCTCCGGTGGTTCTTACGGAAGGAACCTACGGTAACCCCCAAGGAGTTGATATCTGCGGCACGGGAGCGGGGCATGATTGTAGGTAGCACTGACGAAGTGATTGACCGGCTTGGTGCGCTAGCGGAGTTGGGACTGCAAGAGGTTATGTTCCAGCACCTGGACTTTGACGACGATGATTTCATCGAGTACCTGGGTACTGAACTCATTCCTAGGGCAGCAGCACTCTAAGCTGAGGGCTTGTTGGTCACCAACGCTTCACGAAGCGATTCGCTGAACTGCTCACGCTGCCAAGCACGGACCTCTGATGAATACTGTTCGTCTGTCAGGGTTCCTGGCTCCCTGGCGAGGCGCTCCAAGCTCCGCATAGGCCAGACCATTGAAGCGTCTACCTCCAGAGTCTTGGCCTCAGCCGTACGCCACAGCTTCAAGTTCGCCAGTCGTTTCACTTGGGATGTAGACGGCCTTGCCCGTGCCGGGAACTGTGGTGCCGGTATCTCCAATGGCGGCCCATCAATGCCCTTACGCACTGCCGCAAGAATACCGTGTTCAAAGCGACGCAGGGTTCCCTGGCTAAGCTCAGGCTGTTTCTCTAACGGCAACCCCGGGGCAAGGGCAATTGCGCCCATCACCGCTGCTGAGAGGATATAGGCTGGAGGCCGGTCCAATCGCCTTGCCTGCCCCTCTCTGAATTCCTGCAATGCACTCAGCACCGCCAGAGCCCTGCCGTTCATCCCATGACTCTCCTTCATGGCAAACACCACAGCAACGGGGTCTGGCGGCGTGTAACGCACCTCTGTCTGCCGCACACACTCCTCAGCCGACCAGGTAGACCGCCCTAACGCCTGAAGCCTCTCCTCCAGGGCAGCCTGAAGCGCAAAAAGATGAATAACATCTCCCACGGCGTAACTCAATGCTTCCTCGTTCAGGGGTCGCAAAGACCAGTCCGCTCGTTGGATACGTTTATCCTTTGGTATATCAATCTCCAGGACGTCTAGGAGCAATCCTGCCAGGCCAACGCGCTCCAGCCCCAAGACGCGAGCTGCAAGATGAGTGTCAAAGAGGTTATTGAACACCATACCCCAGTCTCGGTTCATACCCCTGACGTCATAGTCCGCCCCGTGCAGTATCTTCTGGATACCTTGGTCAGCCAGTATTGGAGTCAGGGGTGAAAGGTCACGGATAGCCAACGGGTCAATGAGGTAGGCCTGCTCTGGAGTCGCCACCTGTACCAAGCACACCTTCTCAGGGTAATGGTGCATGCTGTCGGCCTCTGTATCCAACGCTACTCGGGTTGCCTGTGCCAGCGTGTGGCACACTTCCACAAGGTGTCGGGTGTCAGTCACCAAGATGTATGAAGCTGATTCAGGCTGGTTCATGTCGTCGACTCCGTACGTTTCACATTTGGGGCCTTGACCATGTAAACGGTCAAGCCAGCCAGGAGCCAAGTACCCATCACCAGGGTGATGGCCGTGAACCCCGACCATGTGCCAATCGCCCTACCACGGTCATCGTCAGAGAAGGATGCGCTAATGATTGCCAGACTTACTGGAACCATCATAGCTCCGCCAACGCCCTGCAATGCCCTTGCGATAATCAACTGACCTGCGCTGGGAGCTAACCCGCCCCAGACTGACGCCAACGCAAACAGCGCAATGCCAAAGCCAAACACACGTTTACGGCCAATCTTGTCTCCCATGGCGCCTCCCACAAGAAGCAACGCCGCCAGCAAGAGTGCATACGCCTCCACTACCCACGGCATCTGAGTAACACTGGCACCCAGGTCCTTTTGCATCACCGGCAGCGCAACAGACACGGCTGTCCCGTCTATGAACGCCAGACTGGAGCCCAGGATGGTTGCCGCAAGCACCCACTTGCCGGTAGCGGGAGTGCACGCCTTGGCAAATTCCCCTGATTCAAGTACCCCCACATCGCAGGGTGGGTTGGAGTAGAAGGCCATGAATCCCTCCCCTTATATTCTGAGGGCACTCTACAGAGGCGGTGTACCCTTGTCTAGAGCTTTGGCATTATGCCTTACCCCTATACCTTGACAACCTATCCGCGCAAGTCTACGTTTCCCCCAAGAGCACTACGTAAGGACAACACTATGCAGGTCGGCGTAAACATCCTGAACTTTGGCCCCGGAGTCACACCAGCATCGCTGTTGCGATGGGCCACGACATCTGAGGAGTTGGGCTACCATTCGATAATGCTCTGTGACCACATAGCGCTCACCCCCTCCGTGGCACAAAGCTACCCGGAACCCTTCTACGACCCCTTCGCTACCCTGTCATGGTTGGCAGGACAGACAACGCACATCAAGCTCGGCACCACGGTCATCGTGCTGCCGTACAGAAGCCCCCTGGAAGTCGCACGACTCGGAGCGAACCTTGACCAGCTCAGCGGTGGGCGGTTCATCTTCGGCGTGGGCGTTGGCGGTTCAGAGACTGAGTTCGATGCCCTTGGCGTCCCATTCCACAAGCGCGGAGCCATAACCAACGACTACCTAGCAGCCATCAAGACCCTCTGGACGAGTGAAATGGCCGCTTATGAAGGCCCTTACACATCCTTTGCCGATGTTGCAGGGATGAAACCCGCCCAATCGCCTCACCCTCCCATTTGGATTGGCGGCAGAAGCGATGCAGCTATCAAACGAGCCATCAGACTCGGCGACGCCTGGCATCCCAACCGCTTCACGCTAGAGTGGATGGAATCAGAGGGGATACCCAAGGTACGGGAGCTAGCAAAAGCGGAAGGCCTACCCGTCCCGGCACTGTGCCCTCGCATTCGCGTGAACATCCAGGACACACCCTTTACAGGCGATGACCGACTGCCCGGCCAGGGTACGATAAAGCAGATGCGGAATGACCTTGCAGAGCTGGAAGCGATGGGCGCGGAACACGTTCTGCTTGACTGGTATTCCGGCGACTTGGAAGCCACAAAAGACCATGAGTCTGGTCTGCGCATCCTCTCAACCCTTGCGGAAGAGGTCTTGGATCTTCCAGGAGAGACCCTGCGATAACGCGTACCCCAACACAAATCGGAGGCTGAGTTATGCCAAAGGTAGACTTGAACGGTGTAGGTATCCACTACGAAGAGACCGGTGAGGGATTCCCTTTGGTCTTCGCCCATGAACTCGCAGGGAATTCAGAGAGTTGGAAGGCGCAGGTAAGTTACTTCTCTCGGCGTTACCGCGTCATCACCTACAACGCCAGGGGCTATCCCCCCTCAGACGTGCCGGAGAAGCTAGACGATTACTCTCAAGAGCAGGTTGTGGAAGACCTTTACTTGCTCCTGCAGCACCTGGGCATCAAGCAGGCGCACATCGGAGGCCTGTCCATGGGCGGCAACATGTCCCTCTTCTTCGGCCTGCGGCATCCTGAGATGGCAAAATCGCTCATCCTGGCAGGCGCTGGCACAGGCAGCACAGACTCCAACCAGTTCAAGCAGCAGTCAGAGGGGTACGCAGCACAACTGGAAGCTGGTGGGATGGCAGGTCTCGGCGACTATCTCCAAGGCCCCACCCGAATCCGGTTCAAGCAAAAAGACCCTTCAGGCTGGGCGCAGTTCGCTGAGCTGTTCTCGCATCACTCCGCGCAGGGGAAAGCTCTGACGCTCAGGGGCTACCAGGCCCGTCGACCATCGGTACTCACCCTAGAGGCAGAGCTGAAAGCCCTTCAAGTGCCTACCCTCATCATCCTTGGCGACGAGGACGACCCCTGTCTGGAGCCGGCGCTGTTCATGAAGCGGAATATCCCTCGTTCAGGTCTTGTGATGGTGCCCCAGACCGGCCATGCAGTTAACCTGGAGGAGCCTGAGGTGTTCAACCGCAGCGTATCCGATTTCCTGACAGCCGTAGAGGCAGGGCGATGGGATTCGCGTACATCGGGATCAGGAGTGGGGTTCGGGGTAAAGTAGGGGCATAGCTAGCGCGATAGCAAAAAGACGGCAATCAGCGCAAAGACGATGCCCAACCCGGTGGTGGGCGTTATCTGTTCTTTCAGGATGCCCACGCTCAACCCAATGGTGACCACCGGGTACATGGCCGTCATCGGCACCACGATTGATGCTTTGCCTCCGTGACTTAAGGCAAACACAAACGCAATAACCCCTGCCATAAGCGCTACACCCGCCAAGAACGCCGCGGGTGTTCCGCCTGTGTCCCAGTCCGGCTTGAACCGCATGAATCCCAGGACGGCAAAGGCAACCGCCGCCACGCCCATGCCCTGCATAGTGGCGGCACTCTTTGCCGTGAGGTTGTCGCTGCCAAGTTTCGCTAGGAAACCCCAGATGCCCCAAAGGCCCAGCGCTCCTAGCGTCAAAACAAACCACGTTGCCATGCCGACTCCTATAAAAAACTTGCCTCTGCTTAGATAAGGGGAGTGACCTTACTATGAAAGCCACTCCTCTTACGCTACGTATGTACTAGGTCAGCAAATCACCCGACGGGTGTTATCCCCAGGCTTTGCGGGCCGTCTCTACCACCAATTCCAGCTTCCGAAGCTGGTCGTCCCAGGTCAGCGGGTTTCCTTGGATGGTAGACGCGAATCCACATTGCGGGCTCAGGGTCAGGTCGTCCATTTCCATGTACTTCGCCGCCTCTTCAATCCTACGAAGCAGCAAGTCTTGCGACTCCAACTGGCCTGCCTTGGTCGTGACCAGACCCAGCACCACCGTTTTGCCCTTGGGCATGAAACGCAGGGGTTCAAACGTCCCTGCTCTGTCGCTGTCGTACTCCAGCAGGAAGGCGTCAACCTCTAGCTGACTGAACAACGGCTCAGCAATGCGGTCATAACCACCAGAAGTGTGCCAGCCGCCGCCTGCGCCGTTACCACGGCAGAGGTGCATGGCCAACGTCACGTTGCTTCGGTCGTACCCGCGCAGGCTCTTGTTGTCCGCCTCAATGTCATCCAGCAACGCCTGGTCAGGGTCTACGCCCAGCGCACGCCACTGCTCTCGACGCTCGTCGGGAACATAGTCCGGGTAATGGGGATTATCCAATTGGATGTAGGGCACTCCTTCACCAATAAGGGCAATCACTTCGTCCTTGATAATCATTGCCGCATCATGGAGGACGGCTGCACGAGAGTCGTAAACCTTGTCCGTCACGTCCGGCTTGTAGCCTCTGGTCACAACGTAGGTTGCCGCGGGCATCGTCACCTTGAAGGCACCCGGCGCGTGCTGCTTGATGAAGGGTGACTCACCACCAGTCAAACGCCGAGTCTGCCGCAGCTTCTCTCCAATGACCCTGCCACCGCCACCACCAGGAACACCAGTGGGGTTGGTGGAGTTCGCTCCTCCACCGGACGTTGGCTCAACTCCGCCCTGAAACGGCATAGTCACAGCGGGGGCTCCTACAACGTAGCCCTCAACCGCTTCGCCAAAATCGCTTGCCCAACCGCCACGGCGATACTCGCCGTCGCTGTACACGTCGATGCCTGATTGTCGCTGCAACTCGATGACCTTCAAGATGGCCTCGTCCTGAACCTTTTTAAGGTCGTCTTCAGACAACTTGCCATCAATGAATGATTGCCGTGCCGCCAGCAGCTCCGGCGGTCGCAAGAAACTTCCTACCTGGTCTGCTCGATACTTCGTTGCCATTATTCCTTCGCTTTTTCTTGGTATTGGTCAGCCCTAGTGCCACACAGCCTTCACGGTATCCCGTAGCGCTTCCATCTTGGCTCGTTGCTGGCCCTCATCCAGGTTACCCTCAAAGGCAGACGCAAACCCGCACTGGGGGCTTAACGCCACTTGGTCAAGAGAAATGAACTTAGACGCCTCGTCCAAGCGACCCTTCAACAGGTCAACAGTCTCAATCTCTTGCTCCTTGGTGCTGATAAGCCCCAGCACCGCAACCTTGTCCTTTGGCATGAAACGCAGCGGGTCAAAAGTTCCTGCCCGCGCCGTATCGTACTCCAGCAGGAGACGGTCAACGTGGATGGTGCTAAACAACTGCTCCGCTATGGGGTCATACCCACCGGCAACCGACCACGCACCCCGTGCCCCGTTCCCGCGGCAGAGGTGAAGTCCCCATGTCACCTGAGGAAAGCGGTCTACCAGCTCATTCTCAAGGTCAATGACTTCACCAAGCCATGTGGATGGATCGATGCCAAGCTGTCGGAAGTTCTCCTGGCCTTCTTCGCTCACCAGATGCGTGTACCGTGGGGAGTCCAGTTGGACGTACTCCACACCCTGAGCAATACACTCAGCCACCGCAGCGGACATCCCTTCCAGCACATCGTGCATGTACTGTTCTTTGTCGGCGTAAGCCTTGTCAGAGGTGCCGGGAGCCCAGAAAACGCTGGCGTGAGCCAGGCTGGGGAGGGTGACTTTGAAGGGCTTGTTACTGTGCTCCTTCACAAAATTCATCTCTGCGAGGATTAGGTTCTCGTTGCTGCGCCCTACCTTGCCCACCACAGCCGCTCGAGTGCCGGTGTTCGGCGTCTCAGGAAGAGGAGGCAGGTCAGACGGGCTGGAGCGGTTCCAGTTGACCTTGTACCCCTCCGGCATTGGCGCGGGGCCGAAGCCTGTCAGGCAACGGGTCAGAGGGTCTGTCCAACCCCTACGTCGCATCTCGCCGTCAGTGAGCACATCCACGCCGCATTCTTCTTGGAGCGCAATAGCCTCTATGGAAGCCCGCTCCTGGGTTGCCAGTTGCTCAGCCTCTGTTATAGCACCATCGCGGAACTTCAGGGTGGACTCCTTCAGGTAATCCGGTCGAAGAAAGCTCCCTACAATCTCACAGTGATAGTGCTTTGCGTTCTCTTTTGTCATATCTTTCTCGCTTTTCAATCCTCTTCATGGTAGCGCGGTGCGCGGTGCCCGGAGCCTATAGGTTGTGCATCGCTTTATAAGTGCCCATGCTCTCTGGCAACTCAGCGGCCATCAGTTCCCCATGATAATGCTTCCGCAGCGTCTGCCCCATCCCCAGAGGCAGGTCGGCTATCTTCATGTAGTACCACGCCGCCAATTCACGCTCAGTGAACCGCCACTTCATCCCTTCCTTAGCAGTCTCACGTCGATACACATCCGTGTACCGGAAGGCTGCCAGCCAACCCTCGCCGCTAAGACCCATCTCCGCGTGGCCGCTCAACCAACCGTGGGCCTGGTCTGGTCCATCAAAGGTGATGACGTGCGCGTGAGGGTAGTGGAAGGTCAATCCGTACTGCTTGAACCGATTGGCGTAGTACTCCCGCAGCGCCGGTTTACCGTCTATCCGCATTGCACCGTCTTTGTACCGCAGCACGCAGTCCTCGGTATACGTTTCCAAGAACGCCTCAAGGTCTCTATCGTCAATGGCACGGCAATACTCCGCTGCTAGGTCCTGGATAGCCACGCGGTCTTCAAGCTGCTGGAGTCGAGCTTCAATTGATGCCATGTTACTGATCCACCGACACGCGTTCCGTGAACCTGATGGATTCGTGGAGGGTTATCGCTTTGTCTTTCCACTCGTAGAACAGGGCGTTCACCGGCGCGCGCTCAGGCGTACGCATCTCAGCAATTGCCGTGTCCATGTCTTCGGTTGTGGTTACATAGTCAGTTATGTAAATATTCTCGCCATTGAGGTCTCCTACATAGCGGTGGCATGAGTAGAAATGAGGAACGGCATTCATCAACTTGGGAATGTACCAGCCCTCGTACCACTCATTGAACTCTTCTTCGTACTCTGGTTTCACAACAAGTCGTACTTGGTAAACTGCTCGTGTCATGTGTTTTCTCCAGTTTCAAGGTTGTAATGAACCGGCCTAGCGTACAAGCGCGGCAACGGTACGTCAACGAAGTGGTCTGCGTCCCTAGCTGTCTCAAGCTTGCGTGATACTATAGCCCCCAAACCACAAGGGGAAAGGTGTTGTCCTATGGGTGAACCCGGGGCTAAAGACGTACTAGCAGCAGCAGAGGCGGCCTACAACGCTTTGTCTCCTGCCGTTGACCAAGATTGGTCGGTAAAAGCGGGTTTGTTGGACTGGCCTTGTCGTCAGACCCTCGACCATATTTCAAGCGCCCTTGGGTTTTACGCCTCAAGCCTCGCGATATCCGCTACGGAGAGAGCTGTGAGGCCGCAAACCGCAAACGATCAACTCACAATTGCCCAACTCCTGTCTTTGATGAAGGTAAACGCTGCAGTCCTTGCGCGAGTCATCGAGGCGCAACCCTCATCCGTTCGGGCGTTCCATCCCGCAGGAATGGCAGACCCCAGCGGGTTCGCAGCAATGGGGTGCGACGAGATCCTGATCCACACCGCTGACATCACTGCCGGACTGGGTGTTGTTTTCCAGCCAACAGCAGACCTGTCCGCTCGAATTGTCGCCCGACTCTTCCCGTGGGCGCCCACCGATATTGACCAGTGGCAGACACTCTTGTGGGCAAACGGGCGCACGTGGTTACCTGCGTTGGGTCTTCAAGAGAGTAGCTGGCAGTGGCACTGCGCGCCACTCAGCGAGTGGGATGGAAATGTTAGCAAACGAGCATCCTAAACACCAAGAAGGAGCACACCATGCAACTGCCTATTTCCACCATGCGGTACGACATCACTGTTCCCCTGCTGGACGGAAGGGTGCAGATACCGGACGTTGAGCTTGTCCCAACCCGCACCGGTGCGATGGTGTTTGCTAATGTGCCCGCGCTGCAATCCGGCGACTTTGGCCTCTGGGACTTGAACATGGGCTACGTCCTGCCCGCCATCGAGGCTGGTTGGGATCTGATAGGGCTACCGCTGTTCATCAAGCGCAAGCCCATCTATACCTTTCTCTTCTGTCGCGTGGACGCAGGCATCAACAGCCCCAAAGACTTGGAAGGCAAACGCATCGGCGCAGCATCATACCCAACCTCCATCACCATATGGGCCCAGGGGTTGCTGCAGTACCGTCACGGTGTGGACATCTCCAAGCTGGTATGGAGCGTGACCAACGACAAGCGGGCCTTCCCTCTCCATACCAGCACCCCCACGGTGGAAGCCGCCGCAGGTGAAGCGAAAAGCCCCATAGACCGTCTTATGGCAGGGGAAGTAGATGCCATCATCACAGACATCTCAGACGGCAAGATTTATGACATGCTGGAGAAGAGCCCGGACGTAAAACGACTCTTCCCCAACTACATGGAAGAAGACCTGAAGGTCTACCAAGAGACCGGCCTCCACGCCCCCATGCATCAGATGGTGATGAGCACCAAGCTGGACAAGGAGCATCCTGACCTCGCCAGGCAGGTTGTCGATGCCTTTGAGGAGGCGAAGCAGGTCTCCTACATGGACACGCTGAACGACCGTGCTGGGTTTTCCGTCATGTACCAACGGGAGCGGTTCGTTGAGCAGGAGAAGGCCTGGGGAGACCCTTGGACGTACGGTGTTAAGAATGACCGAGGGACTATAGACGCTTTCCTGGCCTACAACGCCGAACAAGGTTTCACGAGCAAGCAACTATCCATAGGCGACTGGCTTGCAGAAAGCAGCTTAGATACATAAACCTGAAGCCAATCAACAATAGGAGAGACCAATGAAACATAGCACAGACCGAATCCTAACCACCCACGTGGGCAGCATGCCCCGGCCTACCGACCTCAGGGCAATGCTCGACGCAAGACAGGCAGAGCAGGAGTATGACCCTGCTGCCCTCACAGCGCGGGTGAAGTCCTCCGTCATGGACATCGTCAAGCAACAAGCAGACGTGGGGCTGGACATCATCAACGATGGTGAGCAGGCCAAGACCGGATGGTCAGGATACATCCGGGATCGCCTCGGCGGCTTTGAGTTCAGAGACGTGGCAGCCGGCGGCGGCAACCTGGAACGGGGTACAGAGCGCAGCAAGGGCGACTACGAGGGCTACTTCGCTGACCAGGCAAGGAATCGCCGCGCAGGCGGGGCAAAGCAGATGGTCTGCACCGGCCCTATCACCTATATTGGCGGGGCTGACATCCAGGCAGACGTGGACAACTTCACCGCCGCGCTCAAAGGAGTGAACGTTGCAGAATCTTTCATGGCCTCCGTCGGCCCGGACAACGTCGGGTACCAGCCAGAACAGAACGAGTACTACAGATCTGAGGCCGAATACACCCAGGCCTGTGCAGAGGCCATGCGTGCTGAGTACAAGGCCATTGCGGACGCTGGCTTTGTGGTTCAGGTGGACACGCCAGTAATGAAGTTCAATGCCCTTGACCTGGAACTGACAGAGTTCCGACGTCGCTTCGGGGAGCTCATTGAGATCATGAACCACACGCTGCAGGACGTGCCGGAAGAGCAGATCCGCTTGCACATCTGCTACGGCGGTATGCGTGGGCCACACTCGGAGGACATCAACCTCAACGATTTCGTCGATCTGGTGATGAATATACGGTCTTCCGGGATTTCCTATGACCAGAACCCCCGCCATGAGCACGAGTGGAAACTATGGCGGGATGTGAAGCTTCCCGATGGCAAGGTATTGATACCGGGAGTGGTATCCCACACGAACGACGTGATTGAACACCCGGAGTTGATTGCAGACCGCCTGGAGCGGCTTGCCAACCTGGTGGGTCGCGAGAACGTGGTGGCTGGCACAGACTGCGGCCTTGGCGGTCGCGTCCACGCCGATGTGGCCTGGGGTAAGTTCCGCTCTATGGTAGAAGGCGCACAGATAGCATCGAAGGCGCTCTGGGGCAAGTAACTTCCAGCATTCCGGATTATAAAAGAAGGCCAGCATCTTAAAAATGCTGGCCTTCTTATTTATCTCTGGTCGGGGAGCCGGGATTCGAACCCGGGACCTCTACGTCCCAAACGTAGCGCGCTACCAGGCTGCGCTACTCCCCGTCAATATAACCAAGAAATTCGATATGGAGTGCCCCCGGGGCGACTCGAACGCCCGCCACCGGCTTCGGAGGCCGGTGCTCTATCCGCTGAGCTACGGGGGCCAGCAATTAACTATAGCAGTAGCTAGAGCCTCGAACAAGACGGAAGCCACCCTGCTGTACTAACTAGTATGGTTCACCCAGTGTTTAGGGGTAGACACTCGAAAGATGGATAGGCTTAGCAACTACTTGGGTAACCGCCAGGTCAGGTAGGTGCAGGGCTTGCCCTGCCTATGATATTCTCTTATGTAGATAGTTAATCTCAGGGGGGTATGAAACAAATGAGTCTGGGCAGAGTTGTTGTTGCCATGAGCGGGGGTGTTGACTCCTCCGTAGCTGCACTATTGCTAGCAAGAGAGGGCTACGAAGTCATTGGAGTCACCTTGCGCCTCTGGACAGAAGACCGCCCAGACGCTGCCCCACTGAGTCGTGGCTGCTGCACCCTTGAGGACATCAACGATGCACGTCGTGTGTGCGAGGTCATCGGCGCACGGCACTATGTGGTCAACGCCGAGCGAGAGTTCCGCACCAGCGTTGTCGATTACTTCCTGGCCGAGTACGAGCGTGGCCGAACACCCCACCCCTGCATCGCTTGCAACGACCTCATCAAGTTCGATTTTTTGCTCAAAAGAGCTATGGCCATGGACGCAGATTTCATCGCCACAGGCCACTACGCACGTTCTGTCTTTGACAGGGACGGCAACCCCACTCTCATGAAGGCCGTAGACCCGTCCAAAGACCAGTCCTACGTCCTCTTTGGCCTAGGGCAGGAACAGCTACGCCGTCTGCTGCTGCCCGTGGGCTGGTACACCAAGGCAGACCTACGGAAGTTAGCACGAGACGCAGGCCTGGGCATTGCTGACAAACCAGATAGCCAGGACATCTGCTTCATCCCTGACGGTGATTATCGCCAGTTCCTGCAACTCCATCATGAGGCCGCTCCCGGCGATGTGGTGGACATGGATGGCAATGTGCTGGCGCAGCATCAGGGCGTGGATCGGTATACCGTCGGTCAGCGCAAGGGGCTTGGCATCACAGACACAAAGCCTCTTTACGTGGTTCGCTTGGAACCTGACACTCGCCGCGTTGTAATCGGGCCAGAGGCCGCGCTCTTTTCGCCGGGGCTGATAGCAGATGGCCTCAACTGGGTATCTGGCTCAGCTCCAACAGAACCGATAGAAGCCAACGTTAAGATTCGCTATAAGGCCACGGAAATGCCCGCCACGCTCATACCGCAAGGGGATAAAACTCAGGTCTGGTTTGCAGAGCCCCAGCGTGCCATCACCCCCGGGCAGGCAGCAGTCTTCTATCGTGGAGAAGAGCTTCTGGGCGGCGGCTACATTTCTGGGCCACTGACCAGCAACGACGCGCCTACTCAGACACCACCTGTCTCCGTTCCGTCCTAACTGACTACGTAAGGAGCCTCATGAACACGCTAGAATTCGTTGAGATGATCATCAACCAGACCCGCACCGCCACCCTGGACACGGTGAAAGATCTGACCCCGGAACAACTGTCCTGGCGAGCTGGGCCTGAAGCCAACCCCGCTGGGTTCCTCCTGTGGCACGTGTTCCGTACGGAAGACCGGTACGTTCGATTGCTCACAGGCCAGCCGGAAAGCTACCAGGCCGATGGCTGGAGCGATAAGTGGACGCTGCCCTCAACTCTCACCGGAGACCGAACAACAATGACCACCGGCAACAGTTGGACGATAGAGGAAGTCGGTGTCTTTTCGGTGCCACCGTTAGCCGACCTATTGACCTACGGTGCATCCGTTCGCAAGCGCGCCCTGGCAACGGTGAAGGGCTTGGATTCAGCCAAACTTGAAGAAGTGCCCAACCCTGAACGCCCAGACTGGGTGACGGCCAGCTATCTGCGGTCAATGATTACCCACGAGTTTGGGCACCAGCAGCAGATTGACTACATCCTGGGCCTGTGCCGCGTCGCGTCCGCAGGGTAAGCCGTGCCAACCAAACCCGATTGGTCAGCAGAACGCCAACTCTGGAAGCAGGGTTATGTCCAGGTCGCCGGCATTGACGAGGTTGGCCGAGGCCCGTTAGCAGGCCCGGTCATGGCCGCAGCAGTGGTCTTTGCTCCCACATTCAGAGTGCAAAACCTCCCCGATCTCAACGATTCCAAGAAGCTCAGCCCATTAGCCCGTGAACGCCTGTCTCCACGCATTCACCGTTTTGCGCAGGGCGTGGGCATAGGCAGAGCAGAACACTATGAGATAGACGCCCTCGGCATCGTTGAAGCCACCAAGACCGCAATGACCAGGGCAATCCGCCAGCTAGAGAATCAGGTGGATCACATCCTTGTTGACGCCCTAACCCTCTCCTGCGATGGCCTTCCCTGCCGCGCAATCATCCACGGCGATGCGTTGTGTTCCTCCATTGCTGCGGCCTCCATCGTGGCAAAGGTCGCTAGAGACCACCTCATGCAGGAGATGGACATCATCTACCCTGGGTACGGATTCGCGCAGCACAAAGGGTATCCAACGGAGGCCCACATAGCGGCCTTAGAACAACTTGGCCCCACACCAATCCACCGCCGCAGCTTCGCCCCAGTACGCCGTGTCATCGAGGGTAGCCATGCCTAACAATCGAGCACTCCTCGGACAGCAGGGCGAGGCACTGGCCCGTGCCCATCTTGAAAAGGATGGCTATATCGTCAGGGCAAAAAACTACCGCTGCCCCTGGGGCGAGGTGGACATCGTGGTGGAAAAAGACGGCGAGGTTGTCTTTGTGGAGGTACGAGCCCGTCGTAGCAAGCGGTTCGGTACCCCAGAGGAGTCGGTGACAGCGCTGAAGCGCAAGCACCTGGTATCCACTGCCTACCACTACATAGAGGCTCACGACCTAACGTTGCCGTGGCGGATAGACCTCATAGCCATAGACGTGGATGCAAAGGGCATCGTTGAGCGCATTGAACAACTTGAGAACATCGTTGAAGAAGATGGGTTTACGGACTAAGCCGCTACAGCAACCACCGAGCCAATAGCAACACCGCCACCGCCAGGATTTCCAGCCCGAAGAGGATACCAAATCCGAGTCCGTTCCCTAGCATCTCAAACACGCCTGTATAGTGGATTCCCATGGTAAACCTCCTCGCTCTGACTGGCCTTTGTGTGGCCGTTTCCTCAATCACATTGTACCCACCAGCACGACTATTCGCCTCACCCCTAGGAGTAGTCCACGGGTAGGTAAATCGTTTCTGGCACTACAGCGTCACTTTACATCGGGTCTTCCCGTTGCTACGCTTCTGAGTGCGCGTCATGGCGAGAGCCGTGCATCGCATACAGGCGTGAGCCCCATATCCCATCAAATACCTCGGAGGAACCCGTGACCGAAGCGTCCACAGCTGTCACCATGGATAAAATCGTTTCGTTATGTAAAAGGCGAGGTTTCGTCTTCCCCGGAAGCGAGATTTACGGCGGCCTAGCCAACGCCTGGGATTACGGCCCAATGGGCGTGGAGCTCAAACGCAACGTAAAAGAAGCCTGGTGGCGAGAGGTTGTACGTACCCGCGACGATGTGGTGGGCTTGGATGCTGCCATCATGATGAACCCAAGCGTGTGGGAGGCCAGCGGCCACCTTGCGGGGTTCACAGACCCTATGGTGGAGTGCAAGGAGTGCCAGCACCGGTTCCGGTCTGATCACATTGAGTCAGACAAATGCCCAGACTGCGGGGGAGCACTCGGCGAGTCCCGCCAGTTCAACCTGATGCTCAAGACGTTTCTTGGCGCGGTGGAGGACACTGCCAGCACAGTATTCATGCGCCCGGAGACCGCCCAAGGCATGTTCGTCAACTTCCTCAACATCCAGACCTCCACGCGCAAGAAGCTGCCCTTTGGTATCGCCCAGATAGGTAAATCCTTCCGTAACGAGATTACCCCTGGCAACTTCATCTTCCGCACTCGAGAGTTTGAGCAGATGGAGATGGAGTTCTTTATGAAGCCTGGTGACGACGATGAATGGCACGAGTATTGGGTTAACTCGCGGTTTGAGTGGTACATAAGCCATGGCATCCGGAGGGAGAACCTGCGCCTACGCCCACACGAGGCATCTGAACTCGCCCACTACGCCAAAGCCACCACCGACATTGAGTACCTTTTCCCCTGGGGATGGGCAGAGTTGGAAGGCATAGCCAACCGCGGTGACTTCGACCTCAAGAAGCACTCGGAGAGTAGCGGCACACGGCTGACCTACTTCGATGAACCCAGTGGCGAACACATCACCCCTTATGTCATAGAACCTGCGGCGGGAGTAGACCGCGCCGCCCTGGCTTTCTTGGTGGACGCCTATCATGAAGAAGAAGTCGGCGGAGATTCTGCGGGAGCTGGCAAGGGTGAAACCCGCGTAGTGCTGAAGTTCCACCCCTCCATAGCCCCGGTACAGGTAGCACTTCTCCCTCTGAGTCGCAACGAGAAGCTGACACCCCTGGCCCGTGAGGTCTACGCCAACCTGATAGCTTCAGGCCGCTGGAACGTGGAGTACGACGATGCACAGAGCATTGGACGTCGTTACCGCCGCTTTGACGAGGTAGGCACGCCCTTCTGCGTCACCGTAGACTTTGATTCCCTAGAGGACAATCAGGTCACTATCCGTGATCGTGACACCCTCCTCCAGGAACGCGTGGCCATTGCAGATTTGGCAAGAGTATTGGGAGAGAGATTGGGGTAGTCAACTCATTGCGGGTGACGTCTCTGGCCTTCTCTTTTCCACCAATATTTTGAATCTAATAAATACCTCGTTAAAACCCCTTGCCCTTTCCTTTTCTCCTGATACAATGCCCTTTGTCGCAACTTGAATCGGATTCCAGGAGGAAAGCATATGAATGACAATTCTGCCTACCAAAACGACCAGATTGTCGCTTGCCTCCGGGCACTACGGGAGACTGTAGACAAGCTTCAGGAGCTCCTTGGCGCACCCCTTGAGGACACCATGCAGCGCTTCTATCGACGTCGTCGAGACCTCCTCACCAGGCTCTACGCCACTGGAGGACTGGATCAAAAGGGCCTCTTTGCTCTCCTTGATGAGCACGATACCCCCCACCAATGGATTGGCCAGCAGGTCAAATCTGGATTCATAGAGAAATTTCCACGCCCCAGCGGCAAAGACCTCTACGTTGCCACCCATAAGGCCGTTGAGGATTTGAACCTCCAAGAAGAGGCTTCTGCCCTGGTCTCCGCGTCCGACGAGACTTTCACCACGGACTGGGACAGCCCAGAGGACACCGCATATGACCGTCTCTAATGTCCACCACGGGGATATTGTCCTGGTACCCTTTCCCCTCAACTCACCATCGGCGAACCAGCGTCGCCCTGCAGTCGTCGTGAGCGGTGATTACTACAACACTGGCACCGGAGAAGTTGTTATAGCTCCCATCACCGGCCACGGACGTGCCGCACCACGTATTGGCGATTACGCCCTCATGGACTGGCAAGACGCTGGACTCCTGGGGCCCAGCACCGTCCGGGCTCGATTGGCTACCATGAGAGCCTCCCACATACTCCGACGCATTGGCGGCATCTCCCGGCGTGACATGGAAGGCCTTTCCCAGTGGCTCCGTCGCGTCATGGAACTCTAATCAGAGTGATACCCTCTACCCATGCTGACCTCTCCTAACTCATCATCATCCCTAATATCTTGTCGTACTGAGGAGCGCACCGACGAAGAATTCGCTCCCGTTTACGTCATATTTCCCTAGCCCCAACGCCGCGTGTTTGGTATCCTTCCCCAAGCTGTCCACCCCACGTATACAGCAGTAGTTTCATTTAAGAGCAGATTATTCCCATGACAGAGGCGTAGCATATGCGCATCCTCCACCTGGCAGACATCCACATTGGTGTAGAGAACTACGGGCGGCCCACTACGGAGGCCGACCTTGAGGTGATGCCCTCCTACTTTGCTCCCGGCGTGGATCGAAAGCGCACCTACCTCGGCCTCTCAACCCGACTCCTAGACTTCCTGGTTGCCCTGGACGAGGTGGTGGAGTTCGCCATCCAGCAGAATGTAGACCTTGTCCTCTTCGCCGGCGATGCCTACAAAAGCCGAGACCCCTCCCAGACCCACCAGCGGGAGTTCGCCCGGCGCATAGCGACCCTGGTGAACCGGGGTATCCCGGTGTTCCTTCTCACGGGAAACCATGACATATCCCACTCCCTGGGTAGAGCAACAGCCTTGGAGATATTCCCTACGCTTGGGGTGCCGCAAGTCCACGTTGCAGAGCGCATGGAGACGTTCCGGATAGAAACCCGCTCAGGGCCGCTGCAGATTGTTGCCCTTCCGTGGATTCGGCGTGGAGCGTTGTTGCAACGGATCGAGCATCAAGGAGCAACCATTGAGGAACTCGCTCGTTATGTAGAGACAGACCTGACAGAGCGCCTGCTCGCTGAGGCAAAAGCCCTTGACCCAGCTATACCAGCCATCCTAGCAGCCCACGTAACAGTGGCTGGCGCAGTCACCAGCTCAGAACGCTCCATGATGTTGGGTAGGGACTACTCCCTTCAGCGCAGCAGCGTTGGGCTCCCCGTCTTCGATTACGTGGCGTTGGGGCACATCCACAAACACCAGCAGCTAGGCGACCATCCACCCGTGGTCTACCCCGGCAGCCTCCAGCGTGTGGATTTCAGCGAAGAGGGCGATGACAAGGGCTTCTGCCTTGTAGAGATAGACCCAACGGCCCCTGTGGGGGAGCGCGTACGGTGGGAACACATCCACATCAAGGCTCGAACGTTCCTCACCATTGATGTGAAGGTGCCGGACGATGAGGAAGACCCAACCGCTCTGGTGGTTCATGAGGTCAATCGCAAAAACGTTACGGACGCTGTGGTCCGTGTGCATATCACCATCTCTTCAACCCTGGCCAGCCGCATCAACGAAAAGGTCATCCGCGAAGCCTTGGCAGGTGCCCACTCCATCGCCGCCATCAGTCGAGAGGTCATCCACGATAAGATGCCTAGACTTGGCTCAGCAGCCCAGAGCATGTCTCCGCAACAAGCGTTACAGTGGTACCTGGACAGCCGTAGTGACCTTGGTGATGACGCAAAGCAACAGGCGTTGGCCTGGGGAACCGATTTGGTCACAGAAGAGATTGCAAGGGAGTAGTTCGCCGTGAGCCCTGGGGATATCTTCATCCTGGCAGTAGGGTGGATCCATACCATAGCCGCGGTGGCATGGGTGGGCGGAAGCCTGTTCTACCTCTTCGTCCTCAGGCCGGCGTCACGGAAGGGCAGCGATGCTAGCAGCAGCAGTGCTATAGCCAACGAGTTTCGAGCCTTGGTGGGCACTGCGGTCATGGTTCTTATCATCACCGGCGTGGTGTTAGCTTTTGACAGGCTCACGTCCAAGTACACCGATGTTTCCTACGTCTCCGTCCTCGGCATAAAAGTCGGTCTATCCTTGTGGATGTTCTGGCTGGCTGGCGTGTTGCAGAAGAGAAGGCGTTCCCGGGCTAACGCATCTCTCACTGAGGAAGAACGGTCATCGCTGCCCCTAACGGGCCGGGCGCAACGCGTCTTCTCATCTGCCAATCTCATCGCAATCATAGGCATCATCGTATTCCTGCTCTCGGACTTGCTTCAGGCGCTGTTTGAGGATGCCCTGAAAGCGGTGTAAGCTAGACACCTGCTCAACAGACACTAAAGGAGAACAACCCATGCGGCACGACCTAATGGACATCTTGGCCTGCCCTATATGCAAGAGCGAACTGACACTGACCGTGACAAAAGAAGATGACGATGAGGTAATCACGGGAAGCCTTAACTGCGCAAAGTGCAAAGAGGACTATCCAATAGAAGATGCAATCCCAAACCTACTGCCCCCATCCTTGAGACAAATAGGGTAATCCCTGCACCCAGGCTACCTCTGGACTTCAGCGAAGCCCCTTTTAAGCCACCATGCGAGCTCTTATCATCGCGTCATTCTGAAGCAGCAAATCGATTGAAAATCGCGAAGCGTAGTAGTGTGGTACCCATCCGGCTGAGCACGGTTCGATTATGCGGGCAATCCCAACGGGTCGGGACTCGGCCTATTCACTACCGAAGCTGATCCCAAATCCGAACGCCCTCTTTTCCCTCTACTGAAGCAAGCAACGCCGCTACGGTCTGACCTGTAACAGGATGCACAACGTCCGGCGCGATGTCGGCCAGCGGCACCAGCACAAAAGCCCGTTCCGCAATGTGAGGGTGGGGAATCGTAAGCTCCTCTGACTCCAACACCAGGTCACCATAGAGCAGGATATCTATGTCTATCTCCCGAGGGCCGTTCCGGAACGTAGGCGTCCGTCCAACCAGCCCTTCAATGCCCTTCAATGTTGCCAACAACTCATTCGGTTTCATAGTTGTTTCAAGGCAACACACACAGTTCAGAAAAGATGGTTGGTCAGCATACCCTACAGGGTCAGTCTCATAAACCGGGGAATGCTGGTGAACGTAAGACCCGTGTCCCGTTAGGAATTTTAACGCCTGTCTCAGGTTGCCCTCACGAACATCCACATTACTGCCCAAACCCAGATAAACGATGGTCATGACGGCTGTTCCCAACGGTGCACTATCGCGTCTGACATACGGGAGACCCGCACCATTGCCTGCACATCGTGGACGCGCACAATATCAGCTCCGGTGGCAATGGAAAGCGCGATAGCCGCAGCGGTGCCCTCCAACCTATCGTCTGGCGGCAGTCCGCCTAGCACCGTGCCAATGGTTGATTTCCTTGAGACCCCCACCATCACCGGGAAGCCCAGGCTAGCCTTGAACTCATCAAGTCGGCGCAACAGCTCAAGGTTGTGTTGTACGGTCTTCCCAAACCCGATACCCGGATCCACGATGATGTTTGATCGCTTCACTCCAGCGGTCATCGCCACGCCTATGCTTTCCCGCAGGCTGGTTAAGACATCGGTCAGTAGCTCACGGTACTCAGTCCCCACCTGGTTGTGCATGAGCACCAGCGGTGTTCCCGTCTCCGCGGCTACAGCTGCCAACTCAGGGTCGCGCTGAAGCCCCCAGACATCGTTGATGAGAGAGGCTCCGGCAGCAATGGCCTGACGCGCTACCTCTGCCTTGTAGGTATCAATGCTAATGGGGATGTGCAAGGCCTCGCGCAACCGCACAATGACCGGGAGCACACGGCCCAACTCCTCCGCTGAGGATACCGGCTCAGCGCCCTGCCCGTAGACGGCACCGGCCGGCCTTGTAGATTCACCACCAACGTCTATAACGTCGGCACCTTGTTCCTGGAACGCCAGAGCCTGAGCAACCGCAGCATCCACGTTGTCGTTGAGGCCATCACCGGAAAAGGAGTCAGTAGTGACGTTGACGATGCCCATGACGTAAGTACGTGGTCCCCACTGGAAATCACGTCCACCTATGAGAGTTGAGCCGGATGACGAGGTTCGGTAAGACATTTCCCCACCATTATGGAACATGGATGAAGATGTTGCGCGCGATGGCATCATAGCTGAGCTTCAGGGTCACGTGCGACGTACGGTGACTGCTGCCAGTACCAGGAACACGACGGCAAAAGCGGCCAATATCCCCACATCGCCAAGGACTTCACTGAATGCCTGCCCATGCAACATCATATCTCTAAGGGCACCCACAGCATACGTCAAAGGCAGCACCTTAGATGCTGCTTGGAAATACCCTGGCAGCTGATCCACGGGCAGGACCACCCCGCACAAAAAAGAGGAACGCATCCTCTAAAGTAGCATTGGGTAACGCGGTGGCAGCCCGGAGGCCACCAGGCGAATCCTTGGCAATAATCCGACCCTCATACAGAAACGTCAGTTGATGACAGTGCGCAGCATCGTCCATGGTATGACTGGAGATGATAACCGTTGTTCCACTATCCGATAGAGACTGGAAATGCTCCCAGAAGGATGCACGAAGCTCTGGATCCAGACCCACAGTCAGCTCATCAAGGAGGAGGAGTTTGGGGTCATGTACCAGCGCACATGCCAGACTAAGCCGCTGCCGCATCCCCCCACTGAGGCGAAGAACCGGATCCTTCCGCCGCTCCAGCAATCCCTAGGGTCGATTCCTCGGCCTCTCGCCTCTGGGCTTTATCTGTCAGCCCATACATGCGCGCAAAGAAATCAAGGTTCTCCTGGACAGAAAGCTCTGTGTAGAGGGCGTTCAACTGGGGCATATAGCCTATTTGCTGAGAAAGGCGGGGGGACGGAGATTGGCCCAATACCCTGATAGTCCCAGATTGAGGTTTACCAAGGCCTGCCAAGAGGCGGATAAGCGTTGTCTTACCCGCCCCGTTAGCACCCAAAAATCCAAAGATAGCCCTTTTTTCTATGAAGAGGGATATCCCGTTGAGAACCCTGCGCTGCCCATAACTAAATCTACGTCGGAAAGACGAATGACGGCATCGTCAGAGCCATTCCCAACGTTGGTGTTAGCATTAATACTCACAGCACGTGGCTCCCCGTAATATCAGCTATGTCAGCCAGACTACCTGACCAACGCCTAGTCGTCGCCTTTGTTTCCACTGGCACGCTCCAATAGCCGCTCAACGGACTGGCCCAGCAGCAACCGACCAAGGCGCTTGTGGCCTAGGCCGTAGTAGTGCTTGCTCCACCACTTTTTGACATCATTGGCGCTCTCCAAGTCATTCAACTCGTCAGCGGCAGTCTGCAGTTGTACTTCCATTTCCTCGGGGTTCTTTGTTGTCATTGTCCTATCTCCTAGTAAAGCAAGTTATTTCCTATCGTGTCTTTAAGTCCCTGAGAACCGGAATTTTAAGTGACTCAATTGACCTCAATCAAGCCCATGCATTTAAAACCAAGCTGGTTTGACACAAAATTCATCAGAATTTATGGGTCAAGGGCGTGCCCTTGTGTATCTTGAACTAGCTCTTCCGGTTGTGCATGACTTCTACCAACTCTTTGACAGCATCGGCAGATCTCATTAACGCGGCTTGCTCATCGCTGGTAAGTTTGAGGTTGATAACCTCTTCCACTCCGGCCGCACCCAGCTTAACGGGAACGCCTACACACAAACCGTCCACACCGTACTCGCCCTCCAAACGGACGCAGCAAGGAAGAATTTGCTTTTTATCAAAGAGAATGGCTTCCACCATCTGGGTCACCGCTGCCGATGGAGCGTAAAAAGCGCTACCAGTCTTCAACAGTGCAACAATTTCACCGCCGCCATCGCGGGTCCGCTGAACAATGGAGTCCAGTCGCTCTTTCGGAATCAAGTCGGCAATGGGGATACCGCCGACGTTAGTTGGGCCAACCAAAGGCACCATGGTGTCTCCATGCCCGCCTAAGACGTACGCATGCACATCACTGACTGAAACCTTCAGTTCTGCTGCAAGGAATGAGCGGAACCGAGCGGTGTCTAGGATGCCAGCCATGCCGAACACTTGATTCCTAGACTTGCCTGATACCTCAAGGGCATGCTGAGTCATTGCGTCCAACGGGTTGGTCACGGTAATCACAATTCCGTCCGGCGAGTTGCTCACTACTTGGCTGATAACGCTGCCAACAATGTCCATGTTGGTATAGAGAAGGTCATCCCGGCTCATACCGGGCTTCCTTGCTATCCCAGAGGTAATCACAATGACGTCTGACCCCGCAGTGTCATTGTAATCGTTTGTACCAACTACGGATGAATCAGTGCCAGTAACAGGGCCTGACTCCAACATGTCCAACGCCTTGCCCTGAGGCAGTCCCTCTACAATGTCTATCAGAACAACATCGGCATATCCGCCGTCATAAATCCGTTGTGCCGTGGTGGCTCCCACGTTTCCTGCGCCAACAACTGTCACCTTTTTTCGCATAACTTAGCCTTTTCTTCCTCGTGGACATCCCAACACGTCAGGATAATCTCACGTTATTTTCAAATATCTCTGCTCAGCCTTGCTCAGCCTATTGACCACCGCGCGATGCTCTTCATTCAGGAGTAATAACCAGGAGAACATCCTCGCGCGCTACCTTTGCCCCAGCTTGCAATGGTATGTGCTTAATCACACCATCCACAGGCGCAGGCAAAGTATTTTCCATCTTCATAGCTTCAAGCACAACAACCGTCTCACCAGCCTTAACGTGCTGCGCTTCGGAGACAGTATAGCGCACTATCGTTCCCGGAATGGGAGCAGCCAAAGCCCTATCGCCAGTCGCTGTTGCAGGCACGGTTGTCGCCGCCGAAGGCTGAGGAGCCGGTGCCTTGGGCACAGGGGCTGACCGTTGCGGAGGCGCACTCACGGCAGGCGGCACGTTCAGCGTTGCTTCTGCGGCAGAGGATAGCGTTCCCGATGCTACCTGCACATGGAACGCGCGACCGTCCACAGCAATCTGAAAACTCTTGTCTCCAGCCGATGAGGACTGAACCTCAGCAGCATCTCCCGCAGGGGTTACCGTAACCGTTAGGGAACTACCGTCCACCACAACATTGAACGTCCGGCTCCCCGCCGATTCTGACCCATTTCGATTTTCAGTCGTCATTTGGTTCTTCCACGAAAGCCGAATTTTCGGAGCAGTTCAAGGCTCATAGGGGGATGTTTCCATGTTTTTTCGGTGGCAGCGTATCGCGCTTGTTCTGGAGCATTTCAA
>CAVOCU010000019.1:0-22500 GCA_963694315.1 Dehalococcoidia bacterium | reverse complement strand
GACGAGCGCTTGAAGCCCATCGTAGACAACCACGTCAAGAAGTTGGACGAAGTGGGTACAGACATACAGTTCCTGTCCCCACGTCCCTTCCAGCTCATGCACTCTGATCCTCTTTTCAGCATCGTTGATGACTTCTGCAAAGCCAACAATGACGCCATCAAGCAGTCCATTGACTACTATCCGAACCGCTATCGTGGCGTTTGCGGCCTCCCCCAGGTTTGGGGCCAGCCTGTCAACGTGGTCTTTGAAGAGATGGAGCGTTGCGTCAAGGAGTTGGGATTCGTAGGCATCATGATTGACCCCGACCCTTCCGAGGGTCTTGACCCAAACATGCCCCCCATGGGCAACGAGTACTGGTACCCCCTCTACGAGAAGATGATTGAGTTGGACGTTCCCGCCCTTATCCACTCGGCCACCTGCCGAAATACCCGGGAAACCTACTCTAACCACTTCATCACGGAAGAGGGCATTGCCATCATGTCCCTGATAGACCGCAAGACACTGGATACATTCCCTGACCTGAAGATTATCATGTGCCACGGCGGCGGCTCTGTTCCTTACCAGATTGGCCGGTGGCGTGCGCATCGCTGGCGTCAGAAGAACGTAGAGACCTTCGACGATTCATTGAAGAAGCTCTACTTTGACGCCGTGCTTTACAACCAGGAAGGCTTGGATCTTCTATTCAAGATTGTCGGCACAGATCGCTGCATGTTCGGCACAGAGAACCCCGGCTCCGGTACTAGCCAGCACCCGGACACTGGCGCATGGCTTGACGATTTGAAGCCCGTGATTGAGTCCATTGATTGGCTCACGGATCAGGACAAGAAGAACGTCTTTGAGGACACCGCCAAGAAGGTTTTCCCACGTTTCTCCATATCCTAAACTGCGCTGATTCCCCCTCTGGGTGGACGATTTCACCCAGAGGGGTCTATAATTCGACCTCAGGAGCCGAACAGGGGGGGTGGATACGTCCACCGAGAAGAAGGAGGATTCAAAATGGCAGAAATTGGATTGGGTATCGGGACTTCCCACAGCCCTATGCTTATGCAGCCCGCAGAGCTCTGGGCCAACCACGCGTTGAACGACCAGAGGAACAAGGAGCTCTGCTTCGCTCCCTCAGGCGAGATTCTCAGCTATGAGGAAGCCCTTGAGCGGGCACATCCTGGGATTGCAGACCTCTGCAACTATGACGTTCATAAGAAGCAGAAGGAAAACACTGACGCTGCAATTCTCCAACTCGCTGAGACCTATAAGAACTTCAAGCCGGACATCGCGGTCATCGTTGGTGACGACCAGGATGAGATGCTGTTCGAAGACAACATGCCAGCATTCATGGTTTACTGGGGCGATTCCATCAAGTACTACCCTCGTAAAACAGCACCAGACGCCTCTGATGCAGCTAAAGCTGCTGCTGCAGGCTATCCCCAGAGGGAGCTGGAAATTCCGGTTGCCACTGACCTCGGCCGTCACATCATTGAGTACATGATTGACCATGAGTTTGATGTAGCCCATTCCAAGTACCAGCGGGAGAACCCCGGTGGCACCGTTGGACACCGCTATCCGTCAGCAAACGGAGAGATTGAAACCACCCGGGTAACGGCACCACGCCAGTTCGGCCTGCCTCATGCCTGGAGCTTCCTGGTGAAGCGTGTCATGGAAGAGAACCTCATTCCCATCGTGCCCATCTGGCAGAACACCTGCTACCCGCCCAACCAGCCCTCTGCCAAGCGCTGCTACAACTTCGGCCAGACGCTTCGTGGGGCCATTGAGTCCTGGGGCGGCGGCGTAGGTACCAAAGTTGCTGTCATGACTTCCGGCGGCCTCAGCCACTTCACGGTGGACGAGGAGCTGGACCGCACAGCCCTGAAGGGCATGGTAGACGGCGATGCAGAGATTCTGCAGAACCTGCCACGCCATCGGCTGCACTCCGCTGCTTCAGAGACCCTGAACTGGGTCACCATTTCCGGAGCGCTGGAGCACCTGAAGGCCGAAAAAATTGGTTACGAGCCCGTATACCGCACCAACGCCGGTTCCGGCGGCGGCTGGGGCATGGTTCAGTGGAAGTAACTACTAACTAAAGGAATTTAAAAACAGCCCTGTGCAATGCGCAGGGCTGTTTTTTGTGCCATATCGCAACAAAGTATCAAACGTGTACACTGTCCTCATCAAACACTGACACGTCCCATCTAAGGCCAGGGAGGCGTTCTACAACGCCAATGCTAGGAGATGCGCCAACATGCTGAGCAAAGTAGATAACGACCTTCTCACCCAGACCAATCGAGGTACCCCCATGGGAGAATACCTCCGTAGGTACTGGCATCCCGTGATGATGGCGGAGGAAGTCCCTGAGCCGGACTCCCCCCCCAAGCGTGTACGTGTCCTTGGCGAAGACCTGGTCGGCTACCGGGACACCAACGGCGATATTGGCCTCATAGATAACTATTGCCCACACAGACGGGCCAGCATGTTCTTCGGTCGGAATGAAGAGTGCGGCCTACGGTGCGTCTACCACGGTTGGAAATTTGATAAAGACGGCAACTGCGTTGACATGCCTTCAGAGCCTGCTGAGAGCAACTTCAAGGACAAGGTTCGTATCACCGCGTACCCGGCAAGGGAATACGGCGGCCTTATCTGGGCGTACCTGGGGCCAGTCGATAAAATGCCGAACCTCCCGGAGCTTGAATGGGCCCGTGTTCCCGCAGACCAGCGGATTCTCTCCAAGCGACTTCAGCAGTCTAACTACTCTCAGGCCGTTGAAGGTGGCATTGATTCAAGCCACGTCTCCTTCCTGCACACTATCCTTGAGCAGGATAAGCAGGACGATCTGGCTGCCAGCGGCGTAACGCTGCAAGAGTACATGATGGCTGATAAGTCTCCTCGCTTCTTTGTGAAAGACGCTGACCCCGGTCTGCTCATCGCAGCGCGCAGGAACGCGGGTGACACTAACTACTACTGGCGCATTACCCAGTTCCTTCTACCCTATTTCACCATGATTCCCGGCACTCCCGGCTATCCCATAGGGGGACATTGTTGGGTGCCCATTGACGATGAGAACTGCTGCAACTACAGCGTCACGTGGCACCCCAGCAGACCATTTACAGAGGACGAGTTGAAGTTCCACCTCTCCGGCCTGGGCATCCATGCCGAAGTCGACGCCCAATATCGCCCGGTCCGCAACAAGTCCAACGATTACGTGATTGATAGGGAGATTCAGCGCACCAAGACCTTCTCTGGCATACGCGGCATTGGTGAGCAGGACATGGCCGTGCAAGAGAGCATGGGCGCCATCGTGGAGCGTCCCCGTGAACACCTTGGCAGCAGCGATGCGGCAGTCATAGCCATGCGCCGTCGACTGCTCAAAGAAGCCAGAGACCTCCAGGAGGGCATTGAGCCCTTTGCGCCCTCCCATAGCGATTCCTACAAGGTGCGCTCCGCAGCGGTGGTGCTAGCCCGTGACATTCCCTTCCATGAAGGGGCTCAAGAAGAATTGAAGTCCATGCCCTAGGGTGTCTATGACCCAGGGACGACCCCTCTTGCCGCTTCTACTACCTATCGTAGATACCTAGCGTTCCACGTCTCAAGGCGTTACACTAACTCCCGAATCTTTGGCATTTGGGGGTGTTCCTATGACCACAAAAGCAACGAGCCAAGACCCATTGGTTGCCAGACTATACAAGGTAGACGCCTGCGCGGCGTCAGACGCCCTGGACAGGCTGGGGCTCAAAGGGTCAATCATCGGCATCAAGCCACTGACAGTCACCACCAAGATTGTCGGTCGAGTGGTGACCACTCGCATGAAGGCCTTCGGCGGTGAGAAATCCACTAGGCACCTGGGCGCGGCAGCTATTGAAGCATCCAAGCCTGGTGATGTCATTGTCATTGACCACCGCGGTCGCCTGGACTGTGCTGCCTGGGGTGGCATTCTGTCCAACGGTGCTATGGTCAAAGGCGTAGCCGGCGTCATTGTTGACGGTGCAGTGCGCGATGTCGACGAGAGTCGAGAGCTGGGCCTCCCGGTCTTTGGCCGTGCTGGAGTCCAGGTCACCGCTAGGACTCGCATCATTGAGGAGTCCTGCAACGAGCCTATTGAGATGTGTGGCGTCTGGGTAAAGCCCGGCGACCTGGTCATTGCGGACAGCAGCGGCGTAGTGTTCATCTCTGCAGACCACGAGGAAGAAGCTGTTTCTGCCGCAGAGGACATTGCTAACAGGGAAGCACTGATGACCAAGGATGTACTATCTGGCAAGCCTATCAGCGAAGTGATGGGCTCAAATTACGAAAGTATGTTGGAGAGGAAGTAACAATGGAAAAGGTAGTAGAGGATCTTCTGAATCTGGGAACCACCACCGTGAGCGATGCCTGCGATAGGCTTGGTATCAACGCTCAGGCAGTCGGCATAATGCCGCTGGATCGCAACTTCAAGCTGGGTGGCCGCGCGTTCACCGTAAAGACCATTCCGTCCAAGAACGTAAATCCGGGCAACGTCGGCGATTACATCGACGAGGTCAAAGAGGGCCAAGTAGTTGTTCTGGACAACGAGGGCAAGCCCAACGCCACCGTCTGGGGCGATATCCTGACCATCATGTCTCACCGGAACAAGCTGGCTGGTACGGTCATCCACGGAGTCTGCCGAGACGCATCCCGAAGCTTGGAGCTCGGCTACCCAATCTTCAGCCGTGGCAACACCATGCGCACGGGCAAAGATAGGGTTGAGTGCGTGGCTATCAATGAGCAATGCTCCCTGGGAGACGTTCACGTTAGCCCCAACGATGTACTCGTTGGGGATGCCGACGGCATCGTTGTTATCCCCAGCGATCGAGTTGACGAGGTGTTGAAGATTGGCAAGCAGATCGAGGCTGCCGAGGACAACATTCGCGCAGAGATTGCCAAGGGTTCAAGGCTTGATGAAGCCCGGGAGAAGTTCAAGTATCACGCCCTTCAGACCAGGGACGAGAAGTAACCCAAGACTCCAAAATTCCTTTTGATAGGCCAGTACCCCACCCGCATTCGCGGGTGGGGTACTCTTTATATACGCGAGATGCCACGTTCTCGTATAAGATACTAGTCACCAACACACACGGAGGACGTACATGGCATACGCTTCAACCGTTCCTGGAGACATCTTCCCCAGAATGACCGTAGGCGTCATGGGTTCCGCTGGAGGTGAATTACCCCCAGATATTTGTGCGCAGGTCTATTCACTGGGACAAGCAATTGCTGAACGTGGTTGTGTGCTGGTAACTGGAGCTTGCCCAGGCTACCCCCATGAGGCTGTAAAAGGGGCAAAAGATAAAGGCGGCGTGGTTGTTGGCGTGTCTCCAGCCCTGAACATGGAGGAGCACATCCTCAAGTACACCTCCCCCACCAAAGGGTATGACGCCATCATCTACACTGGCAGCGGCCTTATGGGCAGGGAGATAGAGAACATCCGTAGCTGCGATGTGGTGATATTTGTTGGTGGGCGGTCTGGAACCCTTGGTGAGTTCGCCATCGCCTATGACGAGGGTAAGATCATAGGCGTCTTGGAAGGTACCGGGGGCATCACCAGCCATCTCAAAACCATCATTGGAATGATTAACAAAGAAGCAGGCGGGATTGTCTGCTATGACAAGAACCCCGTGCAACTCCTGGAAACCTTGGAACAGGCGTATATGGAGTTAATCTTCCCCAAGTACCTCCAGGCTATGGAAGGCCATGACCCGGACGGCACACCTGACAATTAGTCCTTAGCAGCACCAGCCCAGCCCGTCTCGGAGAGATCCACAGTCACTCCATCAGGGCCGGTGAATTTCACTTCCACGTTGCCTGTACGGGCTTGGCCGTTTGCATCCGTTATGCCACTCTGCTTCATCGTCGCGCCGGCGCTCATGATGCGCTCCTGCGCCTCTGACATGCCATCTACCATGAAGCCGAAGTGGTGGATGCCAGTGTGCTTGGGCGCACCTTCTGTGTTAGCAGATTCATCGTCCTTGAACTTGAGAACCGCAAGATTAATATGGCCATCAGTCAAATAGTACCCTTCCGCTGCAACAGAATTGACCTTCCCCACAATCTCCAGTCCCAGGCCTTCCACATAGAATTTCGCTGTTGCGTCCGGATCCTGGGTTGCAATCGCAATGTGCTTAATCTTCGCCATGACTTTCCTCCTCCAATAGGGCCCATTCATGGCCCTCCCACATAATGGACGTAGTGTAGTGACGCCAGTCCGCAACGTCAACGATCCCACATAGGCAGAACCAGGCGGAAAACCTCCAATTAGCAGCATCAAATGGCTAAATAACCTCCGTCAATCACCAGTTCTGTGCCGGTGATGTAGGATGCCTCGTCGGAGGCCAAAAACAGGACACCGGCAGCTACTTCTTCAACCCTTCCTACCCGTCCCATGGGTATCTTTTCCGTGATTAAGTACTCGTGTCGCTCTGGAGGGCGGATTGTCCCGCTCATTGGTGGCATGATGCCGGGATGCACAGAGTTCACCCGTATCCCCTCCCGGGCACATTGAACCGCTGCGGATTTACTCATGATGCGCACAGCGCCCTTAGAGGCGTTGTACCCCATGTGCGTGGCCTCCATACCCACGAAGCCGGATATGGACGAGACGTTGATGATAGAGCCGCTGGCTGCCTTACGCATTGCAGGAAGAACATGCTTCATTCCAAGGAAGACGCCCTTGGCGTTCACGTCCATCACCGCGTCCCACGCGTCCGTATCCAAAAGGTACGGCTCATGGGCCCCGTCAAGCCCAGCATTGTTAACCAGGATGTCCAGTCGACCAAACTTATCGAGTACATCAACTACTATATCTTCCCAGTTCTTCTCGTTCGTCACGTTGAGGTGGGAGAACACAGCCTCACTGCCGGTTTTGTTGATTTCAGCTACCACGGCCTGACCTTCAGCCTCAAGCAAATCCGCCACAACAACCTTTGCACCCTCGCTTGCGAAGAGCTTGGCCTCCGCTGCGCCCATTCCCCGCGCTCCCCCAGTTACTATCGCTACTTTTCCTTCTAGTCGCATAACGCCTCCGGTTTCTGGTGTCCTATTCGCCTCACAGAACAACGCACAAAGTATAGGGGATAATGCAGCTCATCGTCTTGCAAGGCGCTCTCCCCCTCTATAAACTGCATCAACCACGATAGGGAATCTATTCAACGGACATAAGGAAACACAATGAACACAGAAATCCGACTCACATTCAACCGCAAATTCAGTTTCGCCGATGGGCACTCCTTCGGGGATGCCGGCCCCTACGAACGATGGATCGGCACGGCCAGATTTGCCCTGGATCCCGCTGACTCCACCAATGCCAACATCGTGGATCTGGAGTACGCTCCCCAAAATTCCAACGGGCTAGTGGAGTTCAGCGCAGATCTCGACATCCTCAAACCGGTAGACCTCAACAAGGGGAACCGCCGGATTCTGTACGACGTAAACAATCGGGGCAACAAGACAGCCCTGGGCAGCTTCAACGATGCCCCAAGAAACCCTGACCCCACAACCCTTGCCGACGCTGGAAACGGCTACCTGATGCGTAAGGGCTACACCGTTGTCGTCTCCGGCTGGCAGGGAGACCTGGTTCCTGACCTCAGCCTGGTAGTAGTGGATTTACCGGAAGCGATAAAGGATGGGAAACCCATACAAGGCACTATCCGGCAGGAGTTCATAGCCAACGATAAAGGCGTGCTGTCCATGCCCCTCAGCGGACACAAAGTCATCAAGAGCTACGAACCCACAGACCCGGACAACGCTACCCTGACCGTTCGAGAGCATGAGAGGGAAGAGCGTCAGGTAGTACCCCGAGACGAGTGGTCATTCTCCACTGTATCGGCAGACCTCGCCGGAAGCTTGAAGGTCATGCCCTCTTCCACTCATCTCTACATGAAGGACGGGTTTAAGCCCGGTTACATCTATGAACTCATCTACAACACCCAGGGTTCACGAGTCATGGGATTAGGGATGGTAGGCATTCGAGACCTGCTGTCTTTCCTGCGCTATGAAGACGCCGATGCTGACGGTGCGCCGAATCCCCTGGCCGGTGCAATTGAGAAGACATACACCTATGGCCAGTCCCTCTCGTCCCGGACAGTCCGTCAGTTCATCTATGACGGCTACAATGCAGACCCTTCCGGGCGAAAGGTCTTTGACGCTGTCTACCCCCATGTTTCCGGTGGCGGCAGGCTCTTCACCAACATCCGCTTCGCTCAGGTCGGGCGGTACCCCAGGCAGCACGAGGAGCACCAGTGGCCTTCAGAGTGGTACCCCTTTGCGTACTCTGCGGTGCCGGATCCCTTCACGGAAAACCTGGATGCCGTACTCAAGAGGCCAGACACAGACCCACTGGTGATGCACACCCACACCAACACGGAATACTGGCAACGCCACGCATCCCTGGGCCACACAGACCCAAGGAACGGCGATGACCTTGATTTCCCGGACAACGTCCGCATGTATGTCATCGCCAGCGCCCAGCACGGGGGAGCCAACCCCGGTGAGGGCGATTTCACCCAGCAACTGCCCAATCAAATGTCCAACGGCCCAACGCTGCGGGCTGTACTTGCATTGATGGATCGTTGGGCCACAGATGGCACACCGCCACCGGCCAGTCGCGTTCCCCGTCGCGCTGACAACACCCTTGCATCCCCGGAGGACGTGCTGGGGAATTACCCGTCCATCCCCGGGTTCAACCTCCCCCCATCGCCCAGCAGGCTGCCGAAGTACAACTACGGCCCAGACTTCGATAAAGGTTTCATCACGGAGCACCCGCCAACCCCGGTTGCAGGCCAGGAGTACCCCCTCCAGTTGCCGGTAGTAGATGAGGATGGCAACGACATTGCAGGCATCCGCACCCCAGATATCCAGGTACCCGTGGGGACACACACCGGTTGGAGCCTGAGGAAAGAAGGGGTAGCAAAGGGCGATTTCTTCTCCTTGACCGGCAGCTTCGTTCCCTTTGCCAGAACCAAGAAGGAGAGGGAAGCCGCAAACGACCCTCGCCTTTCCATCGAAGAGCGGTACTCCACACATGATGATTATGTCAATAAAATAGCAGAGGCGACCAAGAAGTTGGTTGCAGATGAACTCCTTATCCAAGAAGACGCTGACCGATATATTGAAGCGGCTAAAAAGCGAAACCCTCTGGATTCCAATGTGCCGTTGTTGCCGTTAACTCTTGCCGTAAGTTAATACATCTCTAGATAAGGCTTGACCCATTGGAAAAAAAATACTATTCTTTCGAGTCAAAGACACCCTAAATCACAGAAGTAGCTAAAGGGGAGGAATTGTATGCTTACCGCAGAAGACAATGAACTGATTTGTCGGGTTGGCCCAGGTACGCCCATGGGGGATGTCATGCGCCGATACTGGCACCCGCTCATCATCTCTGACGAACTCCCGGAGCCGGACTGCGCACCTATCCGCGCTCGCCTCCTTGGAGAAGACTTGATTGCCTTTCGGGACACCAACGGCGATGTTGGCCTTTTAGCTGATTCCTGCCCGCACCGGGGCGCTTCATTGTTCTTTGGCATTAACCAGGAATGTGGCCTCATGTGTATCTACCACGGTTGGAAGTTTGACGTCAATGGCAACTGTGTAGACATGCCATCAGATGTACCCGGCAGCAACTTCATTGACAAGGTTCACGCCACCTCGTACCCCATAATAGAATCAGCTGGGGTAATTTGGGCGTACATGGGACCCAAGGAACATCAGCCACCACCACCCAATTTCGTTTTCAATAACCTGCCAGCTGACCATGTGATTGCTTTCCGCGTGCCCATCTACTGCAACTACCTTCAGAGCATGGAAGGAAATATTGATTCCACTCATCTGGGTACGTTGCACGTGTATCATCAGGACAAGGTTCCTGCTGACCTAGAAACAGACAAGCCTGGTTACCCATCTGCTAAATTCTCTCTTTACACCCGGGCAAAATACCGTTACGCCAGAGTCGATGTGCAGGACACAGACTACGGGTTCAGGCTGATTGCAGAACGGCCAACAGATGCAGGCAACAAGCACCTTCGCATCAACTGCTTTTCGCTTCCGTATACATCCTTCATCGCCTCCCCAGGGATGGGCGGTGGCGTCCTAATTCAAGTGCCCATTGACGATGAGACGAACCAGCGGGTAGGCATCCGCTACAACGTAAACACTCCTTTCACTGCTGCCGAGCGCATGTCCACCATTCAGCAGGGTGCGTTGATGGATCCTGCTGAACCTAAGAAGCGCCTCAAGAGGATTGACAACGACTACATGCTTGATCGCTGGGCTCAGAAGAACACAATTCTCGCAGGCATCTGGCCCATACCTGAGCAAGACTATGCTCTCATTGAGACTATGGGCCCCATTTACGACCGTTCCAAGGAACATCTCTACGGTGGTGACGCCGCAATTATCAGGTGCAGGCAGATGCTTCTCTCTATGGTCAGGGGGTTCCAGGAAGGCAAGCCACTGCCCGGCTTGGATCCCGCTATCCAAACCCATAAGATTCGCTCGGAAGAGATCATCGTTGGACCCAACGATGATCCATGGCTAGTAGCCGCCGACGCCGGTGAGACCACCAAGCGCGGCGAACGACTCCGATAGCAACATAATGAAACGCCTAGGATATTTGCACAGTGCCCCCTTGGAGCGTTTCAGTTTGTAATAAACACGTTAGAAAGACAGGTATTGTAATGCTGACCGATTTAGAGAACGATTTCCTTTGCAACACAGATGCGGGTACCCCCATGGGGAATCTCATGCGAAGGTTCTGGATTCCCGCAGTTCTCTCTGAGGAGCTTCCCGGGCCTGACTGTGACCCTGTCCGAGTCACCCTACTTGGTGAAAAGTTGATTGCCTTCCGAGACACGAATGGCGATGTTGGCCTCATCGATAACTTCTGCCCCCATCGTCGGGCCAGCCTGTTCTTCGGACGTAACGAAGAGTGTGGCCTGCGCTGTGTGTACCACGGCTGGAAATTTGACGTGAACGGCGATTGCGTAGATATGCCATCTGAACCGGCGGAGAGCAACTTCAAGGACAAGGTGAAAATTATTGCCTATCCCTGTGTAGAGAAAGGCGATATCGTCTGGGCCTTCATGGGACCTCAGGACAAGATCGCTGAATTGCCGCAAATGGAGTGGATGGATGTCCCTGCGGAGAACCGACGCATTGCCAAATTGGTATATGAATGCAATTACGTCCAATCCATGGAAGGTGAAATAGATACCACTCATGCCGCTATGCTGCACAGCCGGTTGGATTCCTTAGAAAAAGCTGCTACTGCTACATCCCTGGGTGGAAAGTATCAGTATCCTGATAAAGCCGCACGTTTCTTCGTAAGTGATGAAGATCACGGCCTTCTGATTGGAGCTCGGCGTAATGCTGAAGAGGACAGCTACTATTGGCGCATCAGCCGGTGGCTATACCCTTTCTACTCTATGATTCCTAGAGAGCCCCACGGCACCACGCGGTGTGGTATCTGGTACCCCATGGACAACGAAAATACCTGGGTCGTTCTGATTCTCTGGCACAAAGACCGCCCCCCAACAGAAGACGAGTCTCGAGAAATCAACGCTTGCAGGGATTTGATTCCAGGGACTTGGTATCCCAAGCAGAACCTTTCCAATGATTACATGATCGATCGAGAAGTGCAGCGGACTGAAACATATACCGGGATTCCGAACAATAGCGGTCGAGCACAGGACTCAGCGATGATGGAAACTATGGGAAAGCTCATAGACCGAACTCATGAGCACCTAGGCACTAGTGATACCGCCATCATAGCAATGCGCAAAACATTGGCTAAGGCAGCCCGTGATTTGCAAGAAGGCATAGAACCTTACGCTGCCACCCATGGGGACGTGTACAAAGTCCGGTCCGGCGGCGCGCTCCTCCCACGGGATGTCTTCTTCTCAGACGACAAAGAAGTGTGGGACGACATCACCGTTTCCTAACACCCAATCCACTACGTAAACATAGAGGAGTCTGGCCCAGGGGAAACCTTGGCTCAGGCTCCTCTTCTTCGTATGTATGCCCAGCACCGCTCAACCCTCTTCCACTTGAGGGCGGAGCGTGATAGCATCCCAAAGTCCTGCGCCTACGCGCGTGCGGCTATGCAACCCAATGAGGAGAGTTACATGATTATCGACATTCACGGACACTACACTACGGCACCGCCCCAGCAACGGGAGTGGCGGAACAAACAGATCGCAAACATTGGTTCCGGCAAACCGTTCACGGATGCCATGACCATCTCCGATGATGAGATTCGGGAAACCATTATCAAGGGGCAATTGAAGCTCCAACAGGACCGGGGCACAGACGTAGCCATCTTCTCCCCCACGGCCGGCGGAATGGCGCACCACTACGGTGATGCCAGCACCAGTCTTCAGTGGACGCGGATAGTGAACGACCTGGTCAAGCGAGTCTGCATGCTCTTCCCAGACAGCTTCATCCCTGTGTGCCAGATTCCCCAGTCCCCGGGCGTTTCGCCTAAGAACTGCATTGAAGAGTTGGATCGCTGCGTCAACGAGATGGGATTTATTGGCTTGAACCTCAACCCTGACCCATCAGATGGCTATTGGACCGATCCGCCGATGCAGGACAAGTATTGGTACCCGCTATATGAGCGAATGGTTGAGCTTGAAGTGCCTGCCATGATCCATTCCAGCATGTCCTGTAACCCCAACTTCCACGGGACGGGTGCCCACTACATTAACGGCGATACTTCCTTCTTCATGCAGATGATTCAAGGGGACCTCTTCAAGGACTTCCCAACGCTTAAGTTCGTTATTCCCCACGGCGGCGGCGCGGTACCCTTCCACTGGGGCCGTTATCGTGGTATTGCCCAGGACATGGGCAAGCCAACCCTGGACGAGCACTTGATGAACAACGTCTTCTTTGACACCTGTGTGTACCACCAGCGTGGCATTGACCTGCTGGCAGACGTCATTCCGGCGGACAACATCCTGTTCGCGTCGGAGATGATTGGTGCTGTCCGTAGCGTTGACCCGCTGACCGGCCGCTATTTTGACGATACCAAGCCCTACATTGATGCTGTGCCCGGCCTCAGCGATGAGGACAAGGCCAAGATCTTTGAAGGCAATGCACGGAAAGTCTACCCTCTCATCAAGAACTACCTGAAGTAATCAAACAAACCCAAGGACAAGGGAGTACACATGATCATAGACAGCCACGGGCACTACACCACGCTGCCGCCGGCAATTGATGCGTGGCGGTCCCGTCAGATTGCTGAGTTGGCAAGGCCGGCAAAAGGTTCCATCAAAGTCAGCGACGACGAGATTCGAGAGAGCCTAGAGAACGGCCAGATTAAGCGACTGCGTGAGCGCGGTACAGACAAGATGTTCTTCTCTCCCAGGGCCTCGTCCATGGGCCACCACTTTGGTGGTGAGCAGATCAGCCTTTACTGGACCCAGCACTGCAATGAACTGATTGCCAGGGTCATCAGCTTGTACCCGGACGATTTTGTTCCGGTGTGCCAGCTACCCCAGTCCCCGGGCGTTCCGCCAAAGGCCGCCATTGCTGAGTTGGAGCGGTGCATCACGGAATACGGCTTTGTAGGCTGTGTGATGAACCCAGATCCCTCCGGTGGCTACTGGACTGACCCACCCCTGAGCGACAAGGACTGGTGGTACCCCTTCTATGAGAAGCTGGTGGAGCTGGACGTCCCGGCCATGATTCACGTGAGCGCCACCTGCAACCCCAACTTCCATAGCACAGCGTCTCACTACATGAACGCAGACACTACTTCCATCGTTCAGCTACACCAGTCCACGGTGTTCCAAGACTTCCCCACCCTACGGATTATCGTTCCCCACGGTGGTGGCGCAATTCCCTACCAGTACGGGCGATTCCGGGGCATTGCCATCCGTGACGGATTCCAGCCCTTTGACGAGTTCATCAAGAAGATTTACTTTGACACGGCCATTTACGACCAAAACGGCCTCGAGTTGCTGTTGAAGGTCGCAGGCATAGACAATGTGCTGTTCGCCTCGGAGATGATAGGCGCCGTCAACGCCATAGACCCGCTGACCGGACGGTACTTCGACGACATCAAGCCCAACATCGATAGCATAGAGTGGCTGACGGACGAAGACCGGAAGAAGCTCTTTGAAGGCAACGTCCTCAAGGTCTATCCCCGGCTCAAGAACTACATGAAGTAGCAGCCGCGGAAGGCTGCCAGGCAAGGAGGAATCGGATGAAACTGGTTTTCTTTGACGATTACAAGCTAGGCGTCCTGAATAAAGATGAGACCCGGGTCATTGACATGACATTGACCCTTGAGGAGATTCCCCATGTGGGACCCGGCGACTACATGTGCAGGCTCATTGAGAAGTGGTCAGGTTACAAATCCCGCCTGCAAACCAACATGCTGGACATGCCTGGTATCCCCCTAGAGGATGTCCAACTCCGTGCACCAATCCCCAAGCCCGGAAAGATTCTGTGCATGGCCGCCAACTACCTGGAGAACGGCACCCTCAAAGAGGCCCGGCCAATCAATGGGTTCCTCAAGAACCCCAGTGCGGTTATCGGCAACGGTGACACCATTGAACTCCCGCCGGAATCGGTTGATATTTTCCACCATGAGGCTGAGCTTGGCCTGGTCATTGGCAAAAAGGCCCGGAACATCTCAGAGGCCGAGGCGTATAGCTATGTCTTTGGGTACACCAATTTCATTGATGTTTCAGCTAGAGGCCTCGGCCCAAAGGGAGCGGACGTGTTCCTACAAGGAAAGTCCTACCACACCTTTGCGCCTATGGGCCCATATCTGGTCACAGCCGATGAAGTCCCCAACCCTCAGGACACCAACGTGAAGCTATGGGTTAACGGCGGACTGAACCAGGACTACAGCACCAGTGACATGGGTCACTCCATCCCCAAGACCCTTGCGTGGCTCTCCTCCATCACTACCTTGAACCCGGGCGACATCGTTGCCCTGGGCACTAACCATCAAGGATTGGGATCGCTTCAAAACGGCGATGTGGTTGAGCGTGAGACCCCCGGCCTGGGTAGGCTGACCGTCCACGTCTCTGAGCCGCTGAAGCGCGAATGGCCACGAGGCGTGGACCACGCAATGGCCGACAGGATGCGTGGCTAATCTAGCAGGCGAGTCCAAAGCTACTACACTCGTCTAGGAGAAAGGGAACTCTTATGAAGCTGGTGATGTACAACGATTTTCAGTTAGGGCTGTATCAGGACAACCAGGTATTCAACCTGTCTGAGTCCCTAACGGAGATAAACGCCCCAACCCCCCAGGACATGATTAATGCCGTCATTACGGACTTTGACAGCACGTACAGGGCACGTATCCAGGAGATTGCTGGCAAAGTCCAGCCAATCCCAATGGATCAGGTTCACCTGCGCCCACCGCTGCCACGGCCTGGCAAGATTGTAGCCATGGCGGCAAACTACATGGAAAGTGGCGCGCTGAAAGAGCCAAAGCCCCTTAACGGCTTCCTCAAGTCGCCGGAGTCCGTTATCGGAGAGGGCGCTACTGTCGTGCTCCCCGCGGGACACCAGGCGGCAGTATTCCATCATGAGGCCGAGCTTGGCATCGTCATCGGGAAGACTGCCGCAAGCATCTCCGCAGATAAGGCGTATGACCACATCTTTGGCTACGTTAACTTCAACGATGTATCGGCACGCGGACTCCATCCCAACAGCTTCCTGTGGATGAAGTCCCACGATACGTTCGGGCCTATGGGGCCCTACTTGGTCACCGCTGACGAGGTAGCCGACGCCCAGAACTTGCAGATACGGCTCTGGGTCAACGGCGATATCCGCCAGGACTACAACACCAGCGATATGGGCCACAAGATTCCCAAGATGGTTGAGTGGCTCAGTTCCATTGTGCAGTTGGACCCAGGCGATCTTATTGCCTCCGGCACCAACCACCAGGGCCTTGGCCCCATCCAGAACGGCGATGTCATTGAGATGGAAATCACGGGCCTCGGCAGATTAACCGTTAACGTCAAGGACGAGTTGAACCGGGAATGGCACCGTGGAGTAGACAGCGATATAGCTGATTGGGTAGCAGGCCGCTCCTCAGAGCCACCTGCGTGGGCAAAGCGATAACGAAAATCCTTTAGCAAAATGCGTTGCCATCACTAGACCTAGGCTGATAACACCACACGTTTCATTAAACAGGGGAGTCCCGGAATATCGGGACTCCCCTGTTTGTTTTCGTGTAACCTAAACACTATGGAAAAACCCGTGGACACACATCAATCACCTTCGTCAGCGGCCAACCGCTCGCCCGTCCTCCAATTGCTGAGCAACAAGCAATACCGAAACTTGTGGACAGCGAACTGGGCATGGCAGCTTGGGCGGTGGATGTGGATGATTATGTCCGCCTACGTGGTGCTCCAGCTAACAGACTCCACGTTTCAGACCTCACTGGTGGGTGCTGTGTTCTTTGGGCCTATGCTGCTGGGCGGCGTTATCAGTGGCGTCATTGCCGATGGGTTTAATCGACGCAACATTCTGCTCACTGGACACGTCGTCAATCTGATTTTGGCGATAGTGGCCTCTGTCCTAGCTCTCACCGGCGTCATTGCCGCATGGCACATTTTCCTGATGACCCTCGCCTTTGGCAGCATGCACACCCTGGATCAGGTGACGCGCAGGGGGCTTGTAAGCGATCTTGTGGCCAGGGAGCATCTCCCCAACGCTCTAGCACTGGAAACCATGGTGCAGATGGGCTCCGTGATGATTGGGCCGTTTATAGGAGGAGCCCTGGTGGACTTCCTGCCCATCGGCAAAGGGGAAGGGTTCGCCTCACCCTATCTGGCCGTCGTAGGCCTGTACATCGCCGGCTCCCTCCTCCTGTTGCGGGTCACAGCGCCAAGGAGAGGCGGCGCAGTCCACATAGCCAGTGGTAACGTGCTTCAAGCAGCAGCAGAGGGATTCCGTGTAGCCGCCCATAACCCTGCCATCATTGGGACTCTAGGAATAACCCTTCTGGCAAACATGTTCTTCTTCACCTACATACCACTGATACCGGTCTTTGCAGAGAAGGTGCTTGATGTAAGCCCAACCCTAATGGGGCTACTAGCGGGCGCGCACGGTGTTGGCGCGTTCATGGGGGCAGGCTTCATTGCTCTCCGCAGCAGGATTGATAAGAAGTCAGGCTATTACTACAAAGGGACGTTGATGGCCCTGGGGTGCCTCTTCATCTTCTCTCTGTCCCAGTCATACGCCCTGTCTTTTGCTGTTTTAGTGATGGCCGGCACAGGCATCGCAGGGTTTGCCACCATGCAACCCGTGCTCATCATCCTCTCCGCCGACGATGCCACTCGTGGTCGACTGCTAGGCATCGTCAGTATGACCATCGGCATCCTGCCCCTAGCAATGGTGCTTGTTGGCGGCATGGCGGAGTTGTTTGGGCCAGCCAAGGCCGTTGGTATCAGTGCAGGGGTTGGTGTGGTGTTAACAGCCATCCTGTCCTTCTACGCCAAGGAAATGCGGAAGCTGTAGGGCAAACTAACAAAGCCCTCGCACAGTGTGCAAGGGCCTCTCACGATTCTATCTATATTCGTAGCAACCTATGCCTGTGGAAACACCCAGCGTGTAGCGGCCTCCGGGAAGTTACTCTCCCTCCAAGCAAAAACGACGCGGGGAACCAGCATGTACGTTGCGGTTACAGGATCGTTCAGATCCGGGCGGTATTCGTACTTCACCTTGTAGGCATCTGAGAATCTCTCAAGGAAACCAGAATCGGTCACTCTCTCAGCTATGCCCTCCAGGATTACCGCATCATCCCCACTCTCAAGATGCACCGCAATGTTGGGACTCAACGCCAGGTTTCGCGCTTTCCGAGATTTTGCGTCTGTGCCAAAGTAGAATGCCCCCTCAAACCACATTCCCCATACCGGCATGATATGAGGCCTCCCATTCGCGCCAACGGTCCCCACCCAATAGCTCTTGGATACCGTCATCTGCGCTTCTACCCAACTCCATTGAATAAGTGACCCTTCTGTGGAGACCGCTAAACCATACCCATCCGGCATGGCAGGACGGCTTGCAAGGGCGTCTATTTCTTCATTGGTACGTTTGCGGTTGGGCATAGTTGTATCTTCCTAAAATAGCAATGAGAGAAGTGTGCCGAATGTGTGGTGGTGGAGATAGAGGGACTCGAACCCTCGACCCCTTGCATGCCATGCAAGTGCTCTCCCAACTGAGCTATATCCCCACGAACTTTGTAGAAAGCTCTTTAACTATAGCAAACGCCCATACCTCACACAAGGTGCGTAGGAGTGAAACATCTCCATTTTGCACCAATGCTTGCACATGGCGGTATACTATTCAGTGCGTACGGAGTTCATTAGCAACAGCGATAGCAGATAGACAGATGAATGCCCCCTGGCAATAGTCAGGGGCCGAATGGTCTGCCAGACCGTTCCAGGGCGAACCTGGGGAGTGGGCAGGATATGCAGATACCCGTTACGGAAGATACTCGTCGCCAACAACTATTTGAGTTGTGCGCCGACCTCTTAGAACAACGTCCCCTCATAGTCGCAAGCAACCGCGGCCCTCTGGAGTATCACCTTAGCCCTGAAGGAGAGTTGCAGCCCCGCCGTGGCAGCGGTGCCATAGTCACTGCCCTCAACAGCTTGATACAGAACTTTGAGTTCACCTGGGTGGCCAACGCCATGGGTGAAGGCGATAGACGTGCCCAGCAAGAGGCTGAAACCGCCAGCATCCTATCTCCGCTGACCAGACAGAAGGTTTCCGCCCGCTTCGTCATTACCCCACGGCGCATGTACCACAAGTTCTACAATATCTTCTGCAACCCTCTGCTGTGGTTTCTTCAGCACTCCATGTGGAGCTCTGCCTACACTCCAAACATTGATAGCACGGTTCACGATACCTGGGCGACGGGCTACACACCCGTGAATCAAGCATTCGCAGACGCTATCGTCGCAGAGGCCGCCGGCGGCCCTGCTCCCATTGTGATGGTCAATGATTATCATCTCTATCTGGTACCGGGCATGGTTCGCAAAGATATCCCAGACGCGCTCATCTACCACAACATCCATATTCCCTGGCCTTCAATGCGGACATGGCAATTACTCCCCATCTCAATTCGCAATGAAATCTGCGCCAGCCTCTGCGCGTCAGACATCGTGGCGTTTCAATCGCAATGGGACACCCGGAGTTTCCTAGAGTGCTGCGAGGCGTTTGTCCCGGGCGCACATGCCGATTATGCCCAGAGCACTGTTACGTTCAACGGTCATACCACGATGGTCCGTGCCTACCCTTCGTCCATCGACGTCGATGAGGTCCGCGCCATCGCCGAGTCCCAGCGCGCCCAGGACTACCTCAACCGCGTTGGAGAGTTCACCGCCAAACACACCATCGTCCGGGTGGACAGAGCAGAGCCCAACAAGAACATCATCCGTGGGTTCCGCGCATACCAGACAATGCTTGAATCGCACCCGGAACTGAAGGAAGAGGTCACATTCCTTGCATTCCTGGTGCCCTCACGCACCCACATCAAGCAATACGAGCGGTACATGGAAGAGATAGAGGCGTTGGTCCGACAGATAAACTCTGCTCACGGAAGCCCCAACTGGCAACCGGTTCACATCTTTAGCGAGAACAACTACACCCAGGCCATAGCCGGCCTCAAACTCTATGACACGCTGCTGGTCAACCCGGTTGTAGACGGTATGAACCCCGTGGCCAAAGAAGGGCCCATTGTGAACACGCAGAACGGTGTGCTGGTCATCTCAGAGGGTTCCAGCGCCTTCGATCAACTCCGCGGTGGAGCCCTGGCTGTCGCACCCGCCGATATTGAAGGCACCGCACAAGCGTTGTATGAAGCAGTCACCATGTCGCCGGAGGAACGGGCTCAACGCGCAACCACTCTGGTTGAGTCCATTGAACGAGAAGACTCCGTGCAGTGGCTTCTCACCCAATTCCAGGACATTTTGTCACTCACCCAGTAACCTTGTCTCTTCACTTGGGTATGGAGTGATAGGTATATGGCAGCAGGGGTATCGCTTTCAAGCTACTCCTGCGTCACTATTGCAAGCGCACCCTCTCTGGTTTAGACTAATCTCCGTTCAATACTTTGAGCCAACTATGGCTATTTCAGTGCCATAAGGTGCAAAGGACATCGGACACAATCCAGAGGAGGATATTGTGAAGCACGAGTTACCTGATCTGCCTTACGCGCAAAATGCCCTGGCGCCTCATATCTCTGCGGAGACATTGGAATTCCATTACGGGAAGCACCACCAGGCCTATGTGAACAACCTGAACAACCTCATCCCCGGCACGGAGTTTGAAGAGTCTTCCTTGGAGGACATCATCACCAAGGCCCCGGCGGGCACTATCTTCAACAATGCTGCCCAGGTATGGAACCACAGCTGCTACTGGGCAAGCATGAGCCCCCAGGGTGGCGGTGACCCTTCCGGCGCTGCTGCAACTGCCATCAACGCGGCATTTGGCTCCTTTGAGGAGTTCAAGAAGCAGTTCACGCAGAAGGCAACCACCAACTTCGGCTCAGGCTGGACGTGGCTGGTCAAGAACGCAGATGGCACCATTGCCATTGAGAACACCAGCAACGCTGGCAACCCGTTGACCAATGGCCAAAGCCCCATCATCACCTGCGATGTCTGGGAGCACGCCTACTACATCGACTACCGAAACCGCCGCCCCGATTACCTCGAGGCATGGTGGAGGCTCATCAACTGGGAAGCTGTGGCCAAAGGCATAGCCTAACCCTGTAACCAGACATGAAAAAAGCCGCCCCGATAATCGGGGCGGCTTTTTTGTTTCTTACTTACATGCCCTGGCAGGGGACGCTAGTTGCGAGCCATTGCCTTCCGGGCCGCCGCAAGGGTCAGCTCCAAATCCTGGGGGCTGTGCGCGGTGGACACAAAGGCTGCTTCAAAGGCTGAAGGCGCAATATACACCCCCTGCTCCAACATAGAGTGGAAATACGTCTTATAGGTCTCAACATCAGACTTGGTGACATCATCCCAGCTTGTGACCGGGCCCGGGTTAAAGAACATGCTGAGCAGAGACCCCACCCGGTTGATGGTCACCTGACGCTCGTTCTCCTGCGCAGCCTCCCGGAGTATCGCTTCCAGCTGGCTCCCAATGTCCTCCAAGTTCTCGTAGATGCCCGGGAGTTGCAGCGATCTGAGTGTCGCAATGCCTGCCGCCACGGCCACCGGGTTCCCGGACAGGGTCCCGGCTTGGTATGCAGGCCCCAGGGGTGCGACCTGCTCCATGACATCGGCACGACCACCATAGGCACCGATAGGCATTCCGCCACCAATGATCTTGCCCATCGTGGTCAGGTCCGGCGTTATGCTGTACAGACCCTGTGCGCCACCGTAGCCGACACGGAAGCCCGTGATTACCTCGTCAAAGATGAGGAGGGAGCCGTGTTGCTGAGTGATATCGCGCAACCCTTGAAGGAAGCCATCGGTCGGGAGCACAACCCCCATGTTGGCCGCTATGGGCTCGACAATGATTGCCGCTATCTCCTCAGGATGAGCCTGAAACAGCGCACGCACGCCATCCAAGTCGTTGTAATCGGCAACCAGCGTCTCAGCAGCATACCCAGCGGGCACACCAGCGCTGTCAGGCACGCTGAGCGTCGCCGCGCCGGAGCCGGCCTTCACCAGCAGGCCGTCAGAGTGGCCGTGGTAGCAGCCCACAAATTTGAGCACTTTTGACCGTCCTGTGAACGCCCGGGCAACACGGATAGCGCTCATGCACGCTTCAGTGCCAGAGTTCACCATCCGTACCATTTCTACAGACGGGAAAGCCTCACACACCAACCGGGCCAGATCAACCTCTCCCGGGGTGGGTGCGCCAAAGCTCATCCCCCTGCTAGCGGATTCCTGCACGGCCAGCACCACGGACGGATGGGCGTGTCCCATAATCAGCGGCCCCCAGGAGGCTAGGTAGTCTACATATTCGTTGTTATCCGCGTCCCAGATTCGGGAGCCTCTGCCTCGCACGATGAAGGGTGGCTCACCACCCACGCCTCTGAACGAGCGAACCGGGCTGTTCACTCCCCCGGGAATGACCTTCTGAGCTTCTTCAAACAGACGATGTGATAGGCGGTTTTCCATATTCAGGCGTTCTCCAGTAGCAGGGCTAGCCCTGCACTCATATTCCCTTAAGAATCCCTTGTTGTTCCCCTGTCGTCATTCTGAGGAGTAAAGCGACGAAGAATCTAAGATATCCTCGTTAAATTCCCCGTTCGTGGTGAGCCTGTCGAACCATGCGCGATTGCTACTTCGTCAACTCTAAATCTATGCCGATGGGGCAGTGGTCGGAACCCAAGACGTCCGCCAAGATATAGGCGTCCTTAATCTGCGACGAGAGCCCTTCGTTCACATAGAAGTAGTCAATCCGCCAGCCCACGTTGCGATCCCGTGCCCGGGTAATTGTGTCCCAATACGTATATTGACCCGGGTCATTGTTGAACATCCGCAAGGTGTCCAGGTGGCCGTGGCTCAGGAGCTTGTCCTGCCA
>CAVOCU010000018.1:0-27859 GCA_963694315.1 Dehalococcoidia bacterium | reverse complement strand
CGACAAGATGGACCTCTCCAAAGCCTTGCGCTACCCCCACATAGGCCGCGTCCGTGAGCTTGCATCGGACGACCTTGATCAGGCCATTGTTGCGTTCCTCAAGGGCGACCTTGTTCGCCTGCTGGAAGAGGGGCAGATGACCCACCCCGCATCGCTAGAAGCCCTAAACGGCCTTCTGTACTCACTTAAACACAGCCGCTAACACCCCTCGCACCACCACGTTTTCCCCTTCACTGAAACACCGTACCGATGTCATGTTCTGCTTGACTATATGGTACATTTGTTCAATTTTCTATCTAACCAAACAGCCGGACGGTCACATGTCCAGAGGAGCAAGGTAGTGGATTTCCAAGGAAATGCCTTGCTCTTACAAAGAAGTTTCACTGTTCTTTCAGCGGGGTTTAATGCCCTCTATTTCTTCAGGTACCTGGGGCAGATGGCCGGACGGAGCGGAGACAGCAACAGCTTGGCGTGGAGCAGGTTCCAACGCAGGAAAGTCGCGGTAATTGTCCCGGCATGCACCAATCTGGCACTACTGGCCGGGAGGCTGGTTCCCCTGAATGATCTTTTGTATCTTGTGTCTACGGGCACTCTGCAGGACGTTCAGTGTTCCTAGCGTGTTGATCTCAAAGCACACCTGCGGCTCGTCCAAGCTGCCCGGTGCAGAAGTGTACGCAGCAAGGTGGAATACGTAGTCGGCGTCCTTAACCAGATCGTCCATCAACCCGGCGTCCCGTACATCGCCTTCAACCAGCGTTGCAGCTTCAGGGACGTTGGAGGCAGAACCAGCAGAGAGGTTATCTAACACCGTAGTGGGGAAGCCATCGCGCACCAACAAATCCACCAGATGGCTTCCAATGAACCCCGCTCCGCCTGTCACCAAGCAGCGTGCTTTCTCTGGTGCCATGTTAGGACATCGGGGTTTTGCGAAGTTCATTCCACCCATAGAGGAAGCGATGGAGCGCTGTCAGCGGGGCAAGGATTGCGATAATCCACACAGCAATAGTCAGGTACCCCGCCAGCAACCCTACGGACAGCACCACCACACGTTCTGGGCGACTCATGATACCCACTGACTTGGGAGACCCCAGGGTTTGCGCTCTCGCCACCACGTAGCTCACCATCATGGAGCCAGCAAAGGCGATGTACGTAAGCGTCGACAGCGTTGTGTCATCTTGGTCCAGCGCAAGGACTAGCACGCCCAGCAGCACAACACCCTCAGACACCCGGTCTACTACCGAGTCCATGAGGGCGCCCGCCGGCGATGCCGTTCCACCCATACGCGCCAGCGCACCGTCTATGGAGTCCAATGCGCCCGAAATCAGCAGCACGGCTCCAGCCCATACCAGTTCATCAACCGCCACCAGATAAGCAGCTACAGAAGCCAGCACCAAGCCAAAGAGGGTGACGGCATTCGGGCCAACCTTGAGTCGCATGAAGGTTCTGGCAATGGGTTGCTCAAACCACCGAGCGGTGGCTTTCCGAAGCTTTGCGCGGTCAAATGTGATGCCCATGTCTATGCCGCCGATGATGCTAGTGCGGAATCAACCACCTGTCGCTGCACGGTCTCGTAGTATTCCATTACCTGGGTGGCTACGTGCTCCCATCGGAATTCATACGCACGTCGTTCCCCAAACGCGCCCATAGCAGAGCGCATTTTAGGGTCTTGAATCATATATCTGAGCGCCGCCGCCAGGGCTTGATCATCCTTAGGCGGCACCATCAGTCCGTGCATGCCGTCCTCCATGACCGTGGCGTACCCATCCAGGTTGGATGCGACGATTGGTGTGCCGGAGGCCATGGCCTCCAGCAATACGATGCCAAAGCTCTCTTTGCCTGTAGCCGGAGAGCAGAAGATGTCCGCTGTCCTGTAGTATCGGGCCAAATCCACTTGTGACACGCTGCCCAAAAACTCCACGTCCTGCAAGTTGTGCTCTCCCAGTACGCGGTAGCTATCCTTGTCCGGCGTCCCAGGGCCAACCACCAACAGGCGAATGTTGGGGAACTGCCACTTCAACCGACTGTAGGCCATCAGCAGGTACTTTAATCCTTTGCGCTTCTCCATCCGTCCTACAAAGAGGATGTTGATCTTTCCGTCTTTGTATTTTGCGATGGGTTCTACATCGCCGCCAAAGCCTTCCAGGTTGATACCGTTGGGGATAAGTTGGAAATCACCATCAAAGTGCTTTTCTATGAACCCCTTCGCCATGGGAGACACTGCAATGTGCCCGTGCAGACGGTTGAACCAGTGCCTCAGGGGCTTGCTGGCTAGTGGATAGAACTTGCTTCGTTCGTGGTAGGCATGGAAGGTGCCAATGTTCACTGATTTAGAGCAGTGGAGCACCATCCACGGGAGTAAGGGTGTCAGAGGTTCATGCAGGTGGATAACATCAAATTGCTCCCGCTCCAGCAAGCTACGCACGCTTTTCAGCAACCATGGGGAGAGGGAGAGGCGCGCCACGGAGCCGCCCGCAGGGATGGGAACCGGCACACCTAGACGAACAAAGCGGTCAAATTCAAAGGTGTTGCTTGGTTTGGAAGAGGGCGCAATGACCCACGCCTCATGCCCTTGGCGGTCGAATTGTTGCGCCAACTGATCTATGTGGGCGGTGACGCCGCCAGGGTAGGCGAAATCGTAGGGGGAAACCAGTGCTACTTTCATCGACACCCCGAGGTGGGGATAAGGTCATCTACCTAGCAGACTGAAGCCGTAGGCATTGTAGCAGAAACCCCATCTCGCACATAGCCTTCTCGTGCGTGAGCGCCTGCTACCCCCCCACCGCATCCAGCATAGACTCTGATTGCAACGTGCAGTCAGTAGGCGGGTTGTCGTGACCAAGGTCGTCGTGGGGCAAGGTGCAGAAGTAGTAGAGGGCGTTGGAGTTTTCTGAGCCACTCGACTGAAACATGGTACTGGCTCCGCCGTGGAGTACCGTAGCATTAGCCAAATACGCATGCCCCACTTCGCCTGTGGGCCTGTAGCGCACCTTCTGGCCGTCTTGCAACGCCATCTAGACCTACCTGCCTCGTCTGGGGGATCTGGCCTGCGGAGGCGCAGAATCGCGATAGTCCGGCGCCTCTATCTCCAACGCCAAGATGAACCGCATGTCCTTCAACCGAGACGCAATGGCGGGTCTCAGCTGTGTGTCCCTGTCCATGGTGATGACTGTGGGGAGCCGTGCGTTGTGCCGATGCACCATCAACTGATACAGCTTCTCTTCTGCCCAGGGCGTGGTGGTCTGAGCCCCCAAGTCGTCCAGGATAAGAAGCTCCGTGCTCTTCACTCGCTCAAACAGCTCGTCATACGTCGTAGCACTGGTAGGGGCAAAGGTGTAGCGCAGGTGATCCAGCAGCTCAGGCACAAAGGCAAAGAAGGCCGTCTGTCCCTGTCGCAACCTATCGTTCCCAATAGCTGCCGCAAGGTGAGTCTTGCCGACGCCCGTTGGCCCGCCCAGCACCAACCACTGGCCCTCAGGGTTCCTTGCAAAGCTGCGAGCCGCCTGAAGCGCCGCCTCTAGGGTGCTCCGCTGTCGTGCGTCAGCCCCGTTTCCAGTGGCTTTAAAGCTCTCAAAGGTCACATTCTGCATAGCCGCAGGAAGAGAGCCCAGGGATCGGCCTCCAGATGCCTTGATAGCCGCCAAAGTATATACCTGGCTAATGCCAGCTCCACCAAGTCGGGTCTGGAAGCGCTCCTCTAGGGTCTCCAGCGGAGCAGCCAGCGTCACCACCGTTGGAAGTTCCATGTTGTACCTATGATTCAGCACCTGGAACAGCTTTTCCTGTGCCCAGGGGGTAGATGCCTGAGACCCCAACCCGTCCAGCACCAGGATTGGCGTGTTGCACACCTGCTCAAACAGCAGGTCATAATCGGCATCGCTATTGGGGGCATACGTAGCCCGTAAGTGGTCCAGCAGGTCAGGAACCACCATGAAGAGCGCGGGGTTTCCTACCTCTACGGCGTAATGGGCTACCGCTGCTGCCACATGGGTCTTACCGCAACCGCTAGGCCCTGCCAGCACCAACCACCCGGATGGTGCTTCCGCAAAGGCCATGGCTGCGCTTACCGCTTCCCTGAAGTGCCGCTGGTCCTCTACGTCCGGGCTGAGACCCGCGGCGTCCAGTGTTTCAAAGGTAAATCGAGCAAGAACGCCCAGGTTGCTGTAGCGCAGCAGCCGAGTCCGACGCTCCTCCTGCCCTTCCTCTTTCCAGCACTCACACGGGTCTATAGCCCCCCATCGGTGGTGACCAAAGGGAACACCAACCCGTACCCATCTGCTCCCCTTACATATGGGGCAGACTTCAGCAGGTTCTTCGTCTAAGTAGTTATCGTCCGGCCCGGCGAAAGATTTCGCTGGCTGAAACCGTGCCAGTACGTCCGCCAGGCTCTCGGGTTCCTCGGCCATCATCCCTCCATCGCCGCAGTATCGCTTCGATGTACTTCAAGTTTCTGCTGTTCTGTAGTACCGCTTCCTGGAAGGCGTCCGCTATCCATTCTTCCGAGTACTCTGTCTCCATGTCCTTCAATCGATCTGCTGCCATCGGGTAAATCGCCCCAATGTTGTCCTCATACAACGCAAAGATGTCCGGGCGAGGCGCAGTAGCTTTTTCTCGTGCTCGCGCAGATGGTACCGCTGGGGCCCGCAATTCGCCCTTACTCACTCGCTCCACAGCACGCCGGTTCGCCGGTGTATCCAGGCAGTAGCACTCCGATTGCTCTGCGTCCGTAGGCACCTTGACCAGTAAGCCATACCTCACAAACGCGTCCAATGCTCGCTCTACGATCCCAATGTCCTCGCCGCATTGAAGCACCGGGTCTTCCACCAGTTCAGCAGTAGAGACGTACTTCAATGTTCCCTGCTTCCTGTGCAGGAGGAATATCACCCTGAGCGCACAACGGAGTTCCTGCAGATCCTCTATCCTCGCCAGCAAAGGGCCAAAGAGGGCTGAAGGCACATGGACGAACTCCGATGGCTGCACGTATGCCGAATTCAATGCCATCTATGCCCTTCCCCCGCCGTCTGTCATGTTTTCAAACTTCGCCAATCGGTCTTCAAACCGCAGGTGTAGGGACCCCTGAGCGCCGTGACGATGTTTAGAGATAATCAACTCCGCAATATTCTTGGGATAGGGTTTCGTTGGGAATTGGGCATTCCATAGTTCTTCCGTGTAATTTAAATCCTCTCGAGAGATAAACATGACCACGTCTGCGTCCTGCTCAATGCTGCCGCTCTCTCTTAGGTCAGATAGCTGAGGGCGATGCGATTGTCGGTTCTCTACCGCACGGCTAAGCTGCGATAGTGCTAGAACCGGCACGTTCAAATCCCTTGCCAACGCTTTGAGCGATCGTGAAATCTCGCTGACTTCCTGGACACGGTTCGCGTTTCCTCGGGTGTCCGCCCCCTGCATCAACTGCAAGTAGTCCACGATAATCAAATCGACTTTTTTCTCCATGTGAAGCCGGCGCGCTTTACTCCGCAGCTCCATCACCGTCAGCATCGGTGTATCGTCAATGTAGATAGGCAGGTCAGACAACACTCCGGTTGCGTCCACGATGCGCCGTTCCTGCGGTTCCGAGTACAAGTGCTGTCGCAGGCGATAGCTGTCAATGTCCGCCTCTGCAGCAAGCAACCTGTTCCCCAACTGATCCCGACTCATCTCTAAGCTGAATATCGCTGATGTCGCGCCGTACCTGGCAGCGTTTCTGGCGATACTTAAGGCCAGAGCAGTCTTACCCAGGCCAGGTCGAGCCGCCAGAATCAACAGGTCTGAGCGTTGCAGCCCACCAAGAATCTGATCCAGGTCTGTAAACCCGGAGGGAATTGGCGCGGTGCTCTGATCTTGGCCACCTTGTGTGGCGGCCGCCGCCTCTTCCAAATAACGGTCCAACACCTCACGGATATGCACAAAATCCCGGGTGGAGCCACTTGACCGTAGGTGGAAGAGCAAGTCTTCCGCGCGAGTCAGTGTCTCTCCAACGTCAGCCCCGTTTTCAAACCCAAGGTTGGCTATGCCAGAGGCGGCATTGATGAGCTGCCGCATGACCGACGTCCGCTGCACAATCTGGGCGTAGTACTCTACGTTGACGGAGGTTGGCACCGTTGCCGATAGCTGGCTCAGGTATTCATAGCCGCCAGCCTCCTCAAGTCGATTGAGTCGCGCCATCTCGTGACCCAGCGTAGCCATATCTACAGCTTCTGGGCGTTGCGATAGGGCCAGGGCCGCTTCATAGCACCAGCGATTGCGTTCACGGTAGAAATCATTAGGGCTGAGGACGGAAGCAATCTCGTGGATTGCCTCTCCATCAATCAGCAGCGCTCCAATGACTGCTTCTTCCGCTTCTATGTCATGGGGAAGAACTCGCTCTGCGTACATTTGTCCCCATTTTACGTCAAATAGCACAAATATTCTACGGCAGGGCCGTTAAAAGTGCTTTCATATAATAGGAATCATCGAGGGAAGTTGGAAGGTAAAATGAGTGGGGTTTTGCTCAATATTTCTGTTGACATCACCCAAACGAGTGCAAAGAAAGACCCCCCGTTTCCGGAAGGTCTTTCGCCTATATCGTAATGGAGATATTAAGGGCTATTAGGCGTCCTTTTCGTCCTCATCATCTTCGTCATCCGCTGCTTCTTCATCGTCATCAATTTCAGCGTCTACGTCCTCGTCGTCATCGTCTTCCTCGGTCTCTTCCTCTGGCACAACGGCAAAGTACCTACCAGCCGCGTCCTCCACAACAACCGTCACGGTGGGAATCAAGTCCATGTGCAAGTGAACTGGCACAGCAAACGTTCCCAAATCACGAATCGGCTCTGTTAGCGTGATGGTCCTTCGGTCTATAGCCTGGCCCACAGCCTCTGTCAAAGCCTCGGCAATCGCAATGTTGGTGATGGAGCCGTATAGTTGGCCACCCTCACCAGCGCGGCCTTTCAAGGTAATGATCAAGCCTTCCAGCTTGTCAGAAACGCCCTTCAAATCAGAAGCTTCCTTGAAGCGTTTCGCTTCTGCAACCTTCTTAATCTTTTCAATCCGCTTCATTTCCTCAGAAGTCGCTGGCGCAGCCAGCCCCTGAGGAATCAGGTAGTTGCGGGCAAATCCGCCAGACACGGCGCGAATCTCTCCCGCCATATATTTCGGTGGAACATCTGCTAAGAACACCACTTGAAGACGCACCGGAGCACCTCGAATCCAAATTTCAAATCAATACTGAACAGGAGCCTCAAGATTACCACAGTCACTACCTAATAGGAAACCATCCTGCTCCGCCACGGACTTCAACCAGACAACAGGGAACCGCCGTCAGGGAGTGCAGGTCCAGGATGATTCCTGGTTATCGGAAGGGATTCAGGGCCAAAGCCCCACCAACCATCAGCCCAGCCAAGGTGTAAATCCCGCTAGACACAGATACTGGGGCAATGGTGAAGTACACAACAAACGCCAGTACATACCCGGCAATTGCTAACCATTGCAGCGTAGGTACACGTTTCCGGTTGGTCACGCGACTGATGGCCTCCCCAACCAAAAAACCTGACGCAATAAACGCGACCGGTCGGAAAATCCAGAGCATATGATCAGGAATAACGGTTTGAAGCAAACCAAAGAACACCCCAAGCGCCAAGCCAACCACAAGCGCTACGACGATGGCCTTGGTAAGCTGGGTCCTTGGGAGGTTGTAGGTGGGTATTCGCTGAACATTGGCGCACTCGGGACATCGAGCGCCAACAGGGGTCTGGATAGCGCAGCGGCTGCAGATGGGCTTCTCGCACTTACTGCACTGAAGTAGCGTCTCTGTGTTTGGATGGAACGTACACTGCATAGCTATGCCTCTGCTGTCTTTTGGGGTTCGTCCGGTCGGCGTGACACCCAATTTTCCCGACTAGCGATGTCCCTATCAACTAACAAACGATAGAACAGCACGCGGGTTAGTGGCTCGTTTTCCAGTGGCCTTTGCCAGTTGGCCACCAATCTTTTGGCGACGAGGAGGACCAAAACAATCAGGGTCACAACTATCGCTTCCAAGGAGCGGCTTAGGGCGAAGGCCATCACCGGCGTCAAGAACATAGCAAACAACAACCACAACGCCAGGTTCTTCCGGATGACTCCTCCCCAAATTCCTGCCAGCAGGATAATCATGCCCAACTCTGGCAGCAGCAGGAACCCCAGGAACACTCCCGCTGACGTAGACACGCCGCGGCCGCCCATGAAACCAATGTATGGTGACCAGTTGTGCCCGGCTACCGCTGCCACACCTACAACCGCCATTGCCCAATCAGACCCACCCATCAACCCCACTGCCACCACTGGCGCTGTTCCTTTGACTAAACCGTCAAACAACCCAAGGGCAAATCCGCTTTTCTTCCCTACATGAGCAATAACATTGGAGGCTCCCATGTTGCCTGTCCCATATTTGCGGATATCAATCCCCAAGCGGAAGCGCGCCAAGAGGAAGGCAGAGGGTATGCCTCCCCACAGGTATCCAGCCAGAGCAGCAATGACAATAACCAACGCAATCCTTTACCCATCATGTATTGGGGATAATTGGTTCTATTAAACAGCAGATGCAGATAGCAGGCAACGCCATAGGAAGCAAGATGAAATACGTACTTGAAGAATGAGGGGTCAATGAGTCACAGGGCCGAGGTTTTATTGAGGTCCCATCTCCAGCAATCGCTGCCCGTTTTCCACGGGTGGGCCAACAAGCCCCGGCTCCACTTCATCGCCTTCATAGTTGGCGTGATAATCGCTACCGCCTAGGGCGAGCAGCCCATTTCTGTTAGCGATATCGAGGAGTGAATTTACCGTTTCTTCATTGTAATTCTTGTAATAAACTTCCATACCAGCAAGCCCTTTGGGTACCAACGATGCCACCAGTGACTCTGGGTCTTTGGTGTACGTTGGATGTGCCAGCACGGGGATTCCGCCATATTTCCTGATGAGTTCAACCGATTCCTCTGGGCTCATCTTTTCTCGACTGACATAGGCGGGCCCACCACGACCGATGTACAGGTCAAACGCGTCTTTTAACTCAGCAACGTAGCCCTTTTCCAACAAGGCCCTAGCTACATGAGGTCGAGCAATAGCTCCGCCCTGGGCCAGCTCCACTACCCTCTCCCAAGTGATAGCAAACCCCATCTCATTCAGCTTCTCCACCATCCGCTCGCCCCTGCCTTCACGGCCCTTGCGGAAGTGAACCAACACCTCGTGTAGATCAGAGTTGTTCTCGTCCAGATGGTAGCCCAAGACGTGGACTTCACTCTCATCCATGTCAGCGGATATCTCCACGCCAGGAATCAGCGTCATCTGAGGGTGGTTCGCCAGCTCACGCTTCGCCTCTGAAATACCTTCCAGGGAGTCGTGATCCGTGATGGCCACCAGTTGCAGCCCATTCTTCGCCAGAAGCTTAATCAGCTCCGTAGGCGTGCGTGTACCATCTGACGCAGTGGTGTGTAAGTGAAGATCCACGGTGAAACTCAAAGGATTTCCCCCTGCTCTGATAATGAAGTTCTGTAATAGAAAAAGCCCCACCCCAATGCACTAAACCATTGGGGCAGGGCTTAATCCTATTTAGCGTATTCTACGTTCCGGGTTTCCCTAACAACCATCACCTTGATTTGGCCAGGATACACCAGTGTTTCCTGAACTTTCTTGGCAATGTCCCGAGACAAGACAGCAGCCGTCGCGTCGTCTATCTGTTCCGGCTTCACCATCACACGAATCTCACGACCCGCCTGAATGGCAAACACCTTCTCTACACCTTCAAAGCCCTTAGCAACCTCTTCCAGGTCTTGAAGCCGCTTGATGTAGGACTCGACAGTGTCGCTACGAGCCCCGGGCCGAGAGGAAGTTATCGCGTCCGCAGCGGATACGATGAACGCCTCAACCGTGCTCTTCTCATGGTCATGGTGCTCTGCAATGGCCCTACTGATGGCCTCTGGAACACCATACTTGGCTGCCACCTCTCCACCCAGCTCGGCGTGGGGGCCTTCAACCTCATGAGTCAACGTCTTACCAATGTCGTGTAGGAGCGCTCCAGTCTTACACACCTCTACGTTTGCACCAATCTCAGCGGCCAGCATTGCCGCTACCCGCGCCGCCAACACGCTCTCCTTGAGCACATTGCTGCCATAGCTGGTCCGGAACTTAAGGCGGCCCAACTGCTTAATCAAATCAGCATGCAGTCCGCGTACGCCAGCCTCAAATACTGCCTGTTCTCCCGCCTCCTTGAGAATCTTGTCCATCTCCTGGCGGGCCTTCTCCACCATTTCTTCAACCCTGGCCGGGTGAATACGGCCATCAACAATCAACTTCGTCAACGCGATACGTGCGATTTCCCTCCGTATGGGATCAAAACACGAAAGCGTTACCGCTCCCGGCGTATCGTCAACAATCAAGTCCACACCCGTCGCTTGCTCTAGCGCACGGATATTCCGTCCCTCACGGCCAATGAGACGACCTTTCATCTCATCATTGGGTAATTGAACACTGGTGACCGTGGATTCAGCTACTACGTCAGCAGCAAGACGCTCAATAGACATTGTGACCAACATGCGGGCAGTATCGTCCGATTCGTCCTTGTACTGTTGCTCAAGCTCCCAGTACTTTCGTGTAAGATCATGCCTCGCTTCGTCTTCGGCCTTCTTGAATATCTGCTCTTGCGCGTCTGCAACCGTCAGTCCTGCAATTGTCTGTAGCTGGACTTCCTGCTGCTCTTTAAGCTGCTCCACTGCTGCTTGCGCCGTTTCCAGTTCTCTATCCCTGTCTGCAACACTTTGTTCTCTTTGCTCCAGGGTACCGAACCGGCGCTCTAAGTTCTCTTCCCGGTTGGCCATCCGCTTTTCCTGCTGCTGGACCTCGCTACGCCGCTCTTTCAACTCGTTCTCCGCCGATATGCGAAGTTGCAGCGCTTCTTCCTTTGATGCTAGCAGCAGGTTTGCCTTCTGGCGCTCTGCCTCTTCAAGTACCTTTGCGGCCTCATCTTTCGATTCCTTTAGCCGCTTTCCCAAAAAAGAGTTCCGGGCCAAGAACGTCACCATTGCCCCTATTCCCAGGGCCGCAAGGACGGAAAGCAACAAAATCACAAACCAGATAATAGATGACATCTGGTCACCTGCCTTTCGTCCCAGCTTTTAAGGTAGCCCATACCTGTTGGGCCTTACCCATCTTACCCGCGAGAACGCGGCCATGTCAACGAAAACGGCACTTGGTAACCCCCTTCACTTGCCTGAAAACTCTAGCGGGGTCTATGCTTAATTTCAGGTTCCCAACCGGTCATTAAAGTGGCACATTGAGAGCGAGCATTCATGGCTGAACCAAGCGAATTTGATCGAAAAGACAAGACCGTTACCCTAGAGGTGTATTCCAGTGAGCCTCTGGCCCGTATGGCTGCAGGCAGGCTGGACCTAGAAGGTATCCAGTCTATGGTCAGATCCGTTGGTGTTGGCCCTGGCGGCTGGGGAGTAGCAGCAAACATCCCCCACGCTCTAGATACCTGGGAATCGGACGCAGTCCTGGCCCGTGAGATTCTGGAACTTATGCCAGCGGAAATCGATGAACTTCTCCACTCAACTGAGCCCCCTTCAAGTCGGTTCCCTGTAGTTATTCTGGCCGTTTTGGCTATCGTTGCTGTGGCCATCGTCATTCAGGGAGCAGACGCCATTTTCGGACGCATCTTCCAGTAGCCTACGAAACCCCTATCAATACAAAAAGAGCCCCTTCTTTTGAAGGGGCTCTTTTATTTCGTCTCGTGCAATAGCCAGGCGTTAGATTACGTTGATTACGCCCGTCATAGGAACAAACTCATGGGGTGCACACCAGAATGGATTGGCAACTGGCGTAGTAAAGGTGAGAATCTCCGTAGTTCCTGTCTCTCCTGCCAAAAGGTCTACGCTAACGCGCTGGTCTCCCAAATCAGAGGTAAACGTATGGAAGAACGTCCCTGCGTTAGTAACCATGAACCGCAACTTCTGTCCAGCTTGAAACTCCAACGCGCTAGGCGTAATCGTAAATTCCGTCAGCACCACGCTGATCTCACGCACAACTTCAACACTATCCTGGACACCCACACCATCTCCGTTTGCTGCCGCGGGAGTGGGGGTTGCAGTTGCGGCGGGAGCAGGCGCATCACCGGTCGGCAGGGTAGCCGTTGCAGCCGGGGTTTCCACAATGTCGCCTGCTGGTTCAGAGATCGTTTCCGCCGCCGACATTGGTTGACCACTTCTCCGCACCAGTAGCTTCACTACAGGCTTCAGGATTGGGGTCTGGTTGCCTCTAAGCAGGACGGACTTCGCCATTAATCGTAATCAGGACCTCCGTCACCTTCAGTCTCACCTGTCCGTATTGACCGGGCGGAAGCTCTGCGCTGCCCAATATCTCTTCTATGCCAGTGACCGCTACAAGGTCAAAGCTTAAGGGACCGTCTACCACCATTTTCCAACCTGGCTCCTCAGCACCACCGGCTGCGTTTACCTCAATGTTCTCCACCGTCAGCAGTATTTTGGTCACCCCGTCCGGCGGGGCATCTGTGGCCCTGACCTCCAGCGAGGCCGGTTCAGGGGATGTCGGTGCAGTCGTGGCCCCTGGCGAAGGCGCTGACATAGATATATACGCCAGACAGCCCTCTATTGGATTTCGTTCTTCTCAATACCAGTTACAGATGCATTGTAGGCTAGGAGAAAAACTAGAGCAACGGATGCGCTTTCCGGTAACGGTGGTCTCCGCTTGGCAGACCTTCCATTCAAGCAGAGAGCGGCACCCGTAGGTGCCGCTCTCTGTCCATTATCCAAGCTACCACTAAGGTAAGAAGCTAGTCCTCAGACTCCTCCGTCTCGTCATCATCGTCGTCATCCTCATCATTGTCATCGTTCTCATTGTCATCAAGCTCCTCATCCTCGTCCTCTGGCAAATCGTCATCTTCTGCCTCTGGGTCCTCTGCGCCCGCCGCCGCTTCCTCAATATCCATTGTTAACTGGGCTTGCGTCGTCTCCGCAGTCTCATCATCCTTTTCCGCTTTACCCGTTTTCTGGGCTTTGCCCCCTGCCTTTCCAGCAGGCTTTGGTAGAGCCGCCGGAATCTGGGCCTCTATAACGGAAGGGGTCAGAATTGCCAAAGACGTAATATGATCGCCATTAGCAGGGCGCATTACCCACACGCCTCGCGCGTACCGTCCCTGGACACCTACCTCGCTCAGTCGTGTCCGGTGCACCTGGGCCTTTGCCGTGGCAATGACCAACTCCTCAGAGCCTTCTACCACCAGCGTTGCCGCAAGGGGCCCCGTCTTCTCATCAACCTTGAACGCAATCACGCCGGAACCACCTCTGGCCTGTCGCCGGAACTTATCCATACGTGTCAGTTTCCCATACCCGTTCTCGCTGACGGCAAGCAAGCTTCCCTCAGGGTCAACAACATCCATGGATATGGCGCGGTCTCCAAACTTCAGGCGAATGGCGCGTACGCCGCCTGCAGTACGTGACCGAACACGCAACTGCTCCACCGGGAAGCAGACAGACATGCCGTTGCGCGTGACTACCATAATCTCGTCACCATCCTTGGCCGCTCTAGCAGAAATCAGACGGTCTCCGTCGTCCAAGTCCATTGCGATGATGCCGTTACTACGTATGGCTGCAAACCGTTCCAGGGGCACCCTCTTGATCTCCCCTCGCTCCGTTGCCAGCACCAAGAAGCCACCCTGATGCAAGTCAGAGAGGGCTACTACTGATGTTATTTTGTCATTCTCTGGCAATGTTGGGATAAGCACCCGGATAGGAGTACCCCTCGTCGTTCGAGAGGTGTCCTCTTGGATGCGATAACACTTGAATGAGTAGACACGCCCAAGGTCAGTGAACAGTAGGATGGTATCCTTTGTGTCCGCCACCAGGGTGTGCTGGATAACATCGTCGTCCTTGGTTGTCCGCATCCCCAACACACCCTTGCCGCCACGATGTTGCAGCTTGTAGGTGTTCAGGCTGGTGCGTTTGGCGTACCCGTTCATGCTCAGGGTCACCACCATGTCCGCGTGCGCTATCAACTCGTCTCTGGTGAGGCGGCGCGCTTCTTCCTCAACAATCTCTGTACGACGTTTGTCACCGTACTTCTTGCGAAGATCAGCATTATCTCCCTTGACCACTCCTCGTAGCTTTGCCGGATCCGCCAACAACGCTTCAAGACCAGTAATGGTTACTACCAGCTCAGTGTGCTCATCCAGAAGCCTCTGGTTGTCCAGGGCGGTCAATCTCCGAAGCTGCATATCCAAGATGGCCTGAGCTTGCACCTGCGTTAGATCAAACCCCGTCATCAATCCGTTCCGGGCTGACTCCGCATCATCAGATGCCCTGATGAGAGCAATGACCGCATCCAGGTTATCAATGGCCTTCAGCAGGCCTTCAAGGATGTGATCCCGCTCCTGAGCCTTTTCCAGATCATACTGGGCACGTCGCGTGGTGACTTCAATACGGAATTCAATGTAATGGTGGAGGATGTCACGTATCGTCAGCACTTGTGGTTGACCGTCCACCAAAGCAAGCATGTTCATGTTGTAAGTCATTTGAAGGGGTGTCTGTTCATACAGGTTGCTCAGCACGTACGCCGGGTCCGTATGCGCCCGTAGCTCCACCACAACGCGAAGGCCCTGGCGGTCAGACTCATCCCGAACATCGCTGATGCCCTCAATCTTTTTGTCCCTGGCAAGCATGGCAATCTTCTCTACCATAGTGGCTTTGTTCAACTGGTACGGAACTTCAGTAATGATAATTTGATGCCGATCGCCCACCTTGCCAAGGGGCTCAATGTTGGCCCTACCGCGCATCAGAATACGGCCGGTTGGAGGTTCAATCTCCTCGGTTCCATATGCCTCATCAATTCTTCTACTGCCTTCCCCGGCCATGATGATGCCGCCCGTGGGGAAGTCCGGCCCCTTGATGAAGCGCATTATGTCTTTAAGGGTGGCTTCAGGGTTATCAACTAGATGTTCAATGGCATCGCAAAGCTCCCGAAGGTTGTGCGGGGGAATGTTTGTTGCCATACCCACCGCAATACCGGAAGCGCCGTTAGCAAGGAGGAAGGGCAGCCTGGCGGGGAGCACCGTTGGTTCTTGAAGCGATTCATCGAAGTTAGGGGTAAAATCTACTGTGTTCCGATCCAGGTCTGTGAGCATCTCGCTTGCTATACCAGCAAGGCGAGCCTCTGTATAACGCATAGCAGCCGGCGGGTCATTGTCTATGGAACCGAAGTTACCTTGGCCATCCACCATCGGGTAGCGCATGGTGAAGTTCTGGGCCATACGGACCTGGGATTCATACACTGACGAGTCACCATGGGGGTGATACTTACCTAGCACCTCACCCACCAGACGGGCACTCTTCTTGTGGGGCGTGCCAGGGCGCATGGCCAGTTCTTCCATGGCATACAAAATGCGCCGCTGCACCGGCTTCAGGCCGTCCCTTACGTCCGGTAGGGCGCGGGAGACGATGACGCTCATGGCGTAGGCTAGATATGATTGACGGAGTTCGTCATCAATTCGTCGTGGCTCAATATTGCCAATGCTGCCGGTATTTCCAGTGTCCGTTGTCATAGCAACCTTCCTCCGGTATACGTCCTAAAGGGTGAAGCCCGTACCACATGACGAGCATTTTGATCTGGCAATTGCATGATAGAAAGAGCAAGAGGGTGTACCAAAACTCACTCTAAGGTTATCAATCACGCCCATATTTGGCGTTCCATTCGATTCTCGCCCCACAATCTGGGGCGAGATGTTTCAAAGAACCGCGTCGTTATACGTCAAGGTTTTGGACGGTCTTGGCATACTCCATGATGAATTTTTTCCGTGGCGCGACTTCCGCACCCATCAATCGGTCAAATTCAATAGCAACTTGCTCCGATGCGTCTTCTACATCATCCATCACTACCCGGAGGAGTGTTCGTTTCTCCGGATCCAGCGTGGTCTCCCACAACTGGTCAGGGTTCATTTCACCCAAACCCTTGTACCGCTGAAGACTCACGCCGCGCTTCCCTTCCATCTTCTTCATCTCTTCTTCCATTGCAGCCTCATTGTAAACGTACTTCTGGTTGCGGCCCTGGCCAATACGGAACAGCGGCGGTTGGGCAATGTACAGATAGCCACGGTCAATGAGTTCCGGCATGTTGTGGAAGAAGAAGTTCAGCAGCAATGTTCGGATATGAGACCCATCCACGTCCGCGTCTGTCATGATGATGACACGGTGGTACCGCAGTTTCTTCTCATCAAAGTCTTCACCAAACCCTGCACCGAGTGCCGTAATAAGGATTCGGATTTCTTCGTGAGACAGCAGTTTCTCCAGTCGGGTCTTCTCGGCCTGGTAGGCGTTCTTAGTGCCTTCACCGTTGGCAGTGGCTATACTCTCCATCACTACCTTTTGGCGACCCTGAGGGTACAGCACCTTCTCTACGTTCAGAATTTTCCCTTTGAGTGGAAGGATTGCCTGGAACTTGCGGTCACGGCCCATCTTTGCGGAGCCACCAGCAGACTCACCCTCAACAATGAAAATCTCGGAGATTTCAGGGTTCTTCTCTGAGCAGTCAGCCAGCTTACCCGGTAGGCCTGAGCCATCCATGGCGTTCTTGCGGATAACCAGCTCCCTGGCTTTCCGTGCCGCTTCACGGGCCTTCTGGGCCAGCGAACAGCGCTCCACGATGCGCCGGGCATCGTTAGGGTGATCCTCAAGGTAGATGGTCAACGTCTCCGCCACTATGGACTCAACAATTGGCTTAATTTCAGCGTTGCCAAGCTTACCCTTGGTCTGACCTTCAAACTGGGGGTCTATCATCTTCACGGACACAACAGCCGTCAGACCCTCACGAACATCCTCGCCAGCAAAGTTACCTTGATCGTCTTTAATCAGTTTTTGCTTGCGGCTATAGTCGTTCAACGCCCTGGTCAACGCAGCCCGGAAACCAGTCACATGGGTTCCACCCTCTATTGTGGAGATACAGTTGACAAAGGTTGGGGCTTCTTCACGTACATTTGTGGTGTACTGCATAGCCACGCTGACTTGCGTGGTGCCTACTTTCCTGTCCAGTGAAATAATGTCGTGGAGGGCTTCCCTGCCCGTGTTCATCTCACCGACCATCTCCGCAATACCGCCCTCAAAGCGATATTTTTTATGCTCTCCAGATGCCTCATGCCTGATATCGAACTCTAGACCGGGGTTCAGGTAGGCCATCTCTTTGAACCGCTGGGAAAGCACCTCAAAATCGAACTCAGAGGTGTTAAAAATCTTATTGTCCGCCAGGAATCTCACGGTGGTGCCTTGCCCGGTGGCAGTGCCCATTTCCTCAATGGGCGCTTTGGGCCTTCCCCGCTCAAACTCCTGTCGGTATTTCTTGCCATCGCGCTTTACCTCTGCCCAGAGCCACTCGCTCAGGAAGTTCACAACAGAGGCACCCACGCCGTGCAGGCCGCCAGACACCTGGTAGCTCCCGCTGCCAAACTTACCACCAGCGTGAAGCGTGGTGAACACTGTCTCCAAAGCAGACACACCGGTGGCCGCATGAACCTCCACAGGAACGCCACGGCCATTGTCCTCAACGGTCACAGACCCGTCCACCATTACTCCCACCACAATCTTGGTGCAGTAACCCGCCATGGCCTCGTCCACCGCGTTGTCCACAATCTCGTAGACCAGGTGGTGCAAGCCGCGCTCGTCTGTGCTTCCAATGTACATACCAGGTCGAAGGCGCACAGCCTCTAGGCCTTCAAGAACTTGGATGTCTGCTGCGGTGTAGCCGTGAGTAGTCATAGTCTCCTCTGTTGTCGTATCCACCAAAGTTTGAGAGGCTTCCGCCCCGTCTTCACTACGGTGTTGCTGCGCCCGAGCTGGCGCCCGCGCGAAGCAACACTACTACAATGGTACCATATAGGTCACGCTTTTGTATGGCAGTGGATAGGGGGTTTTCTTTCATTTTTTGACAGGTTCATGTCTCATGATGAGATACCACTGCAAACCAATCTTTATGGCAGGCTTTTCCACCTGTAACGCTCCATTCCTAACCGTCAGGCCAAGGTGTCCCGCTGGCAGAGCTTAGCCCTGCCATAGCACATCACCGCACAGGTCAGCAGGGTGCTCACGACCCGCAAAGATGGCGTGCTCCGCCTTCGCTTTCCCTATCGTCGTATCCGTCCCGTGGCCGGGGTAGACGTGGGTATCGTCAGGGCACGTAAACAATGTCGAAGTAATGCTTGCTATGACCTGTTTCAACGCCTCTGGGGTCTGCGTCTTGCCAGGGCCACCGGGGAACAGGGTGTCACCGGAAAAGAGGTGCTTTCCCAGCAGTAGGCATACTCCACCCGGCGTGTGGCCCGGTGTGTGCATCAGCTTCAGGGAAAGTTCTCCTACCTCAATGGTGGCTCCATCCTCTAGGGAGAACTCCGGCACGTTGGGCAGCAGTCGACCTGCATCGTCCTTATGAAGGCCAAAGGGCGCGGTCAACCCTGCCCGGAAGTCTGCGTACCCCTCAATGTGGTCTCCATGACCGTGGGTGATGGCAACGGACACCACCTCTGTATCCTTTGCCTCCGCCAACACAGCGGCAGCATCCCGAGGCGTGTCCACAATGAGGCTTTTGTTGGTTGCCTTGCACACAACGATGTAGGCGTTGTTGTTGTAGGGACTTGCTACGATCTTGTGAATACGGACTGTGGCATCCTCAAAGTGCACTGACATCGTCTACTCCTGTTGGTGAATAGGAATATCTATCAATTGCTATTTGGCGATTCTATGGCATAGCTTCGTTCCCAACACATCTATATCCCTGTGGCTAGTGTACTATAGATACGGAGTCCACGGGCAGTAGGCATTTAACCTCAGCCGACTCACAACATTACAAGATTACACTAGTGGTTTTACGTGAATGAAATGGAATCATGACAACATCAGCAAAGCCGATCATCGCAGTCCCTGCATCCAACGAGAAGCAGGCTCAACCGTACATTGACGCCCTTATACCCTGGGAGGCCGAGCCGTTGGTGTTGATACCCGGAGGTATCTCACCACAGGAGGCCCTGGAGCGCATGGACGGCTTGCTACTCATCGGTGGCGCAGATGTGCATCCACGTCGTTACGGTGCGGAGCCAGATCCAGCGGTGACTCTTGACCTCGACGAGGCGCGCGACGCCCTGGACATTGAATTACTGGAAGGTGCCCTGGCCCGCAACTTACCGATAGTGGCAATCTGCCGCGGCCTTCAACTGCTGAACGTGGTTTCAGGGGGCTCATTGTCGCAGCACATCACTGGCCACAGAAACGATGCGCCGGACGTCCCAAGCAAGTCCATACAACACCGCATTTGGATTGCACCAGGAAGCAAACTTGCGTCAGTAGTGGGATCCGGGGGGCAGGTGCGTGTGAACAGCCTTCATCACCAGGGTCTTATGGAAGCGCAACGAGCACCCGTGTTGATGACTACCGCTTATGGTGTGGAGGACGGACTGGTGGAGGCTCTAGAGAGCCCCCACCACCGCTTTGTGGTTGCCGTGCAATGCCACCCGGAGCGAACCGATGAGCTTCCGGAGCAGTTCCAACGACTCTTCGCCGCATTGGTCTACCAGGCAGCAAACCCGGGGAGTTAGGCGTATGTCGCTGCGGCACTAAAGGCGCATTGCCTCCGGCGGAGAGTAAAGCCCGGCCCCCCTGGCCCTCAGGCCAGTCCCCTACATACGCGGTAGCAATATAACCCCTCCCTAGCTCTTCTCAGGCTCAATCAATCCGTAGTCTCCATCGCTCCTGAGATACAGCACGTTGTGTACCCCTGTGCCAGCGTTCTCAAACAAGAAGAAAGCGTGATCCAGCATCTCCATCTGAATAGTCGCTTCCACCACAGACATTGGCTTCATGGCAAACTGCTTTGACCGCACCACACGGCCCATCGCCACCTCATCCTCATTTTCCTCTTCACTATCATCAGGTTCAGGGGCTTCAATCTCTCGAATGCTCTTGGGCTCGCTAGTCCGTTTGGCCGCCGCACTCCGGTAGAACTAGCTCTTGAACTGTGCCACCCTGCGGTCCAGCTTCTTGGTCAAGTAATCACGGGTGCCATCAGATAGACGGGTGTTGCGCGCTTGAATCTGCATCTCCATAAGACAACCTCCATGCTGGTTTTGGAAACACAAAGCGCCCCCAAATTCATGAGGGCGCTGGTTTGCCGTGTTCCATAGTTCATTGTATGGAGAAAACGTTCCGTGAACAAGTTCTTCTGCCCATACAACCGAGTAGTCTTTTCCCTACCCCCTGCTCAAATCCATGACCCTGGCTAACGCTGCCAACACCAAGCTATGCCTGATATCACCCGCCTGGACGGCCTGTCGAACTTCGTCCAGAGACATGGTGTCTACAACAATGTCCTCACCATCGTCCTGTTCCAGCGGGTGAGTTGCCGTTGCATCCTCCGCCAGCCAGTGGTGGAGCAGGTTGTTGAACACCGCCGGGTTTGGTTCAGACGCCCCCAGATACGTCCATTTTGTGGATGTATGCCCAGTCTCTTCCCGGAGCTCCCTTGCCGCTGCCTCCCTGTGCTCTTCTCCAGGGTCTATCAAGCCGCCGGGTATCTCTGTTGTCACCGCGCCAATCCCAAAGCGATACTGCTTGACCACCACCAATCGACGTTCCAGCGTGAGCGCCACAATGTTGACCCAGTCAGTGGAATCAAAAACCACGGCCCTGATTTCCTTGGCTGTGCGGGGGTTCCGAACGGTGTCGAATCGCACGGTCACAAGCGGAAGTGGAGGGCCAGTCTCGCTTGTAATGATTTGCCAGGGTTCCGGTTGGCTTTTCAAGCTATCATTCATAGTAATGTTTCTCCAATTTCATTCACGTGGCCGTTGACGGCCTAGATCTCCCTGGCAAAGGTCAGCCCACACGCGGCGCTTGCTCCTGTATGGCGTAACGCCAAGGCACAGGCCTCTAGGGTCGACCCCGTTGTTGTCACATCGTCCACAACCACGACAGACAGTCCGCTGAAGTTCCTTGCCGCTTCAACCGTACCCTCCACGTTGGCCTTGCGTTCCTCTCGCGTGGCCGTTCGCGCCTGCGGCCCTATATAACCAATACGGGCCAACCCCTTACTATCTACCGTTACCCCCCAACCACTGGGCCACCGCTTGTGCCAACAACCCCGCCTGGTTGTAGCCTCGCTCCCGCAATCGTTTTCGATGCAGTGGCACAGGGACAATGATGTCTGGCACTATCTGATGTCGTCGTAAATGCTGGGCCATAGCGGCACCCATCGGCTCAGCCATCACCCGAAGTCCGTTGTACTTCAACCGATGCACCACTTCCCGCGCCGCACCCTGCATCTGGAAGGGAGCAATGCAGACATCGCACAGATACGAACCTTCCCTACCGCAACCGGCACACTTGGGAGGGAACAGCAAATCCAGTGCTGAATGGCCTATTCGACTGGCCAGTCGACCAAGCCCCATCACGTTATTCATAGCTCGGCCATGATAGCATCCGGCATGTGTCTGAGACTGGCCTGTGGGCCAGAGGGGACGGTGTTTGCTAACACGTCTTTAGTCTCCTCGCCCGCAGGCGACATATATAGACTGCTACAATAACAGAATGGAAAAGCTTTCCAACGTCAAAGCGGTCTTCTTTGACCTCTATAACACCCTCGCCAGGTTCTCCCCGCCACGGGAGGAGATTCAAGCTGAGGCATGCTCTGCCTTCGGCTACACAGTGACGCCGGAGGGTATTGGGAGAGGCTACCTTAAGGCAGACGCTTTTATGGCCGCAGAAAACGCGAGAACCCATGTCCAAACACGCCCAACGGAGGAACAACGAGCCTTCTTCGCTGAGTACCAACGATTGGTGTTGGAAGGCGCAGGCGTAGACGTGCCCCCAACAATAGCCGCTAGCATTTGGGAACGCGTGCGTGAGATTCCCTACGGTATGTCCCTCTTCAACGACGTTGCCGATACCATGCCACGTATACGCTCAGCCGGCTATAAGACCGGCATCATCTCCAACATGAACAAGAGTGGACGGCAGCTAACTCAGGAGATGGGGTTGGACGCTTACGCCGATTTTGTGGTGACCTCCGGCGACGTAGGTCAGGGCAAGCCCCACCCACCCATCTACCTGGCTGCCCTGGCGCGAGCAAACGTAGATTCAACCCAGGCAATCCATGTTGGTGATTCCATCAGCGCAGACGTTGAAGGTGCGATGGCCGCTGGCATCCGTCCAGTGTTTATGAATCGCTACCTGGAGGTTGCCCAGGACGAAGCCGTTCCAGACGGCGTCCCCATCGTCCACTCCCTTGCCGACGTGGAATCACTCCTCGTTCTGTAACACACCTCAGTAACCACAGCCATATGGGTTCAGGGCGACGCCCTGATAGTTGACACTACGCCCATCCAAATGTAGCCTGCCGCTTAACGGTGGCATTGATAGGCACCCGCCTGCAACTCAGCCACAAACAACACACAGGGCCTAACAAGTGCAAGGCCCGTAAACAGGGGAGGATCCGATGCTAACACGTGAAGAGAACGACCTGTTAACTCAGACTGGCCCCGGCACACCGATGGGCGACCTGTTCCGACGACACTGGATACCCGCCTGCCTGGCGGAGGAGATTCCCGGTGCTGACAGCACACCCGCGCGAATCAAACTCCTCAGTGAGAACTTGGTAGCGTTCAGAGACACCAACGGCAACCCCGGATTGATTGACGCCTACTGCCCCCACCGTGGTGCTCCGCTGTTCTTCGGTCGTAACGAGGAATGCGGTCTTCGCTGCGTGTATCACGGGTGGAAGTTTGATGTAAATGGCGCTTGCGTAGACCTGCCCAACTCGCCAGAGGGAGAGACCTACAAGGACAAGGTGGAAATAAAGGCGTACCCTGCCTTTGATGCTGGCGGCATCATTTGGGCCTATCTTGGGCCAAAGGACAAGATGCCTCCAAAACCCACCTTTGAATGGTTCGACATGGGCGAAGAGCGCCGGTACCTGCGGAAGTACTTGCTACGTTGCAACTACTTCCAGGCTATTGAGGGCGACTACGACCCCAGCCACGGCTTCTTCCTCCACAGCACACTGGACGGCAACAACTCAAACCCCGGCAACCGTGTGCGCGGCGGCAACCGCCTCAACAGCTTCCTCAACCGCAAGCATGTAGAGATTGAAGATACTCCGTACGGACAACAGCACATTGCCGTTGCCGGATTCGGCGAGGAAAGTAACGTCATTACGGTAAGCCAGTTCTTCATGCCATCATTCACTGGCTCCGGCATTGCTGGCCCCGGCGTCTACGCATCCAATCTGCGCATCCCCATAGACGATGAGAGCTGCTTCCACTACCGCCTTCGCTGGAGCTACGCGCCCTTTGCGCCCGAACAGGTGCAAGAGGACAAGTACGGTGGCTATACCTACCCTGACCAGATACCCGGAACCTTCTTGGCCGTTGAGAACAAGGACAACGATTATCTTATAGACCGCGTTGCCCAGAAGAACTACTCCTACACCGGCATCAAGGCGTTCCCCGTTCAGGACTTGGCGTTGGTAGAAGACCAGTGGGGCCCCAGGGCTGACCGAAGCCTGGAAAGCCTGGTCACCGCTGACCAGAACATCATTGCCGTACGCAAGCGTCTGATTGATGCTGCTGTTGCACTGATGGAGGGGCAGGAGCCCTCAGGCCCCAGCAACCCTGACACATACCGCGTTCACACCGCACGGATGACCGTGCCAAACACCATGCCTATACCGGAGGCTGTGGAGCAGGCGAAGAAGCAGACTTCAGGAGTAACCTCCAGTACGGTGACCTCTACGTAGCGAGAGGCCGCTATATCCAATCAATGAAAGAAGCACTGGCGGGGGGTACCCCTGCCAGTGCTTCTTTCATATCCTCGCGGGCAGACGGGCTCAATAGGAGACATGGTCCAGGGCGATGCCCTGCTTACACCTTGAGTCGACTGTACAGCTTGCGAGCGTTCCCCTCAAAGATGGCGTGCTTGTCCTCTGCCGTAAGCCAGCCAATCTGGTCAATCAACGGCTTCACGTCGTTTAACGCTCTACCCGTTACCGGGTCTTTAACGGAGCCGTTAGCAGGTTTGTCCGTCCCAAAAAGGACACGGTCTGACCCAACCACCTTGATGAGCAGCTCCATCGCCTCACCGTCGTACAGCACTGAGTCGTAGTAGAGTCGTCGCATGGAATCGTCGAAGCTCTCCCAACCAGCATCGGGTTCCCTCTGCATGGAGTTCATGCGAAAGGCACGGCCTCTGCCAGCCTGGTAGGGGATGTACCCGCCACCGTGACCGACGACTAGCTTCAAGTTGGGGAAGTCCTGGAACACTCGTGGCGACCGCAAAATGCCCCACGCAGCAACGGCTTCTTCCTCTACGAAGTAGCCCAACTCAGGCTCGCGGGAGAACCGAAACGGCCCGCCGTGAATCAGCCCTGGTACGTCCAACTCCACCATCTTCTCGTACAACGGGTACCAGTACTCGTCACCCATGTGGGGTACTTCAGCCGAGCCCTCGCCGGGGTCAGGGTTAATCTTGATGCCCACAAAACCAAGGTCGTTCACGCAGCGGTCCAGCTCCTCCAGGCAGAACTTGGTTCCATGGGTCACCAGTTGAGGAATGGCTCCAATCCCCGCAAAGCGATCGGGGTGCAGCTTCACAGCGCGGGCAATCATGTTGTTCACGTTCTGAGTGATAGGCAGCACCACAGCCTCTCTACGATCCCCTGTGGGAATCGACCACGGTCGAGGCGAGATGAGCTGCACGTCCGTACCCACTGCTGTCACCTCAGCCAGATGCTCCTTCAAGCTTTCTTCCATCCGCTCGTCAGAGATGTCCGGAACAGTCACTCGAGCCGCCGGACCAGACGCTCCAGCAAGGGCACGGAAGTAGTTGTACAACTCCGTTGGCCCTGTTGCGTGGGCGTGTGCATCGATATTCATGGTTGTCTCCTTTAGCTATCCACTATTGTTGCGTGCGCGTAGTTTACTACACGTGTCGCTGCGGCGAGGGGACTAAAGCCTGTATTGCCTCCGACGGAGACTGAAGCATGGCCCCTCTGGCCCGCACCGGTATATATATAGCGCCAAGCCCTGTTAGCGGACGCGGTGGGGTGCGCCTCCCCTCGATTCTAGGGGTAGCTCCGTTCCCAGACCACGCTCCTTGGCCTTCTTCAACACAACACCAGCAGCTGCCATATCCTCCATTGCCACTCCCAGGCCATCGAACAATGTGATGGATTCTTTGCTGGGACGCTTCCCCGCCACGCCGGTGACCAGGTGCTTCATCTCTACCGCCTGGCTCCAATGGAAGGTGTCACGCTCTTCTGCCATCATCAGTTCTCCGCACTCCAACTTCGCCTGGGCCAAGCTCTCCACCACTATCACATCGCACCGACCAACCGTCGCCTCGTCGATTTCCCGTCGACCGGGCGTCGTGCCGCCAATGGCGTTGATGTGGGCGCCGGGTGTCAGCCATGACGCTTCAAATACGGGATCGCGGCTGCCCGTGGCGGTAATGATGATATCCGAGCCGGTGATGCACTCTTCTGCCGTGGTCACTGCTATGGCCTCCAGATCAAAGGCATCGTTAAGTTCAGCAGCAAAGGGTTCCCGGTTGTCCGCGGTGCGAGTAAACACCTTGACGTGTTTGATGGGTCTAACTGAGCAGATGGCCTCGACCTGGGCCTTGGACTGCGACCCGGAACCTATGAGGCCGATGGTGCTGGCGTCATCCTTTGCCATGTACTTAGCAGCAAGCCCGCCAGCTGCACCCGTACGGAGTTCGCTCAAGACCCGACTCTCCATGATGGCCTCTAAGCTGTTGTTGGATACAGAGAAGACCAGCATCAGGTTGACCCCACCGCCGTAGGTCTTGAAACCCGCGGTATCATGCCCAGGCGCGCTACCGGCCATCAGCCTGAACCTACCTCCTGGCCAGTACAACGTCTGACGCACCAAGTTGTCGCCAACGCCCTGAGCCTCGCTGCGGAACGCGTCCTCTAGCGCCTGCATGCACTCGTTCATTGGCAATAGCTCTCGAACCACGTCGTTGTCGATGTGAATAACCATGCTTCCTCCTTGTATATATTGCCTCCGGCGGAGACTGAAGCACGTGCTAATCTGCGACTAACTGCTTCATCAACGCCAACAACTCCGGGGTCTCTTTCAACGCCTCGCGCATCATCCCGATTTCTTCCACGCCCATGATCAACGGTGACCGACTGAACATCCCCCGGTGGTTGTACTGGCAGAAGCGTAGGGTGACGACGCCCACCGCAGGGCCGTCCGTGTACTTCATCAATTGGAAGGTCGGTACGTTGTGCTCACCTTGCACCTGGGCCTCTTCCGCGATGTAGCCGCTGCCCCAGTGGAACGAGAATGTCTTGGTCTTTGCCTTGCGCTCCATTCGCCTTACCCTCGCAATACATCTCTGAATTTTTCCAAACTTGGGCCATACTGTCCTACTGCGATGCTCTGGGGTCAAGTGGCAGGACTGAGTATGTCTCCGCGCCGCAGCGACACATGGTCTTTAGCCTCCGCGCCGCAGCGACTAAAGCCCATCTTGCCTCTGGCGGAGACTGAAGCACGGCCCCTCAGGCCAGTTTGATTGTTTGCCTGTGGACTGATTAACATGGAAAACGTTTTTACGTTTCCCAACTAGACATTTTTGTCCATTACTAGCTAACACCTTTTGTACGATGAGGGTTTATGGTTTCTAGGTGCTCCACTCCGTATCGTGGAATTTCTCATGACTGCTGGTTTGGTGTTAGGTGTTCTGTTCATGGTAGTTGGATTTCTATTTTTGGTTGCCAAGGGGTTTTGGAATCTAGCCACTGGAAAGCCATTCAGCAGCGACTAGCAGGCTTGTTCCTGGGGCTAAAGAGAGCGGGGCAGACAATGGCATTTAGTTTAGATGACAAACTGGTAGTTGCTATCACTTCACGGGCCTTATTTGACCTCGATGAGGCTCATGAAGTGTTCGTCAAAGAAGATTTAAAAGCTTACCGCAAGTATCAAATGGAACGGGAAGACCATCAGCTAGGGCTGGGAACCGGCTTTCCATTAGTTAGGGCACTTCTAAACATCAATAATCAGGCAAACGAACATTTAGTTGAAGTGGTTTTATTGTCTAGGAACGATGCTGACTCTGGTTTGAGGATTTGGAAATCCATCGACGGCGCCGATTTAGACATCACCCGGTCAGCTTTTACTGATGGAACTGAAACCCATGATTACCTACCAGCTTTCTCCTGCGACTTGTTTTTGTCCGCAGAGAGGCCAGATGTCGTAAGTGCGATATCCGCAGGATGCGCTGTTGGTCTGATTTACCCCGAGCCGGAGCGTACGATAAAGGATCGAAATCAGGTCCGCATAGCCTTTGATGGTGATGCCGTTCTTTTTTCTGGAGAGTCCGAAGCAATTTTCCAGAAGGAAGGAATAGGCGAATTTCAAAAACATGAACTTGAGAACGAAGATATTCCCTTGGCTCCAGGGCCTTTCAAAGCCTTCTTAGAGGCACTTTCCCTCATTCAAGCCAAATTCCCAGAAGACAAATCCCCTATCCGCATCGCGCTCATAACATCTAGAAATGCCCCAGCTAATAGACGTCAAATTAAGACATTGCGCGCTTGGGGCCTCCGCATTGATGAATCTTTTTTCCTCGGTGGCCTAGAAAAAGCGAAGATTTTAGGTATTTATCGTCCCCATATTTTTTTGATGATCAATCTAACCACCTCACCCCTGCTTCTTCAACAACTCCCTCCGCAGAAGTGCCGGCTAGTTTTGACGAAATCGAAGAATAATGCCCCTTCCCTGCCTATACCTTAATTTCAACCACTAGCTCATAGCACTCGATAAGCTGGTTGGTGTAGAGGGTGG
>CAVOCU010000017.1:0-29910 GCA_963694315.1 Dehalococcoidia bacterium | reverse complement strand
GGTCGCTAATGTGGTAAATGGAACGGCGAGATGCCGACAACAACTTGGGCCAAAAAGGAAAGGAGTATCAATGAACCACGTAGCTTTAGTCGGGGATTCGGTCTTTGACAACCTTGTCTACGTACAACCTGAACCGGACGTTCAGCAACAACTGAGGGACATTCTTCCGGAGGAATGGAAGGTCACCCTTGGGGCAATCGACGGAAACGTCACTGATGATGTATCGAAACAACTAAAGGAGCTTCCTGAGGGTGTATCGCACGTCGTCGTTAGTGTTGGGGGGAATGATGGCCTCCAGAGCATGGGCATACTAACCGAGCAAGTATCTTCAGTAGCAGAAGGTCTTGGTCTTCTCAGCGGAGTGGTAGCAGAGTTTCAGGCAAATTATAGCCGAATGCTCGAGGACCTCGTAGCCACCAAAATCCCTGCCACCGTTTGCACCATATACCGCCCGCAGTTTGAGCCTGCGCTCCAACGAGTCACTTTGATGGCTTTGAGCCTCTTTAACGATGTCATTCTCACTGAGGCTATGCGTATGCGTCTGCCGGTATTGGACTTACGTCCGATACTGGATGAGGCTTCAGACTATGCCAATGAAATCGAGCCTTCTGCCAAGGGGGGAGAGAAGATGGCAATGGCTATCTCACACATACTGTTAAGTAATGAGGCCAATATCATTGGTAGCTGGGTATACAGACGCCAGTAACGGTCACCACCGGTATTGAGGTAGTACGTCTGGTGGCTTCTCCAATGGTTCGGGTGGTCTCGTTGAAAATTTTGATAATAGAAGGTGCGACGGCAATGGTGCAACGGAAGCACACCCGCCTCTCCCCTTTCGTTGACAGGCGTACGCTCAGGTCTACAATGGCTGCATATCGTGTTGGTGAGTATCCAGGATACTGTCTTGACAGCATCGAGTCGGTAGGAGAATCGTGCCGCGCGGTGATTTTGCTGAACCCGGTGCCATGTTGAAGTCGCTTCCCATTGGTCGGTTAGGCTGCTTCGTGGCTGGCGGAATTCCGTTGGGGCATCGTTAAACAGGCCGTGTATGTCAGGCTCGTTTGCGACGGATACACTCTCGTTCGAAGTAATTGAAAAGGTCGCTATGATGCCGACGAAGAGCACGGGCTCCCCACAACGCAAAATTACGGTTGACGACCTGACGGATATTGTCGCTCTTGTTGCCGAAGCTTCCCAGAGCATCAACGAAGATCGTCAGATCCCCCGTGAGTTGGTCGACTCTATGGCGTCTCAGGGATTATTTCGGTTACTAGTGCCCCGTTCCGTTGGCGGAGAAGAGATTGGTTTGCTTGATTATTTAGCCATCACTCAGGCTATATCGTCAGCGGACGGCAGTATGGGCTGGTGCTTTAACCAGGGCAACGTTCTGGGGACCATGGCGTCGTTCATGTCCGAGTCGTTGGCGAAGGAGGTATGGGCCGATACCAATACCATTCTCAGCAACGGTCCGCCGCAACACGCATCGATAGAACCGACCAAAGGAGGCTATTCGATCACAGGCCGTTGGAATTTCAGCAGCGGCTCACGTCACTCCACCTGGGTGGTGGCGATCGGCAGGCATGATGGTCAGACGCTCAGCCTCATCATGCCTCATGCAGACGTTGAGTGGGTCGACTCGTGGCAAGTCAGCGGCCTCCGCGGGACCGGGAGCTTTAGTTTTGAAACGAACGCCCTTTTCGTTCCGGCCCATCGTACTTGGGTTGAAGCGAAGCCCATCCGTAGAGAAAAAGGCCCCCTATACCTGATTAACCGTAGCCTGCTTTTCGCCGCCGGGTTTGCTTCGGTCGCGCTCGGAGTGGCGCGTTCGGCTCTGGACGAGGCTATCAATACGTCGATGACTAAGAGTCCCCAAGAACAAGTACTGCTCCGTGATCAGTTGCAAACGCAGCGAGACATTGGAAACGCGGAAGCGCTATGGGGCTCTTGCGACGCATATCTCAAGGAGAAGGCGAGAACACTGTGGGGAAACGCCTGTGCACATGATGAACTGCGCATGGCGGATCGTATTGGTCTTAGGCTCGCGAGTACTTGGGCTATCAGGCGGGCCGCCGAGGTAGTGGACATTGCATATTCAGTTTGCGGCGCGACTTCAATCTTCGAGAATCACCCGATTCAGAGGAAATTCCAGGATGCCCATGCCATCACTCAGCAGGTGCAAGGGCGGTTTGAACACTATGAGACCGCTGGCCAGTTCTACCTGGGGCTTGAACCCCAGGGTCGATACTACTAGGGCCAAGAGGGTGTTGATGGTTTCTATGTTCATTGGGGGGATCTTCTGTTCGTTGAAATTCAAAATGTATTGTTACCGCCTAGTTGCGCGTGGCATATCTCCTCCCCGACTTCAAGGGATGCATTGCCACTAATCACCTCAATTCCTGATTCAATTCAATCACCAGCCCCTTGGGACGAGTGGAAGCTTTCTTCTCAATCAGGGAAGCTAGCCCCACCAGCTATGAACATTTTGGATGAGCCACGTAAACTTGGATTCAGTTATGAAGACATAGAGACACTTTTACACCCAACTCGCTTATTGAAGTATTATAACTTCGGCATTTCATGATTTTGAATCAGAGACATGCGAGGAGTAAATCATGCTTACCCAAGAAGAGAACGATCTTCTCTGTAAAGTCAGCGCAGGTACACCCATGGGCGAACTCATGCGGCAATACTGGATACCGGCGACCTACGAATGGGAACTGGAGCCTGATGGGCAACCCCAACGGGTAAAGCTGCTCGGCGAGGACTTGCTGGCCTGGCGAGATAGTAGCGGCAACGCTGCCTTCACACAGAACCTCTGCCCCCATCGCGGTGCTGGCCTCTACTTTGGACGAAACGAGGAGGATGGCCTGCGTTGCGCCTATCATGGCTGGAAGTTTGATGTGAGTGGCAATTGCGTGGACATGCCCAATGAACCCTCAACGAGCAACTTTAAGAGCAAACTGAAAATTACGTCCTATAAGGGTGCCGATTTCGGTGGCATCACCTGGGTGTATATGGGTCCTGATCAAGAGGACCCACCTGGAGTGCCGCAGTTCGAATGGGGCCTAGTGCCAGAAGCACAACGACGCCACTACGCGCGGTTCATCTATGAGTGCAACTGGATGCAGGCTGTTGAAGGAGAATTAGATTCCACCCACGCACCATTTCTTCATAGTCGCCTCAACCCTGCCGGTGACCCCAAGTATGGCGGGTACACTGCTGAGAAAATAGCGGAGTTCCATGTCCGGAACACGGATTACGGTCTGGTGTACGGCGCAGAGCGCCACCAGCCAGATGGTAATTCCTACTGGCGCGCGACCCACTTTCTTTTCCCCTTTTACGGCATGTTCCCCGCAACGCCTGTCAAGGTGCCTCTTTCCATTTATGTTCCTATCGACGACCACTACACCATGCACTTCGGCCTGGAATGGAACCCTACCAAAGAGTTAGAGGGAAACCACTGGCCCGATGGGACTTTGCGTGAAAACGTAAATCTGTCGCTTGGTTCAGGCCCATGGAAACCGGAGCAAAAGGGGACATTTTACTCCAAATGGTGGCCTGTAATGAGCCCTGAGACCGACTTCCATATGGATGTGGTAGCCAAGAAAACCCAGAACTATACAGGCATCCCTAATGTCCGACAGCAGGATGCGGCCCTTGAATGGAGTATGGGCTCGATCATGGATCGGACCAAAGAGCATTTGGGCACCGCTGATGCTACCGTTATCAGGACGCGTCGCCTCTTGATTGCTGCAGCTCGTGCCCTGGCCGAGGATGGGACACCACCACCTGGATCGCGGAACCCAGAGTTATATAAAGTGCGCTCTTGTTCAGTCGTATTAGCGGGTGGCGAAGATTGGATGGAGTCCCTAGGGCCCTGGTTCTATGCAAAGACCGATGAATACCCCAAAGCTGCAGGGGCAATGACGGTCTAATAGAGAGATACCTATAGGAATAGAGCAAAACGCCCCGATCAAAGTCGGGGCGTTTTGCTGTCATCATGACCTGTGGGGCAGGAGAATTCGGGGTTTACCGTGAAACACATACGAAAGAGTTCCAGACCTAGAATGAGCTCAACTCTTATCCCCTATTGTTTTGATGGTCTGAAGAGCTAGCTTAACACTCTCCTTTTGTTGTTTTACCAACTTATCCTACCTTGTATTCTCTCCGCTGGTGCCTCCCCAACCGACCGGATGCACGGCCCCCCTTACCTTGGATTCCTTCTAACGTTGTCATACAAACCCACGGTTAACTTGACACAGGAATACAGTGCATCTTAAGCTTATTGGAGTATGTTGATACACCTTATAGCTAATAATTGTTGTTGTATCCCTCGGGGGTAGTCGTACTCGTACGCTGCGTGACCCCGCTTGCCATTAGTGCAAAGCGGGGTTTCTTTATTTAGGGTGTTTATTTACAAGCGAAGGACTAGCGATGTTGGCATCTAGGACAGTAAAAAATTTTTGCAGTTTCAAACGTAATATTCCTCGACAAAGCATGGTCGCAGGTTTGGTTCTGTTGGGCGCGTTGGGGCTGGCAACAACTATGGCCAAAACCGATGCAATCCTTGCCCCGCTTTGGCTCTTAGCAATGGCAGCTGGGTTTACTCTTCAGCGCAGTCGCTTCTGCTTCGCATCTGCTTTCCGCGACCTCTTTTTGTTTGGCAGTGGCCAAGTCATGAAAGGAATTATCGCTGGGTTGGCAGTTTCCACTATTGGATTTGCCATTATTATGTATGGTATGGTGCCTTCTCCGGGATTCGAGATTTTCCCTTCCGAAGCACACATCTTACCGGTCGGTCTTTCTACCATAGTTGGGGGGTTACTTTTCGGATTCGGTATGGTCCTCGCAGGAGGGTGTGTCTCCGGTTCACTGTATCGTATGGCTGAAGGTTACGTGGCTTCTTGGGTAACAATGGGAGGTATTCTCATAGGTTTAGCCCTCCTCTCCCAGACTTGGAATTGGTGGTGGGAAGCCACTATCTCTCAAGAAGCCCGATTATGGATCCCTTCAACGTTTAACTTGGGGTATGGCGGAGCCGTACTCCTCACCTTAGCCGCCCTCCTAACGGTCTTTCTGATTGTCCTTTGGTGGGAAGCCCGCTCTGGGTTGTTTAATCCTGACATTCAGGATGAGAAGGGACCTGACGATACCTTTCAACAGAAGCTCTCGATACTGTGGCGCTCCATCTTCGTTAGAGGTTGGTCCGCGGTCGTGGGTGGAAGCGTGTTGGGGGTAATAGGTATCTTGATGTACATGGTACATATGCCGTTAGGAGTGACTGGGGAATTGGCGAGATTCTCCAACACAATCATGATCAGTCTTCACCTTCCTCCCCCCGAGGCCTTGGGATTGAGTGCCTTAGGAGGTTGCTCTGCACTCTTAGGTGCAGCAGGGCTCTTTACTCACTCCTTTGCGGTGACCGTGGGGGTGATAGCTGGCTCCTTAGTTGGAGCTTTGTTTGCTAATGAATTCAAATTGCGCTTCCCTCGGAGTGCAAAACGATATGTTCAGGCATTGGTCGGTGGTGTAATCATGGGGTATGGATCCGGGCTAGCCATAGGCTGCACGCTTGGTGCAATGTTCTCTTCTATTCCCTCACTAAGCGTTAGCGGATGGGTCTTTGGCCTATCGCTTTCTGGTGGAGCATTCTTAGGAGTCAAGGTAATTAAACGCCTCGCGTAGGCAGAAAGCACAGGCGCGAATATGGAATTGGATGTCCGCGGTGAGATTTGCCCTTATCCAATGTTGAAGGCTGTAGAGGCCATGAAGAAATTAAAGGGTACTGATACCGTGATTCTCTTTACTGATCATGCTCCCTGTCTGTCTACCATCCCCCCCCAAGCAGGGAGATATGGCTACACATTTCAGGTGGAAGAAACTGGACAGGCTGATTGGACAATAACCTTAAAACCAAAGGAAGCTACGATATGAAACTAGTAACTCGCTTAGGATTAGTCTTTGCCTTAGGGCTTATGTTTCTTCTTGGTGCCTGTGGCGGAGAAGAATCGACTTCGGGGTCAGCCTCCACAGACACCAGTTCCGCTGTGGCATCCACAGCGAAGATTCTCACGTTCAGTAACGCATCACCACATGTGACCGTGATAGATGCGGAGACTAATCTGGTGGTTAAGACTGCTGACATCCCCGAAATCCTGAAATGGACCTGGAATGATGACAACAACTACTTCGATGGCCAGAATGTTTGGTTGGGGTTGAAGTACCCGGAAAAAGATGATGCAGTGGTGATTGCTTTGGACGTGAATACTCTGGAGGTCACCCATAGACTTTCAGTTGGTAAAGAGGCAAAGAATATCTATATGGGCAAGGCAACCAAGAGCGGCATGCTACATATAGGAAAACAAGGTTCAGGTGAAGTTGTAGTTATAGATACTAACAATGCCACTGTACTCGAGACATGGGATACCGTACCGGTGAATGGTGGTGTCGTATGCGATGCAGACATCGGCATTGGCCCAGATGGAGTGGAACGTTTTTACTATCCCACACAAAAAGGTGATACGGTCGTTTCTATTAACCCAGAGACAGGCGCGACTCTAAAGGAGACGAGTACTCCTGAGGGCGCAACGCCATTAATGCATACCAACGCACCCGATGGCAGGATGTGGGTGCAGGAGTCTGGAAGTAGCACCAATGCGGTGTATGACCCGGTGACATTGGAACTAGTCAAACGTTTCGCTGCCGCGAAGACCCCTGTGGTTGGCACGTTTAGCCCTAATGGTGAGTACGCTTACATCGGGCATGGAGGAGATCCAATAGTCCAAGTCGTCGACACGAACACGTTGGACGAAATCACACGAATTACAGTGGGTAATACACCAAGCAAGATAGCCGTCCATCCTAACGGGAAATACATCTATGCAATTGCTTCTAAAGAAGCTGCAGTAGTTGTGATTGAAACCAGTACCTGGACAGTGGTCGAGCGAATTGCGTTGGCTGGAAACGCCAATGGGATGTTCCTGTGGGCGGATTAAGATAAGTGGAAGAAAAACTCTCAGTCACCCAAGCTTGGAATCTTGTCCAAGTGGACAAGGCCAACATAGTTGATTTGCGTGGACCATCAGACTTTGCTCGTGGGCATGCTCGAGGCGCCCTAAATCTCCCCTATAGTGCAAAAGGTCTGGAGGAACGCCTTGGCCTACTACTCAAGTCAGGGATTCACGTAATATTATTTGGAGAGACTACAGAGCAGGCTGAAGGTGCTCTCTTACAACTACGGGGAGGCTCCTTTCCTATGGCCGGGGTCATAGAAGCGAGCATGAAGGATTGGCACGATAATGCCTTGCCGGTAGACCTGCTTGTTGAGGTATCTTTGGCTCAGCTATCTGAAGCTGTTGTGGAAGGAAAAATAGTGGTTCTTGATGTTCGGGAGCCTATTGAATGGGAGACGGGCCATGTACCAGGTGCGATTCTCATTTCACTAGGAACGTTAAAGGATCGACTCCACGAGCTACCCCATGAAGCAGGCATTACCGTCATCTGCGAAGCGGGAGTCCGCAGCAGTGCTGCGGCGAGTATTCTCCAAGCGGAGGGGTTCATCGGAGTTGCCAACGTACTTGAGGGAACTGGGGGATATCGAAATGCAGGTTTGCCACTCCAATTTCCGGAAAATGTTATTTAAATAAGAGTCGGAGAATTCTATGTCTATAAAGATTGTATTGTTAATTGTCGGTCTCGTTGCTTTAGCCAGTCTCGCTACATGGGCCATTGTTCCCGCAGATCAGTCGGAAATGACATTGCTTGAAAGTAAAAACATTGAACTTCAGGATGAGGTCGGTACTCTTGGGAACACACTGGAGTCCTATCAGACCATTGCTAGTAAACAGTTAGACCTAGCCCAAGGTCTTCGGCATGAACTTGCCGATTCAATATCAAAGTCCGATTCACTCGGTGACAAGCTAGTGGTAAGTGAAGGTGTTTACACGCAATTACCTAAAACCATACCTGAGGCGGTAGCCGATGGGTGGGCTTTGCTAGATAGTGTTGATAGCAAAGGGGAACTACTAGAAGCTGCATGTTTCGCTCATGAAGGTGTCAACCATTACTACAAGGGGGTTTCCCGAGTCACCGATGGTGTCAATTGGCACGGGGCACCTCTCTTACTCATGTACGGTACTGAGAGTGAGAAACTCATGGGTATGGTACTGGAATCAACCTCTCCTCAGCCAGCGGATCTCTGGGAAACTCATGTCGGAGGTCACCCCGGGATGGAGTTTCCTCACTCGAGCCTACATTTCTGGTTTACTGACCCACCAGAGAATCTTTCCTTGAATCCTCATACTCATAGCTAACGCAAACGAAAGGGGGCAGTATTTGTCTGCCCCCCTTTCGCGTTAGCCTAAGCCGTGACGTGTTTTGAAATAAGGCAATGTTGGGTTTCTTCGATATGAACTGCAACAGATGGAGATTGGGGCAGGATTATACCTTACGGAACCTAAGCCTGTAGCGTAGGATCATATACTCAACAGCATCCGGATGCGATTTTCGCCATCCCGTGCAACGCTATCAGGCATTGCTACAAACTATGCGTCTAATCACACCTCAGGCAACGCCACTGCTTAAACACGGTGTCGTGGACATCTTTGTTGTCCTGTAAGTAGTCCATGATGATGCGCATGACTTTGCTTTCAGATTCTATGTTGTAAAGATCCTTCATGATACTTATGAAGACCACCTGATCATGGTTTAGTTCAATCTCAATGGCCTGTTTTACACCCGACATGAATAATTCTCCCTATCTAGGCACCGTATTAGGTAGGTTCAGCCAGAAACACAGGAATGGTTCGATTAGTTTTTTCTTGATAGTCTTTGTATGGCGGGTATGCCGTGACGGCGAGTTCCCATAGTCGATGTCTTTCAGCCGAATCATCAACTTCACGGACTGTCATGCTCTGAACAACATTGATGTCTCTGATTTCCACGTTGGGGTCAGCTTTCAGATTGTGGTACCAGACGGGGTGCGTGGGAGCTCCTCCCTGGGACGCGACGAGAATATAATTGTTCCCGTCAGCAACTCGCATGAGAGGCGTTTTTCTGACGGCGCCAGTCTTGTTACCTTTATTGGTGACTATGATGACCGTCAGGCCTGTATCGCGGAGCGTTGTTCCCTCAGCTCCATTGGTTTTTTCATACAATTCAACTTGGTCTGCAACCCAACCTCTGGTGCTGGGTAGATATTCACTCATCTATTGTTCCTGCCTATTTGTTGTGCAAACGACAATATCTGCAACTTAACAGGCATTGTACTTCAAGGGATATGTTCCCGCTCACGGTATTTCGCTGCTATCTATGAATTCCAACTCGTCTGAAACAGATACTATTCGCTCCAGCTAATATGCTCATAATAACCAGCAGTACCGTCGCCCAGCCTGCTTTAATAGATATGAATCCTTTGCTCCCTAGGAACGGTATCCACTGAAAAACCGAGAAAACCAAAGAGGTGAAGAATGGAAGCCTCACTGGCTCAAAACGCATTAAAGTGGAAAGCGTTGGCCACTAGGATGGCGTTAATTGCCTTGCTGGCGGCGCTGGTAGTCAGCGCTCTCATTGGCATCGTCATCGTCCTGCAAGGGAATTTTGGGGATACCGAGGGTAAGTTGTTGGGTACCACCTTTGGTCTGGCCCTTTTTACCGTCCTGGCAATTCCCAGTACCGTCCAGTTAGGGCGTAGTAAATACTATGCGTTATCTTGCTTTGGCATTGGGGTTTCAGTAGTAGCCTTCTTCCTGGTTGTGGCGGCAATCTGGAGCGATGGCCCCTTTGAAGATGGGCTCCTCACCAAGCTCATGGTGACCTTTGGAGTGATTGCCTTTGCCAGTAACCATATAGCGTTGTTGCTCTTTGCTACACCAACAACAGCGTTGATTCGGATTACGTTGCTGACCACAATCACTTTGCTGGCAATCATAGCTGTAACACTTATCACCACTGTATGGACAGAGGACCTGCCGAAGGGGTTAGCGCGACCTCTGACTGTGGTAGCTATCCTTGATGTTCTTGGCTCCCTGGCAGTTCCGGTGTTAATTAAACTCAATAGAATCTCAGTGACGTAATGCGAACATACCAACTCTCGCGCTCGCAGGGTGGGTGTGGGACAATAGAGTGACCATGACGCAGTTGACGAATACCAATACACTCCTGGAGGTCAAAAACCTCCAGATGCACTACCCCATCACGTCAGGCCTTTTGGCTCGCCAGACCGGCGCGGTGAAGGCTGTGGACAATGTGAGCTTCACCATCGCACGGGGGGAGACGCTGGGGCTGGTTGGCGAGAGCGGGTGCGGCAAGACCAGCATGGCACGCAGCATCGTTCAGCTGTACAAGCCCACGTCAGGCCAGGTGCTCTTTGACGGCGAGGACCTTGTGAAGCTCAAGAGCGGCAAGATGCGCGCCATGTATCGCCGTGTGCAGCTCATATTTCAGGATCCCTACGGTTCCCTGGACCCGCGTATGACTTGCGGGGACATTGTTGGCGAACCTCTTAAGGTGCATAACCTGACCAAGGGTAAGGATGCGTACCGCAACCGCGTTGCGGAGCTGCTGACCCTGGTGGGCCTGAACCCCTACATGGCGAACCGATTTCCCCACGAATTCAGCGGCGGACAGCGTCAGCGTATTGGTATCGCTCGAGCTCTGGCTGTGGAACCGGAGCTGCTGGTGTGTGATGAGCCGGTCTCTGCTCTGGACGTCTCCGTGCAGGCCCAAATCATTAACCTACTGGAGGAACTGCAAGAGAAATTCGGGTTGGCGTACCTTTTCATTGCCCACGACCTCTCCCTGGTGCGTCATATCAGCCATCGCGTTGCCGTGATGTATTTGGGACGTATTGTAGAAGTGGCGGAGAGCGACGAACTGTTCTCCAACCCCCTGCACCCGTACACCAAAGCATTGATGTCTGCTATCCCGCTGCCAGACCCTATTGAAGAGATAAACCGAGAACGCATTGTTCTTCAGGGAGAACCCCCCAGCCCCGCCAACCCGCCTGCCGGGTGTGTGTTCAACCCTAGGTGTTCCATTGCCATTGAAGACTGCACTGCTGCGATACCAGAACTGCGAGAAGTATCGCCCGGCCATTTTGTTGACTGCATCCGTGTTTGACCAGGGCCCATCATGGTTCGAGTTCTGGTATCCTGACTGCCGCAACAACCCAGCATCTCGAGTTTGAGTGACCGGAGGAAGATGAAGATGGCCAGTTACATCCTGCTTTTAACACTGACCCCTGAAGGGCGAGAGAAGATGATGCGCGATCCTGGTAGTGTGCGAGAGGCTCAGGACGCCATCAAAGTCCCTGATTCCTATGTGTTGGGGCAGTATGGCGTATTGGGCGACTACGATTTTATCTACATTGTTGAAGCACCGGACAACGATGCTGCTGCCCGCTTCTCCTTGGAATTGGGCGTCATTGCCGGAGTGCATGTAGTAACGATGCCTGCCATCCCGCTGTCGCGACTATCGAAACCGGATGACTCCACTAAGGGTAGAAATGTGTCGCAGATGGACCTTACTCCTCCAACGCCGGGCGCAGGATAGGCAGAGCTAGGCCCTGCACCCAGGCTACCTGTCGTTTACCCAACTTGATTACAGAAGAAACCGACCTGCCTACAGGATATCCTTGATGAGGCCGGTACTCTCCCCTGCAACTGGTACCAACTCCCCCGTAAACTCCAATTTGAACTCACGCCTCGGAATTGTATAGGTGGTACTATGCGTGTTGGCTTGAAACGGGCTAGCTTCTGAGGCCTTATTCCGGGGAGAATAGTTGGCTAAAACCTCTACACCTAAAACCAGGGTCTATTACGGCTGGGTCATTGTAGCTGCCATGATTGTCATTGGCGGGACGACCATGACGATAACAGGCCCAACGTTTGGCCTTTTTATAGAGCCGATGCAGGATGACCTAGGGTTCAGCGCCGCGCTCTTTGGTTGGGCAAATACCGCACGCATCCTCACCGCTGCCGTCAGCGGGCTGTTCATTGGTAAGCTGCTTGACCGCTACGGGCCTCGAATTCTGTTGGCTATCGCCGGGCTTGTCACAGCGTTGGCGGCCATCAGCCTGGGCTTGTTTCACCCCGCGTGGTGGCTCATTGGGGCATTCATGTTGATGGGCTTGGTGGGGATGCAGGGGCCGGCATCGTTTTACACTAGCCCGTCTGTGGCGAAATGGTTCGTCCGGCAGCGAGCGAAGGCCATGGGTATTCTCTCCATTGCCGCTCCGGCTGGCCTCGTTATAGGGTTTCCTGCGGTTCAGTGGATTATCAGCAACCACGGTTGGAAGGCAGGTTGGGTCGTTCTGGGGCTCGTCGGGCTGGTCGTCATCGTGCCTGTTTCGCTGATATACCTTCGACGTCAGCCTGAGGACATCGGCCTCCTGCCGGACGGCGATCTGCCGAGCGAGGATGATTTAGCAGGGGGCGCATCGAAATTTGGCGCTACTACGGAGCACCAATGGACCAGGGCAGAGGCCATCAGGACGCGGGAGTTTTGGCAGCTCTCAACGGTGTTCAGCTTGTTTGTGTTTGCCACCAACTCCATGATCTTCTTCCGTGTGCCGCACTTCATTGATCAGGGGATTGATCCAGGCCTCATTGCCATTGGCGCAGGCACAGCCCAACTCTCTCTGGTCGTAGGCGCGGTGACGTTGGGTAGACAAGTATCCAACGTTGGGATGGAGCGGCTTGCGGCAGTGAACCTGTTGGTGATGGTAACCTGCTTCGTGCTGACGGTGACCTTTGTGACGCCGTTGATGATGTTTGTGGCGATGTACACGTGGTCATGGTCTAACAACTCTATGGGGGCGTTGCAAGGAACCCTCTTCGCGTCCTACTTCGGGCGTCGACACGCGGGGGCCATCCGTTCCGTGTCACTGACAGCTAACATGTTGTTCGCTTCTGCTGCCGGACCCCTGGCGGGGTATGTCAGCGATAACACCGGGAGCTTCAATGCCATCTGGTGGCCGATGATTGGCGTCTTGTGCCTTGCTGCATTTCTGATGGTGACATCAAAGCCACCTAGGGTCCGGGCCGAAGCCCATTATTCCTGAAAGTCACCTAATGGGGAACCGGAGATGTCTACATGCGGCCTGCGGCCTGAAGCGCAGCGATGTCCTCTGCCAACCCCCAGGTCTCAAACCCGCCAAAGCCATTTTGCTCGTTCCATTCCATGCAGGCAATCCAGCGTCCGCTGACACCCTCTGCGTCCTGCTCAGCTAGGAACAGGGACAGCGGCACCACGTTATCGGGGCGGACTCGTCGCGGGATGAAGGTGGCCTGGGATGTGCTCATACGCTGTCGAATCTCATTGCGCACCTTTTCCTGCTCGTCGGAGCCGGTGGTGGCCGTGTGACCGGGGAGCATGGTGTTGACGGCGATGTTACTGCCCTTGAGTTCCTCGGCAAGGTAGATGCTCAGCGCGCCCAGGGCTATCTTGGCCGGTTGATACGCACCCTCTCGACTGAGGCCGAACTTCTGGCCGGGTCTATCCTGATCCGTGCCGGTTGCTGCCGTGTGTGCGTTCAGAATCTGGCTTGATGCAGATGTGATGATGCTGCCGTGGCCCTTCTCCATCATGGGTTGGACGAAGCGTTTGATGACGCGCAGGTTGCCGAAGACGTGGGTGCCGAACATCCGCTCCCAGTCGTTCACTTCTGTCTCCAGGACGGTGACGCTGCCGTGGGTCTCGTGGTAGAGGTCACGCTGGCGGGTACCGCCGTTGCAGATGATGACGTCTATGGTGCCGAACTTCTCCATAGCCTGTTTGTAGACACCGTCTACGTGGGCCTGGATGGTGATGTCCATGGTGGCGGCGAGTACGTTGGGGTTGTTCTTGATCTCTGCGAAGAAGTCGTCAGTGTCATTGGATACGCCGGTGGGCGTCCACGATACGTCCGTTGCGATGACTTTGGCACCCTCTTTGATGAAGCCCCGTACAATCTCCCTGCCCATCCCTCGGGCTCCGCCTGTGACAAGGACGACTTTCTCTTCAACAGACATGGCTCCCCTCCTGTTGCATCGGGTTTTTTTAAGCCACCCCCTCTTCAATTGGAGAGGGGGTGGCTTAATGCTTTGGTTAAACTACTTTCGGCCTGCGGCTGCTCGCCCCTTGTGCAGCAGTTGGTGGGTACGGCTGGAGTTGGCGATGAACACGTTGTAGCCCATCTCAATCCGCTCTTCCACGTTGTCCATGGTTGTGTGGAACCAACCCCTGGCTATGTTGTGGGCCTTGCAGATATCGTTTACTTCTTTCACCATGGCTAGAACTTCCGGGTTCTCATACTGGCGAGGCACACCCAACTCCTGGGACAGGTCACCCTCTCCAATGAAGATGACACCGATGCCGGGAACCTTCTCAAGGATGTCCGGGAGGTTCTTGATGCCCAGAGGGCTCTCAATCATCATGGCGCAAAGCACTTCGCCCTTGGGGTCCAGGCCCCAGAGGTCTGCACGCTCGTAATACTCCTGGTTGGTTACGCCCCAATAGTTGGCTGCGCGACCGGGTGCATCGCCTCGTCGACCGAAGGGCTCGGAGATTGAATCTTCCGGGCGTCGTGGGTAGCGCATTGCGGCCACGGCGTTGTAGGCCTCTTCTACCGTATCAATGTGAGGCCAGATGATGCCGTACACGCCGGAGTCCAGCACCTGCTTGGCAATCCAGTTGGTTTCGCCAGCATTGGGGGGGATACGCACGATGGGCGTCACTGCCGGGGCGATGCTGCCGCTGGTGGCTATCTGCTTCCGGTCCAGCATGGAACGCAGTCCGACGTTGAGTTCTGTGATGTCATACATGCCGTGTTCCATCTCGAACAGCACACCGTCATAGGGTTGGGGGCTTGCTCCCTGGGCATCTACTGGGCCGTTGCCAATGAATACTACCTCCCCTGCATCCAGAGCCTTGGTGATACCGTTGAGCCTGGGTAAATCTGCCATGTCTATCTCCTCTATTTTTGTTTCCTGTTTGCGTGGTGGGTTGCCCCACTTCTGCCCTCCCAAATGGGGGAGGAATTTCAGCCGTTAATTGAGCCGCACCACTCCTTCGTGGGCGGGTACCCAGTCTGTAAAGCACGGGCCGTCTGGTGCTCGCCACTCGCGTAGCGCAAGGATGTAACCTGACGGGTCAACAATGTATGCTTGCCGACCCCAAAAGGTCTGGGCGTCCCAGGGTTCACGAGCGATGGTAACCCCTGCCTTGCGGAAGGCGTCAAGGGCTGCGTCAAGGTTGTTGACGGTGAAACCCAGCCGCGTCTCCGTACGGTCTTCATCCGCCGGTGCTGGCCTGCTGGGAGTGGTCAGTTCAAAAAGGATGCCCTGGAAGCAAACGTATGCGGCCTCTTTGCCGTTCACGTTCCACTTCCTGAGCAGGGAGAACCCCAGAATCTCCGTATAGAATACTATGGACTCGGCCATGTCTTGCACTGGTAGGTTGATGTGACTGTAGCCGGTGATGATTCCCTGGGTCATATAGTCTCCCTTTCTTCTGGCCAAAGCTACCTGACGGTAGCCCGTGTTATTTGTAGAGTGGGTTCTAAACATACTCTCGACGAGGAGTGGTGATGTTACGCCTTCAAGATGTCCTGTTGCTGGCCACCCGAGTCCTCCCAATAGAGCGAAATCAGAGTGCGTAGGCTAGCACCAGGGTGGGACATGGTCAACGATACGCAGTACAGGAGTGGGCCTGTATGCTACGATGGAACCCTATGGATACGTCTCTTATCCGCAACTTCTGCATCATTGCGCACATTGACCACGGCAAGTCCACGCTGGCAGACCGGCTTCTGGAGGATACGGGGACAATAGACCCCCGCCAGATGAAGGCCCAATTCCTGGACACCATGGACATTGAGCGAGAGCGCGGTATTACCATCAAGGGTAAGGCCGTGCAGATGAAGTACGCCCACACGGACGGTACAACGTACCAGCTTAACCTCATTGATACCCCCGGCCACGTGGACTTCGGGTACGAGGTATCGCGAGCGCTGGCGGCCTGCGAGGGCGCTTTGCTGGTGGTGGACGCCGCTCAAGGGGCGCAAGCCCAGACGCTGGCCAACGCCTACCTTGCCCTGGGCCATGACCTGCACATCATCCCGGTCATCAACAAGATTGACCTGCCAATGGCTGACCCTGACCGCGTGGCGGAGGAGATGGTGCAGGTGTTCGGCTTTGATGAGGAAGAGATTATCTTCACCTCTGCCAAGACCGGGGAAGGCATCGCAGAGCTGCTTGCCGCGGTAGTGGAGAAAATTCCGCCGCCGAGGCCGAGTTCTGACGACCCCCTCCGTGCCCTTATCTTTGACTCTGAATATGACTCTTTCAAGGGCGTCATTGCGTACGTCCGTGTGTTTGATGGCTCTGTAAAACGGGGTGACCGCATCCGCATGTTGGGAGCGGCTTCCGTCACTGAGGCCATAGAAGTGGGTGTGTTCCGGCCTGACCTGGTAGCAGTTCCAGAGCTAAACGCAGGGCAGGTGGGGTACATTGCCACTGGGTTTAAGGAAGTAGGAGAGACTCGCGTAGGCGATACCGTGGTCATGGATTCACGCCCAAACACAGAGTCACTTCCCGGCTATGAGCCTCTGAAGCTGATGGTGTTTGCAGGCCTGTATCCCTCCGATGGCGAATCGTACGAGAACCTGCGAGAGGCGCTGCAGAAGCTGGCGTTGAACGATGCGGCCCTGAGCTTTGAACCAGAGAGTAGCCCGGCGTTAGGGTTCGGGTATCGGTGCGGGTTCCTGGGGCCGTTGCACATGGAAATCGTTCAGGAACGGTTGGAGCGCGAGTATGACCTTGACCTCATTGCGACGGCACCAGGGGTGGCGTACCAGGTGGTCATGCAGAACGGGGACGTTGTCACGGTGGCGAACCCATCGCTGATGCCATCGCCGGGCGATTATCGGGAGGCTCGCGAGCCGTGGTTGGAGATGACCGTCATTGCGCCGTCCCGATTTGTGGGGACGATGATGGAGTTGTTTACCCAGCACCGGGGTATCTATACCCGCATGGAATACATCTCGTCAGCTATGCCTACCGAGGACGCCTCAAACGCGATGTATGATGGCAGGGTGATGTTGCAGTACGAGTTGCCGCTGGCGGAATTGCTGGCTGATTTCTACGATCAGATTAAATCGCGCTCCCAGGGGTACGCGTCGCTGGACTACTCGCTCACCGGATACCGCACCGGGCCGCTGGTCAAGCTGGACATCCTGCTGAACAACAAGCCCGTGGACGCGCTGTGCTTTGTGGTGCATCGCGATGACGCGTACGACGCCGGGAAGGCGCTGGTGGAGCAGTTGCAAAAGCTCATACCGCGGCAGATGTACGATGTTGCGGTGCAGGCGGCGATTGGCACCAAGGTGATTGCCAGGGAGACGGTGCGGGCCATTCGCAAGAACGTGCTGGCCAAGTGCTACGGCGGTGACATCTCCCGGAAGCGCAAGCTGCTGGAGAAGCAGTCTGAGGGTAAGAAACGGATGAAGATGGTGGGGCAGGTAGAGGTGCCGCAGGAGGCGTTCCTGGCTCTCCTCAAACTTGAAAAACGCTAACCAGGGCATTGCCCTTGCCCTATGTGCCCTGACGGTTACTTAAGGGAGTAGGACACATAGAGACTCGATACCTGGGAATTAAATAGATATACCGGGTTGTACTGGCGAGGGGTTTATCTCGGAAGGCAACGGAGGACTGGCATGTTTGCACTGTTACGGGTTTTGGTGGTTCCCCTGATAGGGTTGGTGGTCTTCGCAATTATTCGCACTGTCATCCGCTCCATGCAACAGAGTAGACAAGACGCATTGGACACGACCATGCCGTACTGCCAGAAGTGCGAGAGCAATCGCCATGTGGTGGTTAACGCGGGGCAGTCGCTGGACGCCGGCTCGCGCTGGTACTGCACTCACTGTCGCGAGGGGTTTTAGGCTCACCTCATCCCCTGTCCTTGATTTCCTCGCCATCGTCAAACAACGTCAGAGGAGCAACCTCAACGTCAGTCGTTAAAGCTGCTCCTTTGTTTACGCACAAGGCTTGTTAGAGTTGGGCGTTGTAATCCCTACGGAATACGGTCTACCGGCATATTGACCCATGAGCTCATCTCATGTGGATCGGCCACTATGGCGTCGGTCTTGCGCACGTAGTCCTTGGTCATCTGATCCATGTTGGTGATGCCTAGCAGGCCCATCGCAGAGATAATCTCGTCTTCAAGAATCTCCAGCATGCTTACCAGACCTGCCGTACCATCGGCAGCAAGTCCCCAGGCCTGGAGTTTGCCAATGGCCACCGCTTTGGCGCCAAGGGCTATGGCCTTGAGCACATCACTGCCTCGCTGGACTCCGCCATCGACGATGATGTCCGCCTTGTCGTTCACAGCCTCCACAATCTCCGGCAGCACGTCCATGGAGCCAAGGCCGTGGTCAAGCTGACGACCGCCATGGTTGGACACCCAAATCACGTCGACTTTGTGTTCCACAGCCAGCATGGCGTCCTCTACCGTGGCGATGCCCTTAATCATGAAGGGCAGGCCCGCGAGTTCTCTAATTTTATCCATCAACTCCCAGGTCAATGACGCGGCATACTTAGGGTCTCTGAATACACGCCTGGTGGGTTGGGTGTAGCGCTCCACCATGACCCGCTCCCGGCGGCTGTAGTACTGAACGTCCACAGTGACGCACAGGGACTTGTAGCCTGCCTCTACCACTCGTCCAATAATGTCCTCAATCCAACCCCAGTCTCCGTGGACGTAGAGCTGGAACATCTTTGGGTAGTCCACAGACCCCATGACGTCTTCCAGACTTGGTTCAGTGACGGAGCTGAGCACGTGGGAGATACCGAACTCCGCGGCGGCTTTGGTGGATGCGATACCGCCTTCAGGATCGAAAACCTGAAGCGACCCTACGGGGGCCAGCAGGACCGGAATCCTAAGCTTCTGGCCCAGGAACGTGGTAGATGGGTCAATGCTGGATATATCACGGAGGACTCGTGGACGGAAAGCTATCTGGTCAAAGGCCAGACGGTTGCGTCGCATAGTGGTCTCGGACTCAGCGCCGCCTACTAGGTAGTCCCAGACGCCTTGCTCTAGACGACGTCGCGCCATCTGGATAACCTCTTCATTGCTTATGAAATCGGAGGGCATAGTGTTCTCCTTTTGGTGTTTTTATCGGGTTACTTTACGTCCATGTCTGCGCGGATTTCCACGCCAGCCCGCTCCTCCTGGATGAGGGCAACGGAGCCGGTGTCCAGCAGGCCGCGGTCTCTCTTGGAAGTCTCGTCGTACTCTTTCCAGGAGAGGGGGCCGTACTGCACGGGTACATCGAAGTCTTTGGCCATATCCAGCGCCAGGCCCAGGTCTTTGCGGCCCAGGTTCACGGTAAACCCAGGGGCGAAGTTGCCCTTGAAGAGCCCGGTTGGGTACCTGCGCTGCATGGATGGCGTGTTGCCGGTACTGCGGCTAACTGCCTCAAAGATGGTGGCCGGGTCAACTCCTGCCTTCACGCCAATGGAGAAGGCCTCAGCTAGCAGGGGTTGAATGGATAGCGAGATGTAGTTGTTGACCAGCTTGCATACCTGTCCTGCGCCGGAAGGGCCGCAGTAGAAGGGCTTATCGCCAAACTGTTCTAGTAGGGGAAGCATCCGATTGTAGAGAGCTTCATCGCCGCCGACGAGCATCGATAGGGTACCGGCTTCCGCGCCGACCACGCCACCGCTGACGGGCACGTCCAGCATCTCCACGCCACGGTCGGCCATCTCTTTGTGCAAGCGACGGGTGACGACGGGTGAGTTGGTGGAGAGGTCCAGGTAGACCTGCCCTGATGTGATGCCATCGGCAATGCCGTCCGGCCCCAGCACAACGCCTTCAACGTCCACAGGCCCGGGGAGTGATGTGAGTATGACCTCTGAGGCGAGAGCAACGCCCTTGGGCGTGTCTTCCCAGTCTGCGCCAGCTTCCAGGAAAGGTGTTGCTGCTTCTCTGCGTAGGTCATGGACGGTCATCTCGTGGCCCGCTTCCTGAAGGTGCCGCGCCATGTGCCGTCCCATAGCTCCTAGACCAATGAATCCAATTTTCATAGGGTTCTCCTTTGGCCCCTTGGCCGTTTATTCTTCCAGATTTGCCTGCAACCACTCTCGGAGCGCAGGCCCCAGGTCAGGCCGTTTGAGGGCCAGGGATATAGACGCTTTCAGGAGCCCCAGCGGGTTCCCTGCATCGTGTCGGACGCCTTCAAACCGGCGAGCGTAGACTGATTGGCTTTCCATGAGCAAGGCAATGCCATCGGTCAGTTGAAGTTCACCCTTTGCGCCGGGGGTGACGCAACTCAGCGTTTCAAACACCTCCGGGGTGAGGATGTATCGCCCGACGATGCCGAGGTTTGATGGAGCGTCTTGCTGGCTCGGTTTCTCAACCATGCTTAGAACGCGATAGACGCCTGTGGCCACATCTTTTGATTTAATGACGCCGTAGCCGCTAATACGCTCTGGCGGCACTTCTTCCACAGCTACAACGCTGGCGTTGTACTGCTTTGCGGTTTTCAGCAGCTGGCTGAGCACAGGCACAGAAGCATCAATGATGTCGTCGGGGAGCATGACGGCAAAGGGCTCATCGCCTACGGCGTGGCGGGCTGTGTAGACCGCGTGACCAAGGCCCAACTGCTCGTGCTGCCGAACGAAGATGAACTCGGCCTCTGTGCGCACTCGACGCATGGCTGCTGCCGTGGCGACCTCGCCTCGCTCCTCCAGGATCGCTTCTAGGTGGGGCGCAGGGTCAAAGTAATCGGCTAGGGCGTCTTTGCCCTGTGATGTCACGATAACAATCTGGGTGATGCCTGCGTCCAGCGCCTCTTCAACAATGTAGTGGAGCATGGGGCGGTCAACCAGGGGCAGCAGTTCCTTGGGAACAGCCTTGGAGACGGGCAGCAGACGAGAGCCCAAACCCGCCGCCGGTATGACTGCCTTATGGACGTCCATGTCTCCACCCTGATGTTGTTTCCAAATGCCGCTGCCAACCCTCTGGCTAGGAGCAGCTAGGTGTGTGCGGAGAGAATTGTACCACGTTCCAATTGACACCCCACCTACGGGGCCATACGATGGATGTGGCCGTGCTAGATGGGGAACTGGCGGTGCCCTGTACCCGCAATCCGCCATAGCGGGGTTGAATTCCTCCCCAAGGTCTAGCCTTTCGGCCTCTGCCCTCTCTTAGTGGTGTTGAGGGCTGGGACCCGCGCGACGGACGACTGTGAACCCCGCCAGACCCGGAAGGGAGCAACGGTAAGCGGAAACGCCGAGCGCCGCAGGACACCCTGGTCTGAGCTATTTTGAAGGGTACACCGAGGAGTTATGATCGACGGGGGGTGCACGGTCCTCCCTTTGATACCTATCTCCACCGCCCATATGGAGGCAGTTGGAGTTACGATGAGTCCTCGTTCACGTGCGGTAAAAACACCGCAAGCCTTTGATGACGATGGGGCCGCCCACGGTGACGACGCCCCGGAAGCGGAGCGGAGTGCGGCGGGTCGGCTGCTTCATCGCATGGGTCTGCAACCTCGTAAGGGGTTGGGGCAGCACTTCCTGGTCTCATCCGGGGTTCTGGAACGCATTGCCGAAGCGGCGGACGTTGGCCCTACCGACACTGTGGTAGAGGTTGGACCTGGCCTGGGTGCACTGACGGAAGTGCTGGCTAGGCGTGCCGGTGAAGTGTTGGCTCTAGAACTTGACGATGAGCTTGCGGAGGCGTTGAAAGGCGTTTTTGCAGACCAACCTCATGTGAACATCCTCCACGGCGATGCCATGAAAACGGATCTAGGCGCGTTGGTCCCCCCTCCCGAGTCCTATAAAGTTGTGGCAAACCTACCGTACTACGTGGCTACTGCCATTGTTCGCCGTTTCCTGGAAGCCCCTCACAAACCGAGCGTTATTGTTGTGACTGTGCAGCGAGAGGTTGCCAAGAGCATGTCTGCGCCGGTAGGCCAAACCGGCCTACTGGGCATAGCTACGCAGTTCTATGGCAGGCCACAGATTGTGAGCCTCGTTCGACCAGGGTCGTTCTACCCCCCGCCCAAGGTGATGTCCGCTGTACTTCGTATTGACGTGCATCCCACCCCACCTGTTCAAGTGTCCAGCGATGAAGGGTTCTTTACGCTGGTGCGGGCAGGGTTTAGTGCCCCTCGTAAGCAACTTAAAGGCGTGCTGAGCCATGCGTTGAAAGCTCCGTCTGCTGAGGTGGAAGGGGTGCTGAACGCCGTTGGAGTGGATACGAAACGTCGTGCTGAGACGTTGACCCTTGGGGAATGGGCCGCGCTTCACCGTGCAGGAGAGGCGGCGGGATGGCAGCTTTAACACTGCAAGCATACGCCAAGATCAACCTGGGGCTTGAGGTCATCCGTCGTAGAGACGATGGCTACCATGAGTTGGTGACGGTGCTTCAAACGGTGAGCTTATATGATGAAGTCACGGTTGCTGATGGGGAAGCACTGATGCTCCGCTGTGGACGTAGGGGCATGGCCGGGCACCATAACCTGGTGTGGAAGGCTGCCGACCTCCTACAAAAGGAATCGGGAACCACACAGGGTGCAGCCATTGACCTGGTGAAGACCATACCCATTGCGGCGGGTCTTGGTGGTGGTAGCAGTGACGCGGCTGCTGCGCTTAGGAGCCTCAATCATCTGTGGGAGCTTGAGTTGGGGCTGCCCCGACTTGAGGAAATAGCTGGCCAGCTAGGGTCTGACGTGCCGTTCTTCCTGCAAGGAGGCACAGCTCTGGCAAAGGGTAGAGGCGAACTGCTGGAACCGCTGCCAACGCCTGCTGGTCAGTGGATTGTCCTGGTCTCACCGGACATCCGTGTTCCAGGAAAAACCCCTGCGTTGTACGGTAGACTTGGGCCTGAAGATTTCTCGGATGGGTCGGCAACAGCAACGTTGGCGGAATCACTGCGCGGTGGCGGTGCCATCCCTGAGGAGTGGATGGTGAACGCCTTTGAGCGTGTGGCGGACGATGCGTTCCCCGGCCTTGACCGACATCAGGATGCGATGATGCAGGCAGGAGCTGAGCGGGTACACCTGTCAGGCAGTGGCCCCAGCCTCTTCGCGCTGGTGAAGAACAAAGCGGCGGGAGACGCGCTGCGTGTTAGGCTGGGAGGGCTGGGCGTTTACGGCGTTGTAGTACAGACAGTCACTGCGGAGGAGAATAACTAGTGTCACCAATACTTGCAGGCATCCTGAGCGGTGCCCTGATGGGTCTCTTTTTCGATATCCTGACGTTCCGAGCCCTGTTGAAGCTTCGGAGCGACGCTCCCTCGTGGCTCGTGGCCGTGTTGAAACAGGTGAGTTTTATGCGCCTTGTTGTGCCTATGGCCCTGTTCACCCACTCTGGCTGGACGTTTGCAGGGTTTGTGGCAGGGATAATCTATACGGTGTTGGATGGCGATAACCCCTCTTCCGGGTTGGGCAGTCCGTTCATGGGCTTCACCATTGGAGTTCTGGTTCTGGCTTCCATCTACATGGCGGGAACGGTTCTAGCGGGTGGGCGAATCCGTGGGTGGATGATGCCGTCACCGGTGCTGTTTGCCATCACCTTCGGATGGATGCTGCCGCTGCTGTCTGACTAGCAGCGGCGTTGCCTAGCCTTCCTAGCTGACTCTATAATGAACGCTCCTGGTTTTCTCTTTTGCCCTGCAGCCATTTGTCTCGGTGAACTTTGACGTGTGTCATTCGTTTAGGACAATAGGTGGTTGCCATGGTCTCCCTTCAAAACGGATGTATGCACCGGAGGTAGTTAAACATGCTTAAAGACACAAACTGCGGGTCGTTACGGGCCGCTGACGTTGGCAAAAAAGTGGTGCTGGCGGGCTGGGTAAACCGTAGGAGAGACCACGGAGGGCTGATTTTCATTGACCTGCGAGACCGCAGTGGTACGGTGCAGGTCGTCATCAACCCGGAGACATTGGGTTCGGAATATGCCATAGCTGAGTCAGTTCGGAGCGAGTGGGTGCTGCGGATAATTGGTGAGGTCACGGCCCGCCCTGAGGGCACCGTGAACGCTGGCATCGATACCGGTGAAGTGGATATCGCCGTGCAGGAGGTGGAGGTGCTAAATGCCGCCACTCAGCCGCCGTTCTACATCAACGAGGACAGCGATGTGGACGAGGTGCTGCGCATGAAGCATCGGCACCTGTACCTGCGTCGAGACAGGATGCAGCGTAACCTTACCCTGCGACACAACATTGTGAAATACATCAGGGATTTCCTGTGTGAGCGGAGCTTCTTGGAGATTGAGACCCCCATCCTCATCAAGAGCACACCGGAGGGGGCTCGCGATTACTTGGTGCCAAGTCGGGTTCACCCCGGTGAGTTCTACGCGCTGCCCCAGTCCCCACAGCAGATGAAGCAGTTGCTGATGGTTGGTGGGTTTGAGCGGTACTTCCAGATAGCCCGCTGCTTCCGCGATGAGGACTTGCGAGCCGACCGCCAGCCAGAGTTCACTCAGCTTGACGTTGAGATGAGCTTTGTGGAGCGGGATGACATCCTGGACATGATGGAAGAGATGTATACAGGCATGGCCGCCGCGTTGGTTCCTGATAAGAAGGTGGTCAGGCCGTTCCCACGCTTGAGCTACGCCGATGCGATGAGCCGCTACGGCAGCGACAAGCCCGATTTACGCTACGGGTTGGAGCTTATAGACGTGGCTGGGACTGTCCTGAAGAGCGAGTTCCAAGTGTTCCAGACCGCTCTCGCTGATGGCGGCATCGTGAAGGGGTTTGCCGCGCCCGGCCTGGCTACCCTGCCGCGCAGACAGATTGATGAGCTTACTGACCTGGCGAAGAGTCGGGGCGCAAAGGGATTGGTCACTATCGCGTTGGACGGTGATTGGACGGATCCTCAGCAGTTGCAGGAGGATCAAGTGCGCTCCCCGGTGACCCGGTTCTTCTCGATTGAACTTATGCGAGAGGTTGCGACCACCCTGGGAGCTAAAGGTGGCGATATGCTGCTGCTTGAAGGTGGGCCGTCAGCTATCGTCTACGCCGCCTTGGGTGAACTACGTCAGGAGGTTGCTCGACGGCAGGAGTTGGCAGACCCGGACGTGCTGGCCTACGCGTTCATTGTGGACTTCCCGTTGTTTGAGGCGGAGCAGAAGGACGCACGATGGGACTCCACCCACCACCCATTCACATCGCCCGTGGCAGAGGACATCCCGCTGCTGGAAACCAACCCCGGCGCTGTAACCGCCAGGGCCTACGATATGGTGTGCAACAGCTACGAGATGGGTGGTGGCAGCCTTCGTATTCACAATCGTGAACTGCAAGAGAAGATTTTCAGACTGCTGGGCTTCTCTCAGGGGGCGATGGATGAGCAATTTGGGCACCTGCTGTCAGCTCTGGAGTCCGGCGCGCCTCCCCACGGCGGCATTGCAATGGGGATTGACCGGATAGCCATGCTGCTGGCGGGTGAGGAGAACCTAAGAGAGGTTATCGCCTTCCCCAAGACCCAGGGGGCTTCAGACTTGCTCTTCGGTGCTCCGTCAGCCGTTGACCAGAGCCAGCTTGATGATCTGCACCTGCGGGTTGTTGAACCCAAGAGCTAATACGGCTATTCGCTTAGATGATGAAGAGGGCCCCGATATCCGGGGCCCTCTTTTGTTAGTCGATTTTTTGATGGGCACAAGGGCAGCGACCTTTTCCAGAACGGATGAAATTGACAAGATGCATGAGGCGGATATGCTTGGGGCATCCTGTAGATGAAGACGACGGGGAGTGATATATGGACATCAATGACGGGAAGTTTATCGACCTTGTTGTGGGCGGGGCACAGGTTTCTACCTACTACTATGAGGCTGGAAACCCAGGGCGTGAGACCGCCATATTCGTGCATACCGGGGGGGCCGGGGTTTCTGCATACATGTGCTGGAACCAGACGTTGGATGCATTTGCCGCCGCTGACTACCACGTGTACGCGCCGGACTCACCGGGCTTCGGGCGGTCGGCTCCTGGAAACGGAGTTGATGTGTTGTTGGCCTTCATGGATGCCCACGGGGTTCAGGAAGCGCATCTGATAGGCAACTCCGGCGGAGGTATGACCTGTACCAACTTTGCAGCGAAGCACCCTGCGCGAGTGAAAAGCCTGACTCTTAGCGGTGGCGAGCCCCGCGTGGAGACTGAGGGGACTCGCGATATCATGCCTACCCTTGGCGTGACGCCGAGGATGGAGTTTGCTAGGGCGATGCTGGCGAAACCGGAGTTGTTGCTGGCAGACATGCGAAGGGCTACAGCCGACTTCTTCTACAATCGTGACCACCCGGAGGTTGATGTTGTGGCTGGGTTACGCCTTGATACACTCAGCGATCCTGCGCTTCTTGAGCGGGTACGGACGGACGCTCAGGCACAAGTAGGCAAGGGTAGAAGCAACACGGACTCTGCGGTCTTTGCAGCTATCAAAGCGCCCACCTTCTTGCTGCATGGTCGTGACGAGCCTGGGTTCTACAGCGATGTGGACGCGCCAGTGCTTTTGGACGCTGCAATGAAGGTCATGTATGGCATCGCTGATTGCCGCTGCACCGTGCTGCCGTACTGTGGGCATTGGCCTCAGCTGGAGAACGCAGACACATACAACGCATTGGTGCTGAGGTTCCTGCGTGAGGTGGGCGTTAACGGGGCTTAGGGCTTTAATCCCAAAGAAGCGTTTCCAGCCCGGAGCGCCACGCATGTTCGACATCGCTCAGCGGAACATCAAGGAGATTCCCTATCTTGAAATGGTCACCGCCGACGAGTCCAAGGCGTAGCAGGGGAACGTCATCACGGGTCGCCAGCTTCTTCAGTGCCGCCAGCTTGTCAGGGTGCACGGAGACCAGTATGCGTGACGGGTCTTCACCAAAGAGCGTCGAGTCCCATCGACCAGAGGTTGTCGCAGTGATGGAGACGCCTTGGCTTCCAAGGATGCATGACTCCGCTAGAGCCACTGCTAGGCCACCTTCGCTGCAATCATGGGCTGAGGAGAGGAGACCCTGTCCGATGGCTGTTCGACAGAGTTTTTGCACTCTGGCTTCCAGGTCAATATCAAGGTGAGGCTTTCCGGCGATGGTGCCATGGAGTACTTCCAGCGCCTCGCTGCCCGCAAGAGAACTTGCGTCGCCATTTAATTCACCTGCTCCAAGAAGCACCACCACATCGCCCGTATGGCGAAACACTGCATCGCAATGCCGGTCTATATCCTCAAGCAACCCAAGGGCTCCCACTACGGGGGTGGGGTGGATGGCCTGGTCACCGCTCTCGTTGTAGAGGCTCACGTTGCCGCTCACCACGGGAACTCCCAAAGCGCGGCAGGCGTCAGCCATGCCTTTGATGCACTCTTCAAGCTGATAGTAGACCTCAGGGCGTTCCGGATTGCCGAAGTTGAGGCAATCCGTCAGCGCGATGGGTTCTGCGCCCACACACGAGACGTTGCGACATGCCTCCGCAATCACTAACTGCCCGCCTACGTAAGGATCTAGATATGCCATGCGACTGTTGCCATCGGTTGAAACTGCAATGCCCTTGCCCGTGCTGGAGCCACCGTAGTCGTCTCTGAGCAGCAGCACAGCAGCATCGCCCATGCCTGGGGGGACTACCGTGTTGGCCTGTACCTGCTGATCGTATTGCCGATATACGGCCGCGCGACTGGCAAGGTTGGCAGAGCCCATAAGCTGGAGCAGCGCTTGAGCCGGGGTGATAGAAGGCAGAGGAATCGTATTTAAGTTGATGTTTCTGGCTGCGTCTATCTCCTTTGAAGGCGTGCCGATCAACCGGTACTGGGGGGCGTCAATCAGGTGTACCACGGGTACGTTTGCTGACAGGGTATCGCCGTCAACGATACGGACGGTGGCATCGTCGGTGACTTCACCAATGACGGATGACATCAGGTCCCACTTATCGAACACAGCCTTTACCTGGTCAACGTAACCCGGGCGGACAAGCAACATCATCCGCTCCTGGGATTCTGAGAGCATGACTTCATAGGGAGACATACCGGATTCCCGACGGGGTACCTTTGCGACATCTAGAATCAGACCCCTGCCGCCGGTGCTTACACACTCAACAGTGGCACTGGTGAGGCCAGCCGCGCCCAGATCCTGCATGCCAGCAATACCCTCTCGGCAGACCTGCAAGGCCTCCAGACACGCCTCTATCAGCACCTTTTCCATAAATGGGTTTCCAACCTGCACGGTGGTACGTAGCTCACGGTCGTCAGAAAAGGTCTGGGAAGCCAGACCGGAAGCGCCGTGGATGCCGTCTCTACCAGTATCCGCACCCACTAGCAGTAGTAAGTCGCCGGGGCCTGAGGGTTTGGCCCGCACCAGGTCCTCCGTGCGGACAGTGCCAATGCACATGGCATTGACCAGGGGGTTTCCTTCATAGCAGGAGGAGAAATCAATCTCTCCGCCAACGTCCGGCACGCCGAGGCAGTTGCCGTACCAGGAGATGCCCTCCACTACGCCGTGGAAGAGATGCTTACCCCTGGGCGAATCAGGTGGGCCGAAGCGCAGAGAGTTCAGCAGTGCAATGGGGCGTGCTCCCATCGCCAGAATGTCACGGACAATACCGCCAACGCCGGTGGCAGCGCCCTGAAAGGGCTCCACCGCAGAGGGATGGTTGTGTGATTCAATCTTGAAGACAATGGATTGCCCATCGCCAACATCGACAACGCCAGCGTTCTCGGCGCCCGGGGCCACCAGTACGCGAGGGGAATCACTGGGGAACAGACGCAACAAGGGGCGAGAGTGCTTGTAGGCACAATGCTCGCTCCACAGCGCGCCGAAAAGGCCCAGCTCCAAGGAGTTTGGCTCTCTATCTAATCGGCCTTGGATGTCCTGGTATTCCTCTAGGCTGAGGGCAATCTCTTTGAGGTCTTCAAGGGTTACCGCCAAGGGGCATCCTCCGTTCCAGGGGCATTTTAGGGGCTTTACTCTGTTGTTGTGTTGAACAAAGGGCGTAATACTACCGTAACGCTAAAACCCGCAATACTACGCCTGTTACAAGGTGAAACAGCTAGAAAAAGGTATCAGTCAGGGCGTGGGCAGTCAAGGCGGAACAATGTGCAGGATTAGCGCGTTTAATATCTTGGAGACGTGAGAGGTACAAGTTGAAGCTGCCCATGCGTTTCTGTGCAAAGCTGAGTTAGGATTGACTGTGTAAGGAATTTACGCTATAATCCCAACGGTATTTTCTGATATCCCACGTAGTTTCTGGTGTCCATCTCGCGTTAATTCAGGTAAAGGCATTCCCAAAACAAGGTATAGGAGGCTTGCGGTGCGCAAAGTTACATCTTCCCGGCAAGGAATTGCCGTTCGGTCATTGCTTACCCTGACCCTGGTATTCTCGCTCCTGTTTGCCACCGCGAGCAGTGTTTTTGCTGCTGAAGTGGGTACCATTCAGCCCGGCGGCGGAACCATCACTTTTGGCGGTGGTGACGTAACGGTTAAGGCTCAAGACAGTGCCACAACCACAGCAGTAGATGTCACGTACGAGGCTCTCATATCGTCCACGGCTCCTGCGGCTGCGCCGTCAGGATTGGTTTTTGGTTCCCAGATTTTCAGCTTGACTGCTGCTGTGACTTTCAAGCAGTTTGTTGAAGTCACTGTCAAGTACACCGCTGCTGACAAGGCTGCGGCAGGCGGCAGGGATGACAATGTTGCTCTGTATACCTATGATGCAGCGGGCGGTGTCTGGATTGAGATTGCCAGTGCGCTCCCCAACGTCATTGATCAGACCTTCACGCTAAGCCAGTTAACCCTTGGCACGTACGCCTTGGTTCTTGATGCACCAACGGTGGCACCAGTTGACAACACAACATCCCCTGACACAGGTGGCTTTGGTGTTACCACCAGCGTGATGCTGGCCATGGGTCTGGTAGGAGCGTTCTTCGTTCTCGGTGGCGGCTTCATCGTCGCTCGAGGC
>CAVOCU010000016.1:0-32512 GCA_963694315.1 Dehalococcoidia bacterium | reverse complement strand
AACCTGATAAACACGCATCATCCCATCAAGCTCGTCATCGGGGATATCATAGCCACTGTGTTTCAGCAATACGCGAAGTTCTTCCTTGCTTCCAAATTCCATAATGCCTTCCTTTCAGCGAGTTTGTTTGGGGATGGTACCACCAACTGAATCTGCGTGGTTCCAAAGGCTAAATATGACACGTTTTATAAAGCGTATTTTATTGACAGTCACCGCCTTCCGGCGTAGATTAAGGGGAAATAAATCCCACTCATAATATCGGGGGTAGGTATGCTTTCAGCTACAGATAATACATCGCTAACCAAAGTGGGCCCAGGCACCCTTATGGGCGACTTTATGCGCCAGTTCTGGATTCCTGCAATTCAATCCAATGAGGTTGAAGGACCTGACTCGAATCCAGTGCGCATTCGATTGCTTTGCGAAGACTTGATAGCATTTAGGGATACAAACGGTGACGTCGGGATTGTTGACAACTTCTGTCCTCATCGTCGTGCCAGCCTGTTCTTCGGTCGGAACGAAGAATGTGGGCTGCGGTGCGTTTACCACGGTTGGAAGTTTGACATCAACGGTGATTGTGTCGACATGCCCTCCGAACCTGCAGAGAGTAACTTTAGGGATAAAGTTAAAGTCAAAGCCTATCCAACCCGTGAGAGGTGTGGTGTCGTCTGGACGTATATGGGGCCTAGGTCCAAGCTCCCTCCGTTACCCGATCTGGAGGCAAACATGCTTCCCGAGGGTGAGTGGGCAGTGTCCACCATCATGCGTAACTGTAACTTTGTTCAAGCGCTTGAGGGTGATCTTGATACTTCCCACCTCGGGTTCTTACACTTGGGCAGCGTTGATCCGGAGCTTGCTGCTCCTGGTTCCTTTGATTACTACACCGTGAACATCCGGTCACCACGCTATAAAGTCATTGATACCGACTATGGAACCACCTATGCTGCCTACCGAGAAGCGGAACCCGATACGTATTACTGGCGATTTGCACATTTCCTCGTGCCATTCTGGGCTATGATTCCCACAGGGGTTCTTGGCGTTCAAGTTTTGGCTCGGGGATGGGTTCCGATCGATGACGAACACACCATGTTCTGGAACATGGTTGTCCCGAGTAGCCGACCTGGAGGGGGCACAGGAGGGAGTGCGTCACAGGGAGGAGCGGGTGCTCCCAGACAAGGCGTAAACGTTGATGGGAAAAATGGCCAAACTGACTATTTACCCAATGGCACTGGCTGGCTGGACCGCTGGAATTTGGCAGCTAATGCTGGCAATGATTATCGGATAGACCGTGAGGCTCAGAAGACCAATCAAAACTATACTGGCATTGATGGCATCACTCTTCAGGATCAGGTGATTACGGAGAGCATGGGGGCGATTTCAGAACGCACAAAAGAGCACTTAGGCACCAGTGATACTATGGTAATCAAGACGAGACAACGACTCATGAGCGCTGCTAAGGAGCTTCAAGAGGGAATTGAACCTGCTGCCGTTAACCACCCAGAGATATATGCAATCAGGTCAGGCGGCGTCATCCTACCCAAGGAGACTGATTGGCTTGAAGGGACTGAGGATTTACGAAAGGCCTTTGTGAAGCATGCTGGACTTGCGTCAAATAGGTAGTTTAATCCGTAAATAGGAAAAGAGAGCCCCTGATTTCAGGAGCTCTCTTTTGTTTGCGGGATTGTGGCTGCTTGTATATGCTGTATTTGCGACGTAGATTACGTTTGCAAGCTGGCGTGCAAACGCATGGAGACTCCATGAAATTTGGTGTTTTTCAACTGCTTCATTCAGCAGATAAAGGACCGGCAAAAGAGGTCTACGATAACGCTCTGGAGCAGGCAAAGCTGGCTGATGAGCTGGGTTTTGAAGGGGTATGGTTGGCCGAGCATCACTTCTCCAGCTACGGCTATAACCCCAACCCCCTGACATTCGCGGTCAAGATTGCTGACCACACCAAAAACCTACGCATTGGCACGGCCGTTGTCGTGCTCCCTTTGTACCAACCGGTTCGCCTTGCAGAAGAAATCGCCCTCGCTGACCAGTTGACGGATGGGCGCTTGGAGGTTGGCCTGGGTCGCGGTTACCAGCGTTACGAGTTTGAACGATTCGGTTTGAATTTAGACGATAGCCGTTCGATGTTCGACGAGGCTTTGGAGATCATTGAAATGGCTCTGACTCAAGAGAACTTCAACTTCGAGGGCAATTATTACCAGGTTCCAGAAACAACTATTTTCCCTCGCCCTATCCAACAGCCACATCCCCCATTTTGGATTGCTGCTCAGTCCCCGGCCAGCATTGTTGATACGGTGCAACGCGGCTACAACTGCATCACCGGCGGCTCAAGCGCTCCATCGGGTAGGGTGCTTCAGAGTTGGGAGGTCTTTCGTGATGCGGTCAACGAGGCCGGCCTCAATTGGCCCCAAGAGTTCACTATCCAGGCACAAGTACACGTTGCTGAGAATGATGAGTTCGCCCGTGCACAGACGCAGAACGCCCTGTGGCATCTGCGCTCCGCAGGTGCTCTCCGAGCGAACACCCAGAAGGTGGTCAACGGACTGGCAATTGAGCAGGAACAGCCCAATGAACCTACTCCGGAACTCATGTATAACGAGTGGCTCCTCTTTGGGAACGCTGAGACGGTAAAGTTCAAACTGCAACGATTGCTGGATACCACTGGCATCACCTACTTGAACTGCGTCTTCGCCATTGGCCGGCTTGAACATAAGGAAGTACTGAAATCCATGGAACGGTTCGCCAGGGATGTGATGCCGTACTTCCGGGACAAAGTTGGCTTGTCAGGGGCAGTTGAAGTCAAGTCGTAGTCGACTCCGTGGATCTCAATGCGTATTGTTGCGATGTGGAGGTAGGTGAATGAGCATCATAGGGCACATACATTTCCCGCATTTTTCCCACGGAGACCCATGGCACCGTCACGAGATCAACAAAAATATTCGAGGCGGGCCCGAATACAGACACGGCGGGTTCGGTAGTATGAACTCCACTGAGCTTCGTATTGTATGCGTGGTTCTGGCCGTGTTTACTGTTGGTGCCCTGTCCGTGATTGCTAGGTAGATCGTTTATAAGAGGAGGATGAAATGGGTGCGTTAGGAAAGCCCAGACGGAAGGTTGAATACTGGCCCCTTCAGACACCCGTCCCTGACCGAAGGTTTACTCCCAACGAGCCAAATTTTCCTAAAAAAATTTCAACTCCTGCCCGTGAACCGATACCGACACAGCGCTGATGACTGACGAACTCGACGCCCTTACCAAGCTGGAATATCTGACTGCGTGGCGTGCTTGGCGGGTATGGGTTTCCGAGGCCGGCCCCAAGTTGCACAGCGTTTCAACATCCGCGGATCTTGGTGCGTGGAACCCGTGCGAGGCGATGGAAGCGCGCTGTGGTTATCTTGAAATGAACCCACCAGCATGCGCCTGTGATTCCTGCCCCGGTGACGACACCCTCTGCGGCATTTACGCATACAAAGAAGCTCCCATTATTGTGGCCCATGAGATGGGTATCGTTGGGCAAGTGGGACTGTGGGGCACCGTCATTGAACACGATATCGGGTTTCGTGGGCAGTATGCCTACCCTTTGAGTTTTACCCACGGATACTGCCCCTGGTGTGGCTCAACATCACAACCTAAGTTGGTGCCCTTAGACCAGGCGATGGTGCTGGTTCCAGAGACTGGCGAGGATTGGCTGGGTTGGGTTTGTAGCAAGCACGCTGATAAGGCTATGGCACAGGCTACGGCCATGGATACGGGGACTCAATCCAAGGGGTGGGCTGTGAAGCCAGGGTTGGACGTGGCTAAAGTAATAGCGGAGTTGTATCAGGTTGTAATACAGACGTAAAACTCCTTGAGTATCAATGAAACTAAGAAGCCCTCAGTCTAGTACTAGACTGAGGGCTTCCCTTGTAATGCTGTAATATTTGGATCGATGTGGACTCTAGACGCTCTGTGCAACCTTCCGAGGTGATTCCACTGCGACTGAGGTTGAAGGCTTCACCAGGTCTGCAATGGTGGTCTGTTCCAGAATTGTGCTAACGGCCTCTTCCACCGTCTGCCATATGTCGCGTTGGCCGCAGTCACTAGAAAGGGTGCATGTGTCCAGATTTTCCAGGCAACCCACAATCGTCTCGGTTTCATTAAATGCTGCCATGACCATGCTCAGCTTGATGTCTTTAGGGTCCATAGCCAAGGTATGCCCGCCCATGGGGCCTCGGAGCGTCTTGGTGAAGCCGTGCTTGCTCAAGGTGTGAAGGATGTGGTCAAGGTAAGGCTCAGGCATTGCCATCCTACGTGCTACTTGCGTTGCATGTACGGGCTTATCGCCGCTGTTACGAGAGAGATCAACTAATGCCCTGACGGCGTAGTCTACTTTTACGGGTATGTGCATCTGATTGCCTTCCTTGGTTCCCACAATTCTTTGTGGAACCCCTCTCTACTCTGTTGACGCGGGCTCGTCCTGTTTGTGGTGCAGTGACGCTGCTAAGGTGTGCCACGCCAGACTGGCGCACTTGATTCTGTTGGGGAAAGCGCAGACGCCGGATAGCACTTCTAACTCGCCAAGATTGGAAGCATCGTATTCAGCCCCGGGTTCTCTGGTGACCATAGTGTGGAAGTCCTGAAACAGAGCCTCAGCCTCCGCTATCGTCTTGCCCTTCACGCTTTGGGTCATCATGGATGCCGAAGATTTGGAGATGGCGCATCCAACACCCTGGAACCCCACGTCTGCAATGACGCCGTTTTCCACTTTGAGGTAGACGGAAATCTGATCGCCACAAAGGGGGTTATAGCCGTCCGCAGTGTTGCTGGCATCTTCCAGTGTTTGGAAGTTGCGCGGGCGGTTGTTGTGGTCCAGAACCATCTCTTGATAGAGGTCTATTAAATCACTCACTGGCTAAACACCTCAAAGGTTTTGTGAATACCCTCCACTAGGGCATCAATCTCTGCCTTCGTATTATAAAACGCCAGGGAAGCTCGTGCAGTAGCTGGTATCTGAAACCGCTGCATCAACGGCTGTGTGCAGTGGTGGCCTGTGCGAATTGCGATGCCCTGGGTGTCCAGGACAGTGCCGATGTCATGCGGATGAATGCCTTCCAACAGGAACGAGAGAACTCCGCCCTTTTGATGGGCTGTTCCAATGAGCCGTAGCCCTTCTATCGCTTGAAGCTGCTCAGTGCCATATTCCAGCAACTCTCGCTCATAAACCTCGGCACGGTCTAGGCCCAGCGCGGTCACATAGTCTATAGCTGCGCCAAGGCCTATGACCCCTGCAATGTGCGGAGTACCTGCTTCAAATTTATAGGGGAGATCGCTGTACAGGGTCTTCTCAAAGGTGACGGACTTGATCATATCCCCGCCGCCCTGGAACGGTGGCATGGACTCAAGCAATTCTCGCTTGCCGTACAAGACGCCGATGCCCGTTGGCCCGTAGAGCTTGTGTCCGGAGAAGGCATAGAAATCGCAATCAAGGTCACGCACATCTACCGGCATGTGGGGTGTGGACTGTGCTCCGTCCAGCAGGACAGGAATACCATGTTGATGCGCTATAGATACGATGTCCTTGGCGGGGTTGATAGTGCCCAAGGCGTTGGAGAGATGGACAATGGAGACCAGCTTAGTTCTGGGCCCAATGAGCTTCTCGTATTCGTCCATGAGGAGTTCGCCATCATCGTTGATGGGTACCACTCGTAGATGGGCGCCGCGCTCATCTACGAGCATCTGCCACGGAACCACGTTGGAGTGGTGCTCCATGTTGCTGATAATGACCTCATCGCCTTCGCCGATGAGCTGCGTTCCCAACGTCCGCGCAACAAGGTTAATGCTTTCAGTTGTGCCTCTGGTGAAGATAATTTCAGCATCTTCTTTGGCGTTGATGAGCTTGCGTACCTTGGAGCGAGCGCCCTCGTACTCGTCAGTGGCCTCTTGGCTCAGGGTGTGAACGCCACGGTGTACGTTGGCATTCGTTTCCGAGTAGTAGCGCACCAGCGCATCTATCACGGATTGGGGCTTCTGGCTTGTGGCAGCGCTGTCTAGATACACTAGTGGCTTTCCCTGTACCTCACGATGGAGAATGGGAAAGTCCTTTCGGACTGCGTCTACATTGAAGGCTGAGTTTGAGGTCATGATGATTCCCCTTCAAATCGCAGGGATGAGGAGACAAACTGCTCTAGGTGGACGCGAAGCGGCGTTAGACCAACGTTGTCTAGCACCTCATTTGCGAATGCGTGAATCAACATACGCCGTGCCGAAAATTCATCCAACCCACGACTACGCAGATAGAACAGGGCGGTATCGTCCAGCTTGCCGCAGGTTGCACCATGTCCACATTTCACATCGTCCGCATATATCCAGAGGGCCGGCTTGGTGTCTGCTTCTGCATGATCGGAGAGGAGCAGGTTCTTGTCCATCTGTAGAGCGTTCGTCTTCTGGGCGTTCTGACGCACCGTGATGCTGCCATGGAAGACGCCCCGTGAGTGACCGTCCAGCACACCCTTGTAGACCTGCTTGCTCGTCGTGTGTGGCGCGGCATGGTCGACAAACACCTGGTTATCGACGTGCTGCGAATCGTTTGTCATGTACAGTCCGTAGAGGTTGCAGGTGCTTCCGGCTCCCTCTAGTTTCACGTTCAGTGTGTTTCGTGAGATTCTTCCACCAAAGTCAAAAGCGCCTGCCGAGAAGCTGCTATCGTTGGCGAGCTTCACCTGGGTTGACCCCACGTGGTAGGCCTGATGCCCGTGCTGCTGAAGGTGGAATGTGTCCAGGTGAGCACCGGGGCCAAGGACGAATTCAGAAACGGCATTGGTCAGATACGGTCCATTTACAAGCCCGCCGTAGCTCTCTATCACCGTTGCTTTTGCGTTGGCGGCCAGCGTAACCAGCGTCCGGGGGTGGCTGACCGAGCCCTGCTCCTGCCCAGATGACAGGAATATCAGGTGGATGGGTTCGTCGACTTCAATGCCTTCCGGGATTGTAATCAATGCCCCGTCCCGAAGGAATGCCGTGTTGAGAGCGGTAAACCCGCTGTCCTGGAATAGCGCGTGTTGAGCAAGGTCGTCTGCCACCAAGTGCGGTTTGGACGCCATAGCGTTTGCAAGGCTCATGGCTGTGACTTCTGCGGGGAGTGATGGCAACCATGAAAGCTCCGGAAGCCAGTGACCATCCACAAAAACCAGCCGGTTCCATACGGAGCCGCCCATGATGTGTTGGTCAAGGGTTTTTGTAGCTACACGGTTCGTTGGCGATGGTACAAGGGAGGCATAGGTGGCGTTGGCAATGCTGCTAACGTCGGTGTACTTCCACTCTTCGTTGCCCCGTCGTGCGGTGGGGAAACCAATCTCGCTGAACCGGGCGATGGCACTCTCTCGAATTGCGCGGATAGCATCGGGGACGCCCGCAGCATCACCTGCAACGGAGGCGTTCCACGCTTCCACGTACTTCTCTTGTTGGTTCAATGTCTGTTGTGCCATATCTGTTATTGCTATCGCCTACTAGTAATTCTGTAATCTTGGGTTTTGATGTAGGAGTGCATTATGGAGTAACCGTCAGGAACTTGGGTGGAGGGCTTGGTCTAGGCCTTCATAGCCGTTGGCTTCAATCTCCGCAGCCAACTCCTCGCCGCCAGACTTCACGATGCGACCGTTAATCAGCACGTTCACCACATCCGGCACCACATAATGGAGGATGCGCTGATAGTGGGTGATGAGCACCACTGCTTTGTCGGGGCTGCGGAGCTGGTTGATGCCCTCTGCCACAATCCGAAGGGAGTCTACGTCTAGGCCGGAATCGGGCTCGTCCAGTATGGAGAGCTTGGGTGCAAGCATCGCCATCTGTAGTATCTCGTTGCGCTTCTTCTCACCGCCGGAGAAGCCGTCGTTCACACTTCGTTTCAGTAGCGTCGGGTCTATTTCAACAATCTTTGATGTTTCTTTAAGCATCCGATCGAACTGTATCGGGTCAGCCTCGTCCAGCCCTCGACTTTTGTGGATGGCGTTGTAGCCTGCTCTCATGAAATGATCCATGCGCACGCCGGGTATCTCTACCGGGTGTTGGAAGCAGAGGAAAATTCCCGCCCTAGCTCGCTCTTCTGGCGGCATGCTAAGGAGATCCACGCCATCCAGGAGAGCTTCACCGCTGTTGACGGTGTATTGAGGGTGTCCTGCCAGCACATTGGACAGCGTGCTCTTGCCTGAGCCGTTGGGACCCATGATGGCGTGCACCGTACCCGGCTGGATGGACAGATTTATTCCGTTGAGGACTTGAACGCCGCCCACTGAGGCGGTCAGGTTACGAATTTCTAGCATGTTCTTCTTGTTACCCTCAGACAGCTTGGATTGTGTTGACCCTCAAATGTTTATTGGCTATTGGGGTGAGCGTAAGTAGCGGAAACTAGCCTACAGACCCTTCTAAGCTCACTTCAAGGAGGCGTGTGGCCTCCACGGCGAACTCAAAGGGCAGCTGCTGGAAGACCTCTTTGCAGAAGCCGTTGATAATCAGGGAGTTGGCGTCCTCTGAGGACATACCGCGCTGGCGACAGTAGAAGAGCTGCTCCTCGCTCACCTTTGATGTGAACGCCTCGTGCTCCAGGTGCGCTGTGCTGTTCTGCACTTCTACATACGGCACGGTATGCGCACCACACTGATCGCCAATGAGCAGTGAATCGCACTGGGTGAAATTCCGGGCGTTGGCCGCCTTGGGCATTACCTTAACCAACCCTCGATAGGTGTTGCTGCCGTGGCCCGCCGAGATGCCCTTGGAGATAATCTTGCTGCGAGTGTTTGCTCCCAAGTGCGTCATCTTGGTGCCCGTGTCCGCCTGCTGATAACCCCTGGTGAGCGCTACCGAGTAGAACTCGCCGATGGAGTTGTCGCCTTGCAGGAGGACGCTGGGGTACTTCCAGGTGATGGCCGAGCCTGTCTCTACCTGAGTCCAGGATATCTTGGAGTTGTTGCCGGCAGCCTTGGCGCGCTTGGTGACGAAGTTGAAGATGCCGCCAACCCCGTTCTCGTCGCCGGGATACCAGTTCTGGATGGTGGAGTACTTGATCTCCGCATTTTCCATAGCCACAAGCTCCACTACTGCTGCATGTAACTGGTTGGTGTCCCGCATGGGGGCGCTGCACCCCTCCAGGTAGCTAACGTATGAGCCTTCATCGGCAATGAGCAACGTCCGCTCGAACTGGCCTGACTCCGCTGCGTTGATGCGGAAGTAGGTGGATAGCTCCAACGGGCACCGCACGCCCTTGGGGATGTAGCAGAAGGAGCCGTCAGAGAAGACGGCGGCGTTGAGAGCTGCGTAGAAGTTGTCGGTATATGGCACCACGGAGCCAAGGTACTTCTTGATGAGGTCAGGGTGCTCTTGCACCGCGTCCGCGAATGAGCCGAAGATGATGCCCTGTTTGCCCAGCGTCTCCTTGAAGGTGGTGGCTACAGATACGCTATCGAACACTGCATCTACAGCTACACCTGCGAGGCGTTTCTGCTCTTCCAACGGAATGCCCAGTTTCTCATAGGTGGACAGTATCTCTGCGTCTACATCCTCAAGGCTGGCGGGTGTCTTCTTGGGGGCTGCGTAATACACGCCGTTCGCGAAATCGATTGCCGGGTAGTGCACGTTAGCCCACTTTGGCTCCTGGTGCTTCTCCACAAGGGTCATGAAGTGCTTGAAGGCACGCAGACGCCATTCCAGCATGAACTCCGGCTCGTTCTTCTTGGCGGAGATCCAGCGGATAGTGTCTTCCGTCAGGCCACGAGGAGCAGTCTCTTCCTCAATGTCCGTCACGAAGCCGTATTTGTACTCGGATTGTGCCAGGGATTCCGGTGTAGCCATACGAAAACCCTTCTTTGAAAACAGAAGTAGACCAAGTTGGTCAACAATGTGTTGTCAGTGTACGGCTAGCTAATAGGAGTGTCAATAATTTCAGGAGGTATAGTTGGCGATACACATCTATCGTGGCGAGGCTGCATCTAAAGAGATATCATTCGCAAAGACGACTTTTGGAGGGTAGCGATGACGTTTAAGGGCATCAACCACATGGCTATGGTGACCGGGGATATGGAGAAGACCACGATCTTCTATCGCGACGTCCTAGGGATGCCGCTGGTATCTACTATTGGGAACGTGTCTGGGCGTTATCCCTATCGCCACTACTTCTTCGAGGTGGGCGACGGCAACACCATCGCGTTCTTCGAGTGGCCTGGCATGGTGGAGGAATTCCACAAGCCAGCCGGGTCGCCCGCCAGAGGCCCCATTCAGTTTGACCATGTCTCATTCAATGTTGAGGACGAGGACGCGCTGCTGACGCTGCAGGCCAAATTGAAGGGGCACGGGATAGAGGTCACGGACGTCATAGACCACCAGGTCATCCGCTCCATCTACTTCACTGATCCCAACGGCATTGCTCTGGAGGTCAGCTTCTGGGTCAAGGACCCCACGGGAATTGACCACGACTACACAGACCCGTTCTTCTTTGGTGATGCCGACCCGGTGCCCTCAGCGCGGCCTAAGACGCCTACTGCATAGCGATTACCATTGTTTAATAAGAGAGAGCCCCGTTTAACGGGGCTCTTTTTGTTGGTGCGTGTTGTAGGGGGGGGTACATCGCCCTGCATCCAATGCCGCTCAATCTTCACCAGAAATCGCGGTGGTACATTCTGGCGATGATGGGAAGTCGGTGACAGCGCTGGCCACTACGACAATTACGTGGTTTCAGCGTTGACAGCCTAGTGCCCTACCCGTACTCTGAGAATGCTTCAAGGTACCCCAATTCCTCTATGTCCCGCTGTGCGGGATGGACCTTTGCGTATGTAGCCGCAACGGCCACCCTCCCGACCAGTGTCAAGAAAGCGGCTGATGCAGACCACACCGGAGAGTCCAAAGCGCCCCAGAATCTTCTATGGCTGGTATATAGTTGCCGCCAGTTTCACCAGCAATATGTTTGTGGCAGGCAGTTATTGGCAGGGGTTCCAGGTTTTCTTCCTCCCCCTGATCCGTGAGTTTGGTTGGAGTAGAGCGGGCCTGTCAGGAGCCTTCTCCATGCGCCAGGCGGAGATTGGGCTATTTGCTCCGCTCCTCGGCTTTATCGTGGATAGGTATGGCCCTAGGAACGTCATTATGGCTTCCGGGTTTGTGTTGGGATTGGGAATGATCTTTGTCTCTTTCACGTTTTCTATTTGGAGCTTCTATCTTTTCTTTATGATTGCCTCGATTGGAGCAAGCGGCACCTCGCACGCAATAGGTTGGGCTGTGGCCATTGCCAGATGGTTCAAGCGTAAGAGGGGAATTGCGTTGGGAATGGGGATGTCAGGCCCTGTTATGACAGGGTTGGTCATCTTTGTCCTTGCGTATTTTGTGGACGCCTATGGTTGGCGGTGGACCCTCAGGGGAACCGGAGTTCTCCTATGGATGACCGTCATCCCCCTTGCCATGGTCATTAGACCGTCCCCTGAATCCCAAGGATTACTGCCGGACGGTGACTTACCTGAAGACCTCGGCTTGGACGCGAGCGTAGATGGCAAAGACGCTTCCCGACAAGTACGATCAAGTGAGCAGGGGTTTAGTGCCGGTGAAGCGCTTCGTTCGAAGCCGTTCTGGATAGCTTCTCTTATGTTTGCTGGGATGTTCTTCGGCACCAGCGCCATCCAGGTGCACCAGGTAGCGTATTTTGAAAGCGTAGGGTTCTCCACAACGGGAGCGGCTGCTACCGTTGCGTTGGTCTTTGCCCTGAGTGGTGTGGGCCGGATCGGCGGCGGGTTTCTGGCGGATTACATTGATATCCGGTTCATCCTGGTGGGCATGGTCGGGTTCCACGTCATTGCGTGGGCGTATCTTGCCACGGCAGGTGTCACAACGTTGTGGGGTGCCGTCCCATTCACCGTTTTCTTTGGCATACCTTTTGGAGCAATGGTCTCCATACGACCTGTGCTCTTGGCGCAACTCTTTGGCACGCGTTCCCTTGGATCCCTGTCCGGGATGCTGCAGGCAACAGCCCTGGCATCCGGCGTTGTGGGCCCGGTGTTGATGGGCTGGATTTTTGATGTTCGCGGAGACTATTCTCTGGCTATCAATATATTTATCTTCACTACAGCTCTTTCACTTCCCCTGGCGTTCATGGTGAAGCCGAGCGCTATTGCGGCATCCGAGGTACCGGCAAAATCCTAGTCCCTCTTCAGGTCGATATTCTGCTTATCAGGAGAATGCGCTATGAATGGGCGTGTGGTGCAGATTAACCGAAAGCCTGAGACCCCAGGCCAACATGGACTCCCCAAACTCCCTGTGAGTTCCATCCATGTTACGCGCCACGGATTGGAAGGGGACTTCAACCGTTTCAGGCATGATGCAAAGGCAGACGACCCCTCACGGGCGGTGCTGCTGCTGCCGTTGGAAACCATCCAGCAGTTGAACGCCGAGGGATGGCCAGTGAAGCCTGGCGATATGGGCGAGAACATTACTACTGAAGGTATTCCCTACGATGATTTTGTGGTTGGCGACCAGTACAGGCTTGGCGAGGTCATCATCCAAATAACTGAGCCATGCACGGCATGTAGATACCTGGAGTCCCTTCCCTACGTGCAAGAAGCCAAGGGGGTTGAGTTCATCACGACCCTGACGCGCATAGAAGGGGGCGCCCTGGTGAACCGACGAGGGTGGTACGCCTCTGTAGTAGAGGAAGGAACCATATCCCAGGGCGATGCAATAGAGCCGGTGGGCACCACTGGATAGCCTTGTACTCTCTAGGCCCGGACGGATTCTGGAGTTCTACTGCGACATGATGAAGGTGCCAGACGGGAGCAGTTCCCATGTCAGGAGTAGAAGGACGTGTTCACCCCCTAATAGATAAGAACGTACGACGAAGCCCCTCAACCTGAATGTCGGTTGGGGGGCTTTTTTATTGGGTATCTCAAACGTTGGCCATTGCGTCCTTGTGAGAGAAAAGAGAAGCCCCGCTCCGAATTACCGGAGCGGGGCTTCCTGAAATCCTTATCTGCTATGGACTACTTCTTAACGGCCTTTACGTTCTCGAAATGAGTCCATGTGCCGGTGATGGAACCAGGCCAGTTCCAGCTATCCACCACGTCTGGGTTCACCACTGCTTCCGCAGGGAGCCAGAAGAGCGGGATGGAGATGAACTGGTCAAAGAAGATATCGCCCAACTGGCGAGCTAGGGCATCAGCCTTTGCTGGGTCAAGGGTCTGCATGAACTCACCCATGATCCTGCTGCTCTCGAGAATCTCTACACCGCCGCCCCGTGGGTTGAAAGAGGTGTTGTAGACTTTGGGTCCGATGGTAATGTTTGAGCTTGTGCCACCCATTGCTATCTCATGGGTGTACTCAAAGGCGCGACCGCGGGTTCGGCGGATGGCGTTGTCTTCCGTGTACTGATCCACATTAACGCCAATGTCCCGCCAGTAACCGGCCATGATTTCAATGATGTCATCGGCGCCGGCGTAACGGGAAATAGGTGCCACGTTGACCCCTATTTCTAGCGGGTTGCCGGAGTTATAACCAGCTTCAGCTAGGAGAGCCTTGGCACCTTCCGCATCAAAGCCATATTTACTGTCGAATTCAGATGCCCAGCGAGGGTTCCAACCTTGGCGACCCTCATTGAGATGGTTTACATTCATAACGACGCCTTTGCCACCAAAGAAGGCATCGTTAATTTCTGTCCTGTTGATGGCCTGATTTAGTGCCTGGCGAACGCGGACATCTAGGAAGGGACTTCCTGTGTCCTGGTAGCCGTTTGATGCGCCATTAGACTCTAGTTCATACTGACCGCGGAATTGAGCAAAGGCCCTCAGCGCGGTAACGTTACCGCGGAGGACAGTAAAGCCGTCAGCTACTGCCTGTACAAGCTGGTCCTCAGGGACGTTGGTGAGGTGGACCTCTCCAGCCAACAGGGCTGCCAAACGAGTCGAAGCCTCATTGATAAATTTGATCTCAAGTTCCTGGAAATCCGGATCTGCACGCCAGTGGTTGGGAGACTTCTCAAATATAATATTGGATGCCTGAGTTCGGTCCATGTACTGGTACGGTCCAGTCCCTGCAATAGGAGCGTCCTTACCAAGAACAACCGGGTCTCCAGCTGCTTCATGGTGAGCCTTGGAGATAATTTCCATCCCGCCTTGTAGTCGGGAGAACTGAGCGAAGAAGTTGCTGTCATTCTGTTTGAGTTTGACGACAACTTCATGGTCGCCGTTCGGAATCGCTTCCGGGGTGATGTCCATGAAGTATTTCACTTCACCGTGCAGTGAGTCCTCGCGCTGATGGTTCGTCAGGGAGTAAATCACATCGGCAGATGTAAACTCACCATGGCCGCCATGGAATTGCACCCCTTCGCGGAGCTTAAATCGTACTTGAGGACCATCTTCTACGACCCATTCCAATGCTAATCCAGGTAGGAGAGCATCGTTGTCCGGGCTAGAGTCCATCAGGTACTCATACATTGGCTTAATCTGCCAGACTGTGGTCTGACCTGCGTGCCGGGTCTCGTTGCTCTCTAAGTTGGGAGTTTCAAATGCTGTTACTAGTCGGACTTCTACCGGTTCTAGTACCTTCGCAGGAGCCGTACTTCCGGACGCGGCATTCGCGGGCATTGCTGTTGCAGCTGCAGATGGGGACGCGGTGTCTCCCGTTGCAGGAGCTGCTGCAACAGGAGCAGCAGGAGCAGATGACGATGTGGTCGTAACATCCTCATCACCACTGGAACATGCGACGGCTAACATAGCAGTAGCAATCGCTAGAACTGCTATCAGCAGTAGCTTACTTGATTGAACCTGACTGAACATAAAATCATCCTCCTTTTTATCTCCCTCCGGAGTTAGGCAAGACACACTATCAAATGTTTATTGGGCATTGTCAACGGCCATTCGGCCCCTAGATACGAAATTCCGCTTAATCCGTGCCTGATTTAAGCTGGTTAAAAGATATGCGCATAAAGAAAACCCTGTATTTATAAATCCGATGCTGGCATGGTGAGCCGAATTTCAATGCAATTGTTGTCAGGGTCATAGATATTAAATCCCCACTTTCCACCCTGAATCTCCGGCCCAAAGCCAGGCTTTAGACCATGTTTTGCCAGGGCATCAATAACAACTTGGATGTCCTCAACCCCGTCTATCGCGAGGTTCAGGTGCTGCATGTACCCTTATTCTCGGTCAACAAGCTGCCAGTTAGCGTTGGTACGCAGATCAATGCCGGAGTCTGGCCCTGTGATGACTTTGACAAAGGGCAGCGTTCCGTGGGTGTGACGCTCCAGGGTGCCCTCGTCTATCTTGCAGCCCAGGGCTCTGTAAAACGCCATAGATTTGTCCAAGTCCCGACACCACACCACAACGTGATCAATCCGCTTCACTTCCCACATAGGAACCTCCTCATCGTCTTCCTTACAGCTATATCCGCTCGGTTACCAGAGTCGTTCAGAGGCTAGCCGAGCGCCCTCCGCCAAAGACTGGAGCTTGGCCCAGACAATCTCAGGCTCAACGGTGTAATTGGCGCTTGCGAAGGTGCCAAAGCCGCAATCACTTCCTGCAATCACCCGCTCTTTGCCCACCACCTCTGCGTACCGGAAAATGCGTTGGGCTACCACTTCAGGGTGCTCAATGTAGTTGTTGGTGGAATCTATGACTCCGGGAATGATGACCATATCGTCCGGGAGTTTGATGTCTTGAAACACATTCCACTCGTGCTCATGGCGGGGGTTAGCCCCTTCAATGGAGATGGCGCCAACGTTGGCTTTCAGGACGACAGGTAGAATGTCACGCAGTGGGATGTCCCTATGATGCGGCCCTTCATAGTTTCCCCAGCACAGGTGGAGTCGTACTTGCTCTGCCGGGATGTTTTGCAGAGAGTGGTTCAAGGCTTCTATGTTCCCCTCGGCAATCTTCAAGAACTCATCTGTGCTCAGGTCTGGGAACCTGAGGTGACGACCCATCGCCAGATCAGGGCAATCAAGCTGTAACAGGAACCCTGCTTGTGTGATGGCCTCAAACTCGTCCTTCATCACATCGGCCAGAGTGGAGAGGTACTCGTCCCTGGTGGGGTAGTACTGATTCTGTAGGAAATGGGCGATGACTCCCGGCGATGCCGCGGTCATGAACGCCTCTTCAGCCGTAGTAGCTGCTGTTGCTGCCCTAAGGTTCCCAATGTCCTTCTGAACGGCTTCTTTGTCCTTCCACGCAATGGGGCCGTCGCACGATGGTCTGGCGACTCCAGGTGCTCGGCGACGTCGGGCTTCCGCTTCCGGGAAGTCCGCCCAGTCTGCACGGATGCTCACAGACCCCTTGCCCCCAAAGCCTGTCAGCCGGTCTTTCGTGTAGGTTGAATAACCAATCTTCCCCTGCTCTCCGTCACTGACGATGTCCACGCCTGCGTCCACCTGTTGTCTGACAATCTCTGCCACGGCGTTCTTTACGCTGGTGTCCAAGGTTTCGAGGTTGCTCAACGTCCCAGCTTCCTTACTCTCAAGAAGCTGAAAAAGCTCTAACGGACGGGGAAGGCTGCCGGTGTGGGTGGTGAGGATGCGGGTTGTGCTGCGTTTCATGAAAGGGTCTCCTTTGCTACGGGCGTTTTGTCGGGTTGAATATAGACTGTTGCGACTGGGAACGCTAGGGCGTCGTGATTAGACATCATACTTGAGACATACCACCTGCCCCTACCCGCAAGGATAGGGGCTTTGTTCTGGCCTTGACCCAAGACTACTCTCTGACTACCCCCATAGATGTGATAGATGCCACAGTCTGTTGGTATGGTTTGTGTATGAGGCGCTGCCTCACTTTCGAGCAGCGTCTCTGTTCAAGCATTACAGCAGTAGTGCGTTGGATTTTACGCGTAAGGGTCAAAACGGAGAGGAGCGTGTGTCATGGTTAATGGGAGGTTATTCCACAAAGTGATTCTGGGGTTGTTAGCGGGATTATTGTTATTGGTCATGGCCTGCTCCGACAGCGATATCTCGCAGCAGGACTACGATAGCATCGCCCGACAGTTGGACGCTAAAACCGCAGAAGTGGATACCACTGTCGGGCAGTTGGACCAGTTAAAGGTGCAGTTGGCGGGCGTTGCGCCTAGCACGGTAGTGCAGGCCACGGAAGCACTGGTTATATGATCACGACAACCAACCAGGGCAACTTTGAGATCACTGACCCCCTGCATCAGAACCTGATGGGTACGGCAATCGTGTTTTAAGGTCGTGGCCAGTGTAAGTGGCTAGTAAACGAAAAGAAGGGGTCTCCATTGGAGGCCCCTTCTTTTGCTTCTGGGGACAAATAACCCCAGGCGGAAGTGTTTGTTCCTACTTCGTTAGCTTTGGTATGACCTCATTGATGAGCAACTCTGTTGAGTGAGTCCATTTGTCCTTGGGGAGCCACTCGTGGCCCATTGCCAGGAGCACGCCAAACCCGCCGACTTCATCAGAGAGGGCTTGGAGCTTTTCAGCTACCTCGTCCGGGCTGCCTACTACCCAGACATTGTTAGCCATGTACTCTGCTGTCACATCTGAGTCTGCCATGTTCGGGTTTTTCTTCACCAAGTCCAGGTGTCGCACCTTGGGAAGAAGCTTTCGGAAATACTGGTTAAAGTCCCTAGCAAGGACGCCTTCCAGAGCATCTTTGTGTGCTTCTTCGCTCGTGTCGGCAATATAAATCTCGCGGGCGATGCGCCACGTGGCGCGGTCAGCAGTCCTGCCTGCCTTGTCTGCGCCTACCTCTACTGCGTCCCAGTGAGTCTTGAGGATGCGCCCTGGCACCAAGTTGATGCTCATGGGAATCCAGCCGCGCTCTCCTGCTTGAATCAAGGTATCGGAGTTCTCAGAGACGCCTGCCACGCCAATGGGCGGGTGAGGTAGCTGGTACGGCTTCATGTGGAACCGCAGGCCAATCTCATCGTCGGGCTCAGGGATGGTAAAGCTCCAGTAATTTGACTCGTAGAGGCCGGGCTTTGGGTCGTCCCAAATCTGCAACACGAGTTCAAGGGCTTCTTGCGTCATCGCTCGGTTGTCGCCAGTGGCGGGGTTGAAACCAAAGACCTCAAAGTCGCCAGGGAAGCCGCCGGAGCCGATACCCCAGTGGAAGCGCCCCTTGGCCATCTGGTCCAGCTGTGCGATGCGATGGGCGAGAACGAAGGGGTTGTGGTTGGGCATGCAGGTAACGCCTGTGCCAAGGACGATGTTGTTGGTCAGCGCCAGCGCTTGAGCTATGAAGAGGTCTGGTGCAGGGATGTTCTCCCAAACTGTGGTGAAGTGCTCACCAATCCACGCTTCTTTGTACCCCAACTTGTCCAGGGTAATGATCTGCTGAAGGTCGTCCTCAAGGGTCTGACTGATATCTGACCCCGGTGGGTGCATGGGCATAGTGAAGTACCCGACTTCCATGAGGAGCCTCCTTTTGTTTGTGGGCGAGTGGTGCGCTAGAGAACGATTGCGCCCCCAGTCATGCGGTCAAGCCCGATGGGACTCATGACCGAGACTGAGAGCGCAATCGTCGATATTCTCAGGAATTTTTGGCTAACAGCCTATGCGCTGAAGAATGCCAGGACTTCCTTATTGAACCACTCAGGCTGTTCATTGGGAACGCCGTGGCCTGTGTCATCAAAAACAATTAGCTTGGAGCCGGGGATGGCAGCGGCAGTGGCCTCACCCATCTCCAGAGCGTTGATCTTGTCATCACGTCCCCAGATAATGAGTGTGGGGGCCTTGATGTGTGCCATTCGTCGAAGGGTGTTGTAGCGGGGGCGGGTGATGGGGTCGGTCATGTGCTTCATCACCTTGCCGAAGGCCTCACCGTGGCCTTCAAGCGTGGTCTTCTTGATGTAGGGGGCTGCCATCTCTTCCACGTCCACGCTGCCTGCGGGGAAGCGGTTGGTCATCTGCTCACGGATGGTCTCTGGTGTGGGCATTTTGAAGTCCACCATGCTGGCCAATGGCCGTGTGGCCGTGCCGCCGCCAGCTACGTTGACTACCTTGTTGACGCGGTCAGGGCTCTCGTAGGACAGCAGCGTGACAATCCAGCCACCCATGGAATGGCCGACAAAGTTGGCCTTGGCTATGCCCATTACGTCCATGAACTCTCGCACATGGTCTACCAGGTAAGCGAAAGACATCTCCTGATTGAAGATGTCACCGGTTCCCCAGTTCAGGCAGTCAATGGCCAACACGCGGAACTCTTTTGATAGCGGGCCCATGGCCAACGCCCAGTTCTCGCAGCCGCTTGTCCAACCTGCGCCGTGGATCAGGATGGTGGGGTAGCCGGTTCCGGCCTCCCAGTAACGGGTCTTGCCGTGGCTCATCTCCAAAAATTTTTCTGTCCATGTCTTTGCTACAGTGGTCATAGGTCCCTCCTACAGGTGCATACTAAATTTGAGTTTGGTCTGGCAGATATGATACCCGCCCCGGCGTAAGATTCAACCCCCTGCTGATATCGAGTACAATGCTCGTGCTTAATGCAATAGGGGAGGCGACCATAACGAACATCTCAACTCGGTTCCAAATCCGAGAGCGACAGCCAGCCTCAGGGCGAACCCTGCCATCGCCCATGTCTGAACCCATGCAGAAGAACCTTGAACGGGCGCAGGCATTGCTGGCCGAGGAGTTTCTAGGGGTCACCACTGACGGACGGGTTTCCCCCGGCCTTTATCAGCTACAGAAGACCGGCCTTTCTATAGACCCGATTAAAAACGCGGCGAACGCCTTTTTGTCGTCCCTGAGCCCAGTGCAAAAGGCTAGCGCTTCCTTTGAAGTTGATGATATCGCGTGGCGTCAGTGGAGCAACATCCATCCCTTTCTGATGCGTCATGGTGCGTTCCTAGACGAGTTGTCTCCAGCCCAGAGGGATAACGCCATGGCCATGTTAAAGGAGAGCCTGAGCCCCAAGGGGTATCAGACAGCACGGGACATCATGCGGCTGAACGAGTCCATCCTGGAGATTACTGGCAAGACGGATGAGTATGGCGAATGGCTGTACTGGATGAGCATGATGGGCACTCCCTCCTCAGACGAGCCCTGGGGCTGGCAGATAGACGGGCATCACCTCATCGTCAACTGTTTTATGGTCAATGGCCAGGCGGTGATGACGCCCATTTTCATGGGGTCCGAGCCGGTGGACGCCGATGCTGGCAAGTATGCTGGTACACGGGTGTTCCATGACGAAGAACATCTGGGGTTGGTACTGGCCCAATCGTTGTCGGCAGAGCAGCGGAGTAAAGCAGTTATCTCTGATGAGTTAAACGGCGAGGTCTTCACTACTGCGTTCCGGGACAATTTTGAACTCAAGTATGAAGGAATACCCTACAGCGACCTTTCAAGCAGCCAGCAAGGGCTGATGGTCAGCGTAATAGACACCTATGTGGGGCGGATTAGGTCTGACCATGCGGCACTGAGGATGGATGAGGTGAAACGCCACTTGGGTGAGACGTACTTTGCGTGGATGGGCGCGTCTGACGATGACTCGATCTTCTACTACCGTATCCATAGCCCGGTCATTCTCATTGAGTTTGATCATCAGCGTGGCGTTGCACTGGAAGCCGATAAGCCTACCAGGGATCATATCCACACGGTTGTCCGCACACCGAACGGTAACGACTACGGCAAGGACTTGCTGCGGCAGCACAGGGAGAACGCAGACGCCTCTCACGGGCACAGAAGCTAGGGCTGCTACGCGAGGAACCATCCTTTGCCGGTGAAGAGGCCGCGTAGATACTCTATCTGCCCCATGTGCTTCAGGTTATCTGTGCATATTCCTGCAAGAGAACGCCAGGCTGGCCGGGGCTCACCCCTGCCGGGGATGTAGTAGATGGGTTGCTCTAAGCCCTCCGGGGTCATGCGGCCTACCCGGTCCATGAACGCCTGGTGTACGGCGTCTATGTACCCCCAGAGCAGATCTTGGCTGGGTTTGAACTCCGCTACTTGCTCCAACGTGTCGCCCAGGCCGGCACGATCGGCTGGTATGCCGAACTTGTCGTGCCAGCCGCCACTGACCCAGACCTCTTCCTCGCCGATGGCCTGGGCGCTCTGTTTGTCCTTCCAGCGGTTCATATGCCACGCCAGCCACACAATGGAGTTGGTGTCGGCTGTGGGTTGTTGCTGGAACTGTTCCTCTGTCAGGCCTTCAAACGCTCGTTTCAGTGACCCGTTGACACCTTCTATGAGGGTGGTTATCACCAGAATGGCGTCGGCTGGTTTATCGGTAGTCATGCTCGTCTCCTGCCGTACTTTGTCGTTTGAATTAAGGCTACAGAGCCTTTGTTATTTGCTGCAACTGACTCAGGCCTTCTTGGGGCGTTTGTTTATTGGAAAGGGCAACCGTGAGCCTCGTGGCTCCTAGGTCGGCCCACGCTTTGGCATCTTGAACCTGGCTTTCGACATCGCCGGTCATGAGGCTCAACCGTCCATCTATACCCAACGTCTCCATACCCCTATCGAACTCTGAGGCGTAGGACTTCAACTGGTCTACCATTGCTTCGTGCTTGGTCATATCCGATTCCATGGGGGAGCTTATCCAGCCGTCACCAATCTCGGCGGCGCGTTGGATGGCTGCTTGAGATGCTCCTGCAACCCATATCGGGATTGGCTGTTGCACGGGCTTCGGGTTGATGCCAGCTCCGTGGATGTGATGCCACTTCCCTTCGAAATCAATGGAATCCTGCGTCCACAACGCCCGCATTACCTCTATCTGTTCAGCAGAGCGCGCGCCACGGGTGTGGAAGTCCTCGTTCAGTCCTTCATATTCCACTGCGTTCCAACCAACGCCGATACCCAACTGGAATCTGCCGCCACTGATGAGGTCTAGTTCTGCAGCTTGCTTTGCCACCAGAGCCGTCTGCCTCTGCGGAAGAATAAGGATGCCGGTCACAAATTCAATCCTGGTGGTTGCGCCAGCCAGATAGCTGAAAAGCGTGAACGGTTCATGGCTGAAGGTTGCGTTTGTATATGCTCGCTTCCAACCCTCGTGGTACGCAGGGTCTGCGCCAAGGACATGGTCTGCCATTACCACGTGGTTGAGCCCCATCTCCTCCGCAGCGATAACAAACTCTCGAATCTTGCCTATGTCGCTGCCGATGGCTTCCGCCGGGATAGCGACTCCGACCTTCATTGGTTTGGGCATTGATGCGGGCATTTTTTCCTCCGTGTTACGTCGATGGAGTATTGTCGCGTGGTGGCTGCGCAGTGTCTACCGCCGGATCGTCCTCTTGGCCGTATTCCCGGATGCCCATGATGGCTTTGCGTCGCAGTAGGGCGTTGATGACGATACCTGTTCCTCCCGCAGCGACCATCAGCGGTACGCCTACGATGCTGCCAACACCGCCCATCACAAACCCGCCGACTGCCGTGAACGATATTGCCAAGCTGTGCAGACTAACCGCCCTACCCCTGAGGTTTGGCGGTGCAACCAGTTGGATGAGCACGCCCAGAGTGAGGTCGTAGGCGTTCAGGAAAGCCATGACTGCACCGGCAAGGAAGATAGACAGTGGCAGAGAACGGGAGAACGCAAAGGCAATGAGGGCTAAGCCAGCTCCAATGGCGTTGAGGAAAACGATGCGAGGTTTGTTTTGAGAGTCGCCCCTTGCCGCCATGAGCAGCGTCGCTATAAACAGACCCGCCCCAATGCCCGCCTGAAGAAATCCCATTCCTACTGCTCCAACCTCAAGGACGTTCTTGGCCATCACCGGCACCATGACCAAGAATGCGAAACCCAGCGTCTCCATCACAATGCTGACGGTGAACAACACCCGGAGTGGCGGGTTGTTTGAGGCGTATTTGAGTCCGTCTAACGTTTGGCGTAGGAGGTGACCACTGGACTCTTCAATGCTTCCTTTGACCCGAATCAGGGCAAGGAACGGGAGTGAAATGACCAGGCTGGTAGCAATGAGTGTGTACGCGGCCCAGATACCTGACCACTCTATGAGCCCGCCCGCTAGCAACGCTCCGCCAATCATCATGGGCGTATTGGACACGCGCCAGAGCGATACGCCGTTCACGAGCTTCTGAGGCCCAACAATGTCATAGATAAACCGGTTTATGCAGGTAAACCGTGTGGCACGGAGGCAGCCAATCACAAAGGCAAGGGCTATGGCCATCCACAGTTCAAGCACCCCAAAGTACGTGGTTACCGCCATCAGCGTCGCCATGCCAGTGCTGATGAAGCCTTCTATAAGAAGCAGATTTCTGCGCTGAAACCTGTCTGCCAGCGTTCCCGCAAGGGACGAAAACATGAACTGGCCGATGCCGAGAACTAGGGCGTAGATGCCCACCCAGAACTCGGAATCGTTGGACAGTTCCAGGACCAACCACCCGTGAACAGCCATGCGCACGGTCATGTCCACGGCAGCAAAAGTACTGTTGATGTAGAAGAGCTTGAAGCCCGGTTCCTTAAAGGAAGCCAGCATGGTACGAGGAGTTGAGCTGTTCAGACGTGGGCCTCCTAATCGGTGTTGGGGCATGATAGCAGGAAAATCAGAACCCTGTATCTGTGAAGCCTAATGAAGTTGTCTTTGCGAGAAGGCTCACTTTGCCTCCTCGCAAAGACATTTGTATCGAACTTTAAATGGTGCCAGGCTATAAGTTGAGGATGTTCCCCTGAGCGTCCACGTCCAGAGCCCTGGGCGCGCCTGGTAGCCCAGGCATGGTCATGATGCTCCCGGCAATGGGGTAGATGAACCCCGCGCCCACGGACGCTCTCACGTCAGTAATTTCAAAGGTGTACCCAGACGGCCTCCCCTTGAGAGATGCTTGGTGGGAAATGGAGAAGTTTGTCTTGGCCATGCAGACGGGTAGCTCACCCCAACCGTTGGCCTCGTACCCCCGGAGTGTCCGCAGGGCGCTGGGACTCCATGAAACATCGTCTGCGTTGTAGACCATGTGGGCCAACGCCAGCACCTTGTCCTGAATGGAGGCATTTGTTGGATACAGGTACTTAATTTCCGGCGATGGCCCTTCCGTCGCTTTGATGACGGCTTCCGCAAGCTCGATGGCGCCAGCACCGCCTTCTTCGAATACACGACTCTCCACAGCGGCAAAGGCCCCAGCCTCTTCACAACCCTGCTTGACGATGACTTTCTCGCCATGGGTGTCTGTAGGGAAGTGGTTAATCGCCACCACTACCGGCAGTCCCATTTCCCGGACAACACCTATCAGGTGGGTCAGGTTCTCCATGCCCTTGCGCACCGCGTCTTCATTGGGAGTGTCTAACTCTTTGGTCGGCACGCCACCGTGGGATTTTACTGCCCTTACCGTGGCTACTAGCACCGCTGCGTCCGGTTCAAGATTGTTGAACCGGGCTTTGATGTGCATGAACTTCTCAAACCCCAAATCAGCGCCGAACCCCGCTTCTGAGAGAACGTAGTCCGCGTAGCCCAATGCCAGCCTATCTCCGACCACTGAACTGCACCCGTGGGCTATGTTGCCGAAGGGACCAGTGTGGACGATGACCGGCTGCCCCTCCGTGGTCTGAACCAGGTTGGGTTGAATTGCGTAACGGAGCAAGGCCATGAGGGAACCAACAGCGTTCACATCGGTGGCGGTTACTGGGTCGTTCTCCGTGGTGTAGCCGACCACAATCTTGGATAGCCGCTCACGGAGGTTATCCAGGTCACGTGCCAGTGCAAGGATTGCCATGATTTCTGAAGCGGTGACGATATCGAAGCCCGTTTCACGCATGGGAGCGTTTGCAGACCCTCCAAGCCCTGTGACGATACTCCGCAGGGCGCGATCCTCAACATCGGTCACACGTCGCCAGGTAATGCCCTCTGCTCGGAAGCCGGGGATTAGGCCGCGCTGGGCAACGTTGTCCGTCAGGGCTGCCAGTAGGTTGTGAGCGGAGCCTACAGCGTGGGCGTCGCCGGTGAAGTGGACGTTCACTTCGTCTTGTGGCTCAACCAGAGAAAGGCCACCGCCCGTGCCGCCGCCTTTTATTCCGAAAATAGGCCCTAATGACGGCTCCCGGAGCGTGGCAACAATTTTTTTACCAAGTCGACCAAAGGCTTGAGTCAGGCCCACAGTGATTGTGGTCTTGCCCTCGCCTGCTGGCGTGGGGGTGATGCCTGTAACTACCACCAACTTGCCCCGTTTGCCGCCCTCTCGGATGGCTTCCAGGGGTATTTTTGCTTTGTAATGACCTTGAGGAATGAGAATTTGTGGGTCAAGACCTAAATCTTGGGCAACTTCTGCAATTGGTCGCATGATATTATTTGCGGCATCGGTCGAGGGGTAATCTACGGATGCCGCTCCCTCCTCCCGCTATATGTGTGGATACCTTGATACCTTTAAACGGAAAAACTCTGTCTTTGGTTTCACTATACCGTCTTGACGCGCATAAAAAGTTGATTCATTATGATTCGAATTAGAATATTCGTTAATGCGTTACATAAAAATATATTATATTCATTTTGGTTATATAATTCCTAATAAAGATAGCACTGTCGATGGGCCAATGGGAGAATATCTATGAGTAAGCTCAAGGACACCTTGGAGGCTGGGGCATTTGCGTTAACTGCTGAGTTAATCCCCCCAAAGGGTGTGAACCTGGAACCCATGTTTGAGAAGGCTGACCTCCTGAAGGGCTTAATCACTGCGTTCAACCTCACTGATTCATATACGGCAAAGATGTCCATGGCTCCTATGGCTGCTGCGCGACTCCTCCTTGACCGAGGTGTTGAGAGCATTCTACAACTCACGTGCCGAGACAGAAATCGGATAGCGTTGCAGGGGGATATGCTGGGAGCTGCGGCCCTTGGTATTTCCAATGTTGTGTGCATGGGCGGTGATCCGCCTTCTATAGGCGACCATCCTGAGGCCAAGGCCGTCTTTGACTTTGATGCAGTGACGCTGTTGGAGGCTATCACCGCGCTGGGCCAGGGCCATGACATCCATGACAACCCATTGCGAGGCACTCCGGAGTTCTACCCCGGTGCAGTGACAAACCCCGGCGCTGATGACTTGGACTTTGAGATTGGCCGCCTGAGCCAGAAGATTGGAGCGGGAGCCAAGTTCTTTCAGACTCAGGCAGTGTACGAGCCTGCTGCATATGAGAAGTTTGCTAACGTAACGGCAAAGTTTAACGTCCCCATGCTTCCCAGCATCATATTGCTGAAGTCTGGCGATATGGCGCGGTTCTTTAATGAGAAGGTTCCAGGCATTACCGTGCCGGATGACCTAATAAAAGAGATGGACGCCGCGTCCACCCCAGAGGAGAAGCGGGCAAAGAGCATTGAGATTGCTGCTCGGACTATCCGTGAACTCCGCCCACTGTGCCAGGGAGTGCATCTCATTGCTGCCGGATGGGAGTCGTCACTCCCACAGGTCATAGAACAATCAAAAATCTAGTGTAACTCTACAAAGAGGCGAAAACATGGCCGCAACCGAGCAACCGAATCTGTCATTACGGTTCTTTGACAACAGAGAGAAGTACCTCCAGTTCGTCTCTACGTGCAATGAGAAGCAGTTGATTGCACGGCGCGTGGCGATGGACATCAGGTACTTGAACCCTACTCCTCCCGCACTGCGCGTTTTTGATGCGGGTATGGGCGATGCTACTGTCCTCACTCGACTCATGCGGCATCTACATCAGCGATATCCCACCGTGCCTTTTTTGGTGGCAGGCAAAGAGATCAGCCAGGAGGATGTACGGATTGGCCTGGAGCGGATGGGCGATAGGTTCAGTGAACATCCCCAGACTGTTCTGGTCATGACCAACATGCTCTACTCAGAGGCTCCTACATTCACACCCGGCTCCCCAGAGAAAATGAAGGATTTGAACTGGCTGGAAGTTGCCTTTGAAGGAACTACGGCATACGAGTTTGATGAGCAGATACGAGAATTGGAGCCTGTAGTCCGTGAGTGGTGGGAGACCAAACCCAGTGAACGGACAGGAAACCCCGTATATGTGGCACCGTCTGTCATTGTGATTTATCGGAAGGATCAGCAATGGCCACTCGCACCGATTATCCCCAAGAAGGGTGACCCCAACGTTTGGTACGACCTGATTCTGGCGGCCCAGCCTTTCCGGGCCACGCAACCTGCGGTATCCAAGGTCAAGAACGTTCTGGCACCGCTAGCCAAGAGCCTGGCGCCGGGCGGCAGCATGGTTGTGGTTCAGTCCACGGGTAAAGATCCTGGAATGGAGGTTATCCGCACCCTCTGGCCGGACGAGGATCCGTTCAAGACCCCTCGATTCGACTTGTTGAGGGAGTTGCGTGTGCAGCTTGGTGATTCCAATCCGGATTTGCGATTCCTCAGCTACCCGGACTCGCGGGCGGAGTTTCGGTATGAACTCCAGTTGCAGCCGGAGCAGACCACCAACAACATTGGCACGTCAACGCTGCTGGCTGCATGGAACGCGGCAACGTACGTTGCGCAGACGGACGAGCAGCGGCTGCGAGAGGTGATGGGGTCAAGGGATTATCTGGACGTAACTCAAAAAATACTGCATAAATACAACGGCCTCTGGTTCAACGATGAATCGTTCATCGTCTCCAGGGTGCCTGGCGAGGTGTCCGCATGAGCCAGAGGAACGCAAGCAACCTCCTTAATCGATTGGCAACCGGCAAGCCCCTGATTTCAGATGGGGCAACGGGGACGTACCTTCAGCAACATGGCCTTAAACCATGGCAGTGCTCGGAGGAGTTCAACCTGACCAACGGCGATGTAGTGGCGGGCATGGCGAAAGCGTATTTTGATGCCGGTGCTGAGATGACGGTGACGAACACCTTTGGTGGCAACCGATATAATCTCAGCAACTATGACATGGGTGACGGCGTTCGGGAGTTCAACCTTGAGGCGGCACGGCTGGCGAAAAGCCAGGCATCTTCAGGTCAGTACGTCATAGGTTCCGTGGGGCCTCTGGGCGAGTTCCCACGCCCCTTTGGCCGTATTCATCAGGATGAGATGCGGGATGCCTACATTGAGCAAGTCAAAGCGCTGGCAGAAGGTGGCGTTGATGGTGTGTTGTTTGAGACATTACGTGTGCTGGAAGAGGCGGTAATCGCCATCAAAGCGGCCAAGGCCAATACAGACCTGGTAATCATGGCCAGCATGGTGTTTGATAAGGGCTCAGACGGGTTTGTTACTATCATGGGAGTACACCCGGAAAAAGCGATGGCCGCGCTACAAGAAGCAGGGGCAGACGTTGTTGGGGCAAATTGCGGGAACGGCATTGATGACATGGTGGAACTGGCGCGAGAGGTAAAACGCGTCACCAGCAGCTACACGCTCATCAACTCAAACGCCGGTATCCCTTCCATACTGGACGCAGAGATTGTGTACCCTGAGTCTCCTGAATTCATGGCTCACGGGTTTGCGGAGCTTGCAAAGATTGGGATTAACGTCATCGGCGGCTGCTGCGGCACGGGGCCAGAGCACATTCGCGCCCTGACCAACGCCATAAACGGCTAAGACTCAGCGTTTCAGCAGGCAGGAACCCTACCAGAGGGCTCCTTTTTGTTTGAACATGGGTGACATTGCTGCCAGTTGCTACAACAACACCCGTGGACTCGTGGCCCAGAACCAGCGGGAAGGCAGGAGCAGGCCGGTGAAGCTCATGGAGTTGGGAGTGGCACACCCCCGTTGCAAACTGCTTGACCACAACCTGGGTCGGCCCTGGCTCGGGGATATCGATATCATCGATGACCATCGCCTTTTCGCGTTCAAGGTAGATTGCTGCGGGTGTCTTCACAGGTGCCTCCCTTTGCTATACGGGGTGGTGATGCCAGACCGCCCCCAGGCCGAACAAAGCAGCCTGAGGGCGGTGATGATTCAATGTGACTTAGAATCTAGCGACGGAACTTCACTCGGCCGTCCGGTGTGCCGCCGTCTACCTGGTCCAGGTCAATGATGACCGCCACGCCGGCTTCCCACGATTCGTGATTCTGCTCAACCTCTGGCGATTCGTCGAAGAGTTGCTTACGTACCTTGCCGTCTGTCTCAACCCGCGCCTTGCCTTGGAGGATGATGGTGGAACGCGTGGGGTTGTCGCGGTACAGGAAAGACACATTGGGGTTGGTGGCGATAGCGTCAGCTAGGCCCGAGCCTTTGCGGGCCCAGATGCTCAGGGAGTGATCGCCGAAGGTACGAACGCTGCCGCGGAGAGAAAGCTTGGGCCGACCATCCTTATCCACATAGCTGGTGGACAGTGGTGTATCGTTGGCCAACGCGCCGTTAATGCGGGTGGTAATGAAGTCCGGCAGGACATCGGTCTCTACCAGTTGCGTCTTAACAATGTTCTCAAGGTTAACCTTGTTAATCTGGTCGGCATCGTTGAAGGAGAACGTGACGTTCACCTCTGCGGGGCCTGCGCCTACAGGCTTCATTGTTGCGTTAACTACAACATCGGAACCGGATTCCTTGGCTGCGCCCCATGTGCCGTTGCGGTACACAGGTGTCTGCGGCCACACGCCGGTGATGCGGCTTAACACCTCATCATAACCTTCGAATGTGCGGGTCCCTACTGTGGAAACAACGTCCTTTGCAATGTGCTTGGATGCGGCAGTTGCTGCGCCACGGTCTCCAGTGGCTAGTGCCTTTGCATATGCATCGGCTGCTGTTAAACGTTCTGCTGTTGGCATGATGTACTCCCTTTCCGTTTCGTACTAATCCTAGTAAGCGTGCCCCCAAAGAGAAGGTGCTCCGTGGGAGCACTATTCGGCGAGGAAATGCTACTGCCAGAGGGCAATTAGGTCAAGGCCTGCGGGTAAATGGAATGTGATTTTGTTACAGGTGTGTCTCTGTATGCTGTGCGAGTGAGCGAGGGGAACCGTCAGGCTCTGTTTAACGCCTCGCCAGGGAAAGCCCTCAGGGTTCATTATTCTCCCGATACGTCCCCCAAAAGGGACTTTGGGGTAATCAACTTTCTGTGGGTATATCTGCGACGTTGGGCAGCTTCTCTCTCCCCATGTTTCGTATGGCTCTATCTCTTCCGATCCCTGCAATCGCTATGGCACAGGCGATGGATCCTCCGATTGCTACGGCGGCAGTTGCCCCAATGAAACTAGCCATGGCCCCCACCTGCATGGAACCCATAGGCTGCGACAGGGTATAGGTCATGCCCCAGATGCCCATCACTCGGCCGCGATACTCGTTGGGCACCTCGAAATGGAGGACGCTCTGACCTATGACCGTAAACATCTCGTTGCCTGCGGCGGATACCCACTCCATTGCCAAGAGAAGCGCGTACCAGGGGGACAGGGCAAAGACTATGACGCCGCCTCCAAAGGCAAGGGCACTTCCCACCAATATCCTTCCCTTGCTCCGTGTGCTCCCCATAGAACCACCTACAAGTGCCCCGGTCAGCCCGCCAATCCCGCCCGCAGCAAAGATGTAGCCGATGGCTGAACCCGATGCTTCTCCTAGCAATTCCTTCGCAAACACGGGGACCAGGATAATGTGGGAACCTGCAAAGAAGGCATTGGTTAGGCTTGTGCCTATGATCAATCGGAAGATACGGTTGTTCTTCACATACTTGATACCGTCTTTCAGGTTCTCAACCCCGGAAGCTCCTCCGGCACGCTGTATCTCACGAGGCTTGGTCCGGAACACCATGAAGCTATAGAAGAACGTGCCTAGGGATACCATGCCCAGAACTACTCCTGCGCCCTGTAACGGAACTCCTAGATGGTCTATGAGTAACCCTGCTACCACTGGGGCGAAGATACGTGCTCCAGGGTGGATGGCTGAGTTTAATCCTACGGCGCTGGACATGTGTTGATGGTCTATCAGGCTAGGGAAGATGGCCTGGCGGGACGCTTGCTGGAAGGACTGGACTGCGCCGATGCCGAATACGATGGCCAATACCTGCCAGACTTCAATATCTCCTGCGAAGGTAAGCGTTGCGAAAAGGGCGTAGAGGAATCCGTTGATGGATATGGTGAACATCAGCAGACGCCGTTGGCTGACCTTGTCGGCAATGATGCCGCCTAAGAGGCCGAGAAAGACCGCAGGGGCGGCTCTTGCTAGACCTAACAAGCCAAGCGAGAGTGCTGACCCAGTCAGACTAAAGATTAGCCAGGCTTGGACGGTAATAGCCATTTGCTGACCGATAACTGAGGCAAAATTCCCAGACCAGTACAGCCGGAAATCGCGATACTGTAATGCCTGAGTTATCGGTAGTTGTTTAGCAATGATGTTCATAAGGGTAGCAGGGCTGGGGGCGTATGGTTTACGACTTTCTGTGGGATGAGATCATCCTACGCTATTGCGTTGTCGTTCGTCTAGAAACTTATGATTGGCTGGAGGGGGTAGCTGGGTCATGAAATTAACAGACCCCCACGCTTCGTGGAGGTCTGTTAATTTCCCAATGTGCACCAATTTGAATCGAATGAAAAGGCTAGCGTATCTAGTTGGAGACAGCTGCACCATTTAGTACTGTATGCTTGGTATCATCAAAGGTGATGCTGCGATCTTGGATTAATGATACAGAACGAAGTCTGTAATCGGAACCCTTTTCAGGGACAAATGGCTCCCCGCCTTCCATTATCTCGCGTGCGCCTCTGAGGTAGATCCTGCGCAGGTTGATGATGGCGGAGTCTGAGGTCCCCAGATGCTCCTTGGTCCTGTCACATATGGCACCCATACCTTCTTGAATACCTGCGTCCTGAACTGAACCATTGGCAATGCCCGTGTAGTTCACGTTTCGTTGCATTTCACGGTCAATACCGTAGTCGTTGTCCCTGTTGATGGTGGCCCGCAGGGTGCGTGGCTCCAGTTCCAAATCGCTGGCTGGGTGATTTTCACCTTTGTTCAATGGCCTGCTGGCGTTCCAGCTGTAGGTGAACATCCAGCAGCTTTCGTCGTCCGCTGGAATCCACCCGTGGCCGCTGTATGTAAGGTCATCTCCGTTTCCTATTGAGCCCGGAATGATGGTGAAGAATGGCATCATGAAGGGAGTGATGCGCCAATAGTACGCGTCATTCGCGGCGTCACGATTGGCTCCGTATATGAAGCCGTAGTTCGTGTCCTGCACAACAAAACGTGGTGCACTGTCGCCAATCATGGCCGTGGGCTGACCTCCTCCACGGGCTGGTCGTATTTCAGGGTTGTCACGCTGAGCAGGAGTGAGGCCTGCATGGAGGAAGGAGACGTGGCTGGAGTCAATGCCTCCTTCGATGCCCTGAAGGTAATTGTTCTCCTGCAGACGTCGGGAAACCTTGCGGTGGCTGTCAGGGACCATAGCCCACCCGACCTCGGGAAGTTCAGGCTGTAACTCTACAGGTCCCATGTATGCCCAGATATAGCCGCCCCAATCGCGCGCCGGGTATGCCTTGATTTTGACCTTGTCCTTGAAGTTGCTCTCCGCGGGCTCTGATGGCATGTCCACACAATCGCCGTTGGTATCAAATTTCCATCCGTGATACACGCAGCGCAGACCGCATTCTTCGTTACGGCCGAAGAAAAGGCTTGCTCGGCGGTGGGGGCAGAAGTTGTCTACGAGGCCAACGTCGCCGTTGGTGTCTCTGTACGCTACCAACTCCTCATTGAGGATCTTCACGCGCACCGGAGCGCTGTCGGGTTCCGCAATTTCGGTTGAAACCAGCGCTG